>JACCRC010000306.1 GCA_013813765.1 Deltaproteobacteria bacterium | reverse complement strand
GTTCATTCCGTTGAAGTCTTCGCGCGCCATGTTTCGGCCGCGCGGTGTTCCAGGAATGTCTACGCCGCTCTCGATCATGGTCCTACTTTCGGCCGACAGGTTCGCGTACTCGGGTGGAGTCACGACCGTGATGTGGTACTCGCGCCGTCCGACCGTCTGCTCCGGGATCATGTTCGTCATCTTCGGTTCCTTCAACGGGACGCCGAGGAATTTTGAGCGCCCATCGACCAGGATGGCGCGCGTACCGCTGGTTTCGGGGGACGTGATCGGTACCGGCGTCTCCATTTGTACGACGGGAACGGCTGAACGGAACGGCTTCTCGGTGTCGAGGTTCAGCTTCAGATCGAATCCGTCGAAGGTCGGATCGTTAAACACGATCTGGTTCCATCGTCTCGACAGCTTCTTTAGCTTCGCGCCAAGCGAGGTCTCGTGCAATCCGGTGAGCCGTCCCTTCTTCGCATCCGGGTTGTTCGCGAGGGTCGTGTACTTGCCACTCACTTTGTTCTTGTCGTTGATCGGAACATTCTGCTTCATCGCCTGCTCGAGTGCCTGGTCGCTAAAGATCGCGAAGTCGACATCGCTCTTGTTGCTAAACGGCTTGCCGGTCTTGCCAGGAGCGTTCGACCACCCCGTCGTCCCGGATCCGACCTGCACGACAACGACATCGGTGATGTTCTCGGAGTCGAACACGGCCTTCAGCTCGGCCTCGAACTGGTGGAGGAGGTTGGTCGCCTTTTCTGCGTCCGCGCCGTAGCTAAGAGGAACGCGTTCGCCCGTCTCTGGGTCGCCCTTGACGGCGAGGCGCAGGCGCTCCTTGCTAACACCCGCGGGCATCGGCACCGTGCCGTTCATCGCGCCTTCATACAGCTCGTCGACCTCCTGCTTTCGCTTGAGATACTCGTCGGTGTCCGCTTTCGCCTGCTCGGGCGTCATCTTTTCGCTTTCGGGCGTGCTGTTGGCGAGTTCGTGGGCCCACTGCTTGATCGCGGCGGCGTCAGTTCCCGCGTGATTCGGCAGCTTGTCTTTCACGGCTGCAGGGAGCCGCTTCGGATCGATCTTTCCCAGCGCGATCATCCTCGTCAGCTCGGCCATCTCGGCATTGCTCGGCGACTCGCCCTTGCCAACCTTGTCGAACGCACTCGCCAGCACATCACGCTCGGCCGGCGTGATCGGGATGCCTTGGTGTTCGTCGACCCGCGCGTATTCGAGGGGCGTGCGGGGTGCATTCGTTTTCGGATTCGTCCCCGGCTCCATGGTCATGAGGCCTACAGCGTCTGACTTCGTACGCACGCTGACGTCGAGCGGCAGCTCGGTCTTGTTCGTCGCCGCGGCGAATTCTGGCGTGGTCGGGAGCGTCATCGACTTCGCGATGTTCTCGAGCTCCGCCTTCCTGGTCCCCGGCGTACCGTCGGGGAGGACGAGCATGACGTCGATGTCCTTGACCAGCGTCAGGTCTTTCTTGTTCGGCTGCGCCGAGCTTCCGTAGATGTAGATCTCAGCGTCTGGGAATTGGCTGCGGAGCTGTGCGATGGCCTCGTCAGGGACGACCATTCGCACCTTCTCCCGAACCTTGGTCTGACTCTCCGTGGAGAGGTTCAGAACCTGCGACTCGTAGCGAGCGACTGCGGCGGGACCGAGCTTCTCCACCAGCTTCGCTCGATCGACGTAGTAGTTCGGGTTCGTGGGATCGAGCGACGACAGCTTGAGGTCGCCGATCGCACTCGCGTTTTGCTTTGCCTTCGCGTTGAGCGTGACGTTGGCACTGGGGTTCTTGACGATTCCGTCGAAGATCGGTCGAAACTCGTCGAAGTATGGACGTAGCGTCTCGTCTCCGCTGAAGTTTGCGTGGGGCTCCTTCCCGGAGAAGTCGACCGGCTGCTTTCCCTCGATCCACGCTTTGTAGATTTCGGCGACCGAGTGCGTGCCGTCCTTGCTGCGCGCATTCCAGTCAAACTTGCTCTGGCCTTCGGCGATCGCTGTCTCGATACCCTTCGTCTGCAGACGCGCGATGTCGTTGCCCGGGTCGATGTCGACGGGCGACTTCGGCGCGCCAGACGAGGCTTCCTTGCCCCCGTCGTTGATCGCATCGGGCTTCTCTGTGCGCGTGACCTCCGGCGCCTTCGCACGCACCGCAGACTCGCGGGTGCCGTGCGCGCTGTCGCGGGCCTGGGTGAGCTGCTCGGCGACAATCTCGCGGAGTGTGGCCTCGTCGATGCCGACGGGGACCTCGATGACGACCTCGTTGCCTTCGTGGACGACGCGCGGCCCGCCGGACGATCGGCGGCGGATCCGGACGGTGACCTCGCCGACCTCGGTCGCGAGCTTGAAGGCCCCGCCGGTCTCGTAGCGCACACCAGGAACGCGGCCCGCGATCTGCTCGCCGAGCGCTTTGTTCACGACCGGCGCGGCGCCGGGCATCCGCTCGTCGCCGGTGGTCCGCGCCGCCGTCACGCGGGTATCGACGGCGGGTGCGCCCGCTTCGACGACGTGCAGCACCATCACCTGATCGCCGACCCGCACCGTCGTTGAGCCAGGCTCCTCGCGCACCTGCGCGTCCGGGCGCGTGGCGCGGATCTCCTTCACCCCGCGGGCCACATCCTCGGGCGTCCCGCTCCACAGGGTGCCCGGCGCCAGCTCGCGCAACCCCGACAGGTGGAGCTTGACCGCGAGCATCGCCGTGTCGCCCGCGTTGCCCCGCTGGCTCACTAGCTCGGCTCGCGTGCGCGCGAGGTCGTCGGCCGAATAGCCACCATGATCGGTACGCGCGATCAGCTCGTCGATCACGCGCAGCTCCTCGTCGATCAGTCGCTGCTGGTGATCGAGCACCTCGAGAGCCCGCTCGGCGTCGGGAGCCTTTAGGAGCCGCTCCGAGAGGGCTTCGAGCTGCTGTGCGTGCGCCGCGAGCAGGCGGCCTTCGGCGGAGCCGCTCTGGCGCGCCAGCTCTTCGAGCGAGGCGCGGCGCTGAGCGCTCCGCGCGTGGACGAGTCGGCCGATTCCCACCGCGGCCATCTGGAGCAGCGCCTCGGTGTCGAGGTCACCGCCAGCGCCCTGCGCGGTGCCCTGTCCGTCGAGCTGTGCGATCAGGCGCTGCGAGATCGAACCTAGCGCCATGCCCATGACAGCATGCCCCGAGATCCCGATCGCCTCGCGGCCCACGAGGCGCGCGACCATGCCGGCCTTCGACGCGCGCATCGCGGCCTTGGCTTCTACCGACTCGATCCGGCCAACCTGCTCGGCGAACGCGTTGCTCCACGCGCGCGCGACGGCCACGTCGCGCACGACCAAGCTGGTGGTGCCCTCCATCCCGACCGCGACCAGCGCGTTCTGGACGAGCGCCTTCCACGGATCCTCGCCGGTCAGTGCGACCTGTCCGGCGGTGTTCGCAATCGTGTCGGTCGCGACACGCACTGCGACCATGCCGGCGCGTGCGCCGCGAGAGAGCTGGGCGACGTCCTGGACGCCTTTCGCGGTCGTGAACGCCCGGCCCATCCCCTTGGTCAGCACGGAGGCCATGCCGCCGGCCGCGAAGCCGATGCCGAGCTGCGCGGCGAAGTTGACGAGCATGGTCCGGAACCGTTGGCTCTCGATGACGTCGTAGGCACGCTCGAGGAACGTGCCTAGCTCGTGGTCCGCGGATAGCTTCGTGAACTGCGCCTGCGCCTTGGTGAGCGCTTCGCGCTTGATGCTGATGTCGACCGGCGGCGGCGTCAGGCCATCGGCGTCGCCCGCCCGCGGCTTGGCCTCGCGCTGATCGATGATCAGGTCCCGGCGCACGAGCACGAGCGCGGCACGGACAGCCCCGGTCACGTCGCGCAGCTCGCGGAACTTCGAGCTGCCGAGGCTCGCGATCTTCGCTGCGAGCCCTTTGGTCGCCTCGGCCGCCTCGGCATCGATGACGTCCATATGTGCGGTGAGGTTCTCCAGCCGCGCGCGCAGCGCGATCTCCTGCGACTCGAGCTGCACGCGCTGGAGCTCGTCAGCGTCGACCTCGCCACCCGCGAGCAGGGTGCTCTCCAGCATACGCGCGCGGTCCTGGACGTCGTTGTAGGGCCTGCCGAGCTCGCGCGCGGCGCGCGCGTTGGTGCGAGGCACGGTCCGCTGCGCGTCCTTGCGACCCTCCAACTCGTCGATCTGTTTCTCCATCCAGTCGCGATCGTCGGCGGGCGCGGCCTTCGGATCGCGGACGGCCGGCCCCGCCTGCAGATCGCTCATCTCATGCATCGCGGCGAGCTGATTGGTCTGGAGCGACTTGATCACGAGCCCGCGCTGCATCGCCTGCGCTTCCTCGATCAGCTGCTCCGAGGTCGCCCCGAGCTGCGCACTCGCGGCAGCCTGCGCATAGCGCTCGAGGATCCCGCGCACGGGGTTAGACGCGTCGCGCGCCGATCCGAGCTGTCCGCCCGCGTCGATCGCGGCCGCGATGCTGCCCGCGATCCGCGAGAGCCGATCGCGCTGGCCGAAGGCGACGCCCGCGTACGCGATCACCTCGTTTGCCGGAGCCGCGCGCAGCGCGTCCCGCTTGCGAACCGCGTGCATGATCACCGGGAAGATGTCACCGGCGACGCCCCACGGCGTCAGGATCGAGCGCAGCGCTTCGAGCTGGAGGAGCGTGTCCTCGACGGCGGTCAGGACGGCGGGCCCGCTGGTCGCGCCGAGCTTCGCCCCGGCCGCCTGATGGAGCGCGAGAGTATCGGCGGTATCGCTCGCGGCAAGCATCATCAACCGCCGCGCGATCGTGTCGGTGGCCGGATCGGGGAGCTTGCCGCCCTTGATGTCTTCGGGCGCGTGCGCTCGTGCTTCTGGAAACGCGATCGCCCACGATGCCGGCAGGCCGAACAGCGGCGCCGCGTTGGCGAAGCCGTACGCATAGAACGAGGGCACATCGCCGCTCTTGTCCTTGGCGTATGCGAACAGCGCCGCCGCGACCTCCTCGGGTGTGGCGTCGGGCAGATCCGCCCGCACCCAGCACCAGAACCGCGGATCGCGGCTGCCTTCCCAGGTGAGACGTACGGAGCGCAGCGACGTGCGTCCCTTTGGCTTCGCGGCGGCGTCGTGCGAGAACGACACCACGAGCTGTCCGCCTTTGATGGGCGTAACGAGCGCGTGAGCGACGAGCCGATCGATCGGGCGGGAGGTGATGAGATCGTTCGCGCTGAGCCGCACGTCCTCGTGCGCGGCCTGTTCCCGCCGCGCATTCATGGCGTCGACATAGCGCGTGGTCATCCGTTGCGCCGACGAGACCAGCGCGGTGTGCACGAGCTGGGCGAACCGCAGCCCGAGGGCCGGACTCCACTGCGTGTTTACGTGCGTGACCTTGCCGTCGGCGTCCCTTTCCACCGGCACGAACGCGCCGAGCTCGTCGTGGACGCGCACCGGATAGAGCAGCTCGTCGAGCGGCGCGAGAGCGATGTCCGCTTTGCTCGCACGCTCCATCACGTATTGCTTCATCGCCGACCCGAGAGCCTCGCTGAACGGCTGGGCGTGCTGCCAGGTGAGCTGCTCGCTGGGTGTCGGCCACGACGCGCTCGCGAGCTGGGAAGCTACCGCGCGCCAGAGTTGGTTGACGTTGCCGAGGAAGTACCTGGCCGTGGCGTCCTCGGGGGACGACATCGTTGCTGTTTCCGGGGCAGCAGGGCGCGCGGCAGGGGCGTCGCCCTCGGGCTTGAGCCGGAGCGCGTCTGGAATCTCGACCGTTCCGCCGGTGTCGGGACGTGGCGATGGCGATCGCGAGGTCGGCGACGGGCTCGCGTTCGCACCCAGTAGCGGCGTGGGGCTCGCGGCCGGCGCAGCGTCGGCCGTTCCGAGCGACAGCAAGCCGGGCGACGGTGCGGGGTCGACGGCCCCAGCGGCGAGTTCCGCTGGCCCATTCTGTGGAGCTGCACCGTTGCCTCCGCGACTCCACGCGGCAGCTTCCCGCTGGAAGCTCGAACGATCTGGATTCCACCGCGGGCTCGCCGTCGTCCCGTCGCGCGCGGGCGCGAAACCAGCCGCGAGCTGCGGCGCTGCTTCGAGGTCGAGCGCATCAACCGCCGAAAGTTGATTCCGATCTGAGGAGCGCTGCGCGGCTTCCCGCGCATTTTCGAGATGCAATCGCAGCGAGCTGACCGCCGACGCCGAAGCCGACGCATCTCGTTCCTTGTTCGCCCGGATCAGGACGTCGAGATATCGACGAGCTTCATCGAGCGACGACGTTGCATGCCGCGCAAGGTCATCCTCCGCGACGAGATGTTGCGTCGGACTACGCCTACCAGGATGCTCCGGTTCGCCGTCATGGTCGCGGGAGGCGCGCTTCGACCCTGCGGTCTGCTTGCCTGGTTGCAGTGGTGGTTGTTCAGGGCCGCCCATCGCCTACGCCTTCCCTGAACGACTCGCGCGAGGGATTACGCCGATCGCATCACAGCGCACGATGTAGCACCAGTGCATCGTTTTGCGGCAGGGTAAACCTGCCACGGCAGAGCGGACCTTCGACCACACTGACGTGGCCGGACCACAACTGACGCGACCACCCTCATGCCTCTCGGCGAACCGGCCGCCGATGGAGGTAGTAGGAGCGTCGTCGATGTACATCTTGCCCCATCGTACGCAGGATCTCGTCGCTGATTCCTCGACGATCACGTTCGCATGCCGATCGATACACTTGATCAGAAAGTCGGGTCCGATGTTTCTGAACCGTGAGGAGGACTACGATTCATGCAACGAGAACACTCGGTTCAGAACGTGTGGTTCAGAACGTGTAGTGGAACTTCTCCACGGTCCGTTCGTCTCCCGTCAGCACGGGTGGATCACTGCTCGTTGACCGCCCAGCCCGCGGGTGCGAGAGATGCACGCGGGGGCACGATGCTTCACTTGCGGTTCAGGACGGCGGGACGGCACGGTCACCACCGCATCGTTAGACGGCCGATCCGCGAGGTCGCGGCGTTCTTGTGCGCCGTTGGTAGAACGCTCGAGGCCGAGCGTGGAGCATCGCCGCCATGACGGCCACCACCCTCTCCGGCGGCAAGAAGGCGTTGATCGCGTTTGGTGTGGCGTGTGCTTGCGCGTTGTTTTGTGGTGCGATGCATCTCGTCGCATGGGTGATCGACGCGCGCTCGGTCGACGCAACCGGACGCTTGGTCAACGCGAAGCTCACGACGTCCGACGTGGCTCCCGGGGATGATCTGGCTCTCAAGCTCATGACCGGAGGCGATCTGAGACGACTTCGCGCTCGCATCGGCAGTCGGCCCGCCGTGGACGTGTGGACGTGGACAGGACCCGCGAGCGATGGTCGATTCGCGATCACGATCCCTCGCGACGTCGAGCTCGGTTCGGTCAGGATCGGGCTCGATGTTGACCTCGATTACCGCGTCGAGACGTCCAGGGCGCTCAACACCGTTTACTACCGAACGGTGCAGCGCAGGGACACGATCGAGGTGTCCGTACCAATCGTGTCACCGGAACATCAAGCGAGCCGGCGCTGGGTGCTGCGTGGAGTTGCAGCGGCTTCGTGGATCGTGGGACTCGTCGTCACGTATGCGCTCGTTCGGTGGTCGTTTCGGCGGCTCTTCGCACGAGTGAAGCGCAAGCCTGGCTCGATGCTTGAGCGGATCGTGTTCGCTGCGCTGCTCGTGGCGATGTTCGCCGCCGCCGCCATCGGACAACTGATCTTTGTAACGCCCATCGTTCGCACGACCACGTTCTCCACGCTGCCGCCAATCGTCGCGATCCAGCTCGGATGGACGGTGTCGATCGCGCTCGGCCTGTGGCGCGGACTTCTCGCGCGAGCGGCTGCACCTGCCGTGACCGTGCACGAATGGAGATCGGGGAAGGTACGCGCGGTCATCGGTAGCGGCCGGGAGACTGGTTATCGCGAGGCCGCCTCCACGCTGCCGCCGATGCTGTCTCGCGAGGCGCCCGGGCTCGAGGCGGTGGCCATCATCGAGCTGTTTCGCGAGCTCGGTTGCGAGGTTGTCCGTCGGCGCAACGCGCTCGAGGTCACCCTCGATGGAGAGCCCGTGCTGCGCTTGACAGCATTGCGCGCAGAGCCGTGGCTGCCTGAGGATCTCGCGCTGTCGATCCGGGAGGACGTCGATGGCGAACCACTGGTGCGCGAACTGACGAAGCTCTTCGGGCCGCTCGAGTACCAGCGCCACGGCGGCAAGCCATCCATCGTCGAGTAGCGTGCCGTGAGTTGATTTCCGAGCACGTACCGCTGGCTCCGCCGGGTAGCCTGCGCTCGCGGCGGTGCGCGTAGTACGTCAGCACGACGATCGGCGGGCGCGATCCACCCTCAGAAGACCTGGAGAGCGAGCCCGGATCCCGGCACCAGGTCGGCCGCCGCGATCGATGCGACGATCGCGTCGACGCGCGCGCGAGCTGCGGCTTCATCGAACGGCTCTCCCGACCTGTCGAGCACCGTGCCCCCGAGGCGCTGGGCAATGTAGTTCGCGGCGCGCAACATCACCTCGAAGACCGCGTCGGGTCGAAACGTGCGCGCGACATTGAACGACATCTCGAGGTCATCGAGATCATCGACCCACTCTGGCATGAAGTAGGAAAGCCCCGTCGTTGTCCCCATGCCGATGCCCTGACTGACGTCAGTCTCGGGTGATGGCACCCAGTGGAAGTAGTCGCCATCTCCCCAGCGAAAGCCGGCGGAGTAGGCGACATCCCAGACGAGTCGGCCGGCGAACCGCTTCCCTTCGGGTGCGACGACCATGACGCCCACGTCGACCCCGTGGTCTTCAAACGACGCCCGCAGGTCGAATGCGGCGTTCGCTCGCGCCAGCGCTGCCGCGGAGGTCATCGATTCCGTCGGCGGTCGGTCTGCGAGCGCGCCGAGTGCACCGCGCGCCCATCGGATCTGTCGTTCGACCTGCAGGCGCGGCACCGGCGCGTCGTGATCTAGGAACATGATCTCGACGGCGACATGAGTATACGGACCAGTCGCGCGTCGATCCTTGACGTGCTGCCACGCGCCATCCGCGGTGAGCCCCTTGATGAACGTGTGGGCACTCTCGGGTTGAGATGCCGCTTCATCGAGAACTGCGGCGACGGCGACCGGTGTAGACAGCTCGATCTCGATCACGATCACCGACGTCCGATCGGGCGCGCGATCGTCAGGAGGCGCAGGCGCCGTACCGATGAGCGCGCGCGCATCCTCGCTGGCGGCGCCACTGGGGAACGCTCGCTGAACACGTGCGTTCGTTTGCGACGAGGTGCTGAGAAACATCCCCGTAGGCATCGGGAGGTCACTTGAGCTCACAATTCCTCGAAGGTGTCCGTGACGATGCGACACGCGCCGCCGGCGGCGTCCACGGTCCCGACTACGCGAACCCGCGAGCCAATCCCGACCGTTGCGTTGTTTGAGGTGTGAATCTTGACGTCGCTCTTTGAGAACTCCCCCATGCCGCCAATGGCTTCCATCGTGTTGCGCTCCGGGGGCGCCCCCGAGTAGTTCTCGTTCTTGAGCTCGACGCTGATCTTGACCCAATGCTCTCGACGATCCGACAAGTGGATGTCGCAGCGATCTGGGTCTCCATACGTCGTGCACTGCACTCGCTTCTGGACCGCAAGCCAACCCTCGACCGCCACCCGTTTCCCGGACTGTCCGCATACGGATCCGACCTCGACGGGGATCGGATCGGGTCGCCCACAGGCAAGTAACACCAACACGACCGACAGCTTCCCGCTAAACGGCAAGAGTCGCCGTGAATGCGAACGCGGTGTCACGGCTTGAACTCGTCAGCCCCAAGGTCACACGCACTACCGATTGGCCTCGCTTGCGCATCGAAGTCGATTCCGATGCACGACCCACCGGCGTCCACGACGCTGCTGGGCGAAGTCGCGGTGAGATGAAAATCGAACGGTTGAGTGGCCGGCGACTTGAGGCCGAGATTGGCGGCGTCCGTTGCCAGCGCGAGCGAGTTTCCGAACTGACAGCCCGTGGCATTGCGCTGTGTGTTTGCGTCCGTCTTCAGCCCGCCGAGCCCGTCCGCCTCGCTGTTCCGATAGATGAGGTTACCGGCGGCGGACACCATCGCGCCCGTGCAGCTCACGCCGCCTCGGTAGATGGCGCCGTCGGATTGATTGAAGGCGATGGTGTTCCACTGAAGCTTCGCTCCGCTGGTGTTCGACGTCGCCGCGATGCCACCGAGCTGCGTCGCATTCACTCCATTGGCCGTCCCGTTGTAAACGATGAAGTTGTTCGTAACGTCGAACATGGTGCCCGTGCCCGAAATCGAGATGCCGCCACCCTGGTTACTCGACACGGTAGACTGCGAAACCGTTAGCGCACCTCCATTGCACGCGATGCCGCTACCCTGATTGCTCGTGATCTTCACGCGCGTAAGCGCGAGCTTCGGCGCGCCGCCGTTCGGCGTCACCAGAATCCCGTCGGCGCCAGAGACACCGGACGCGCCGGTGATCTCGAGGTCGTAGATCTTCACGTCACCGTTCGCGCTTCTAACTTCGAGGATCGGGCCGTCGCCGTCGCGGTCGAGCTTGGCGCCGGAGTCGGCGAGGATCGTGACGGCCTTGCCGTCGATGCTGGTCGTGGCTGAGTCCTTCACGAGGCCGTTCGCGATCTTCACGAGGGGTTTGTTCGTGTTGATCGCGGCGGCGAGCGTGCCGCACGGCATCGCCTTCGTGCACGTGCTGCCGGAGCCGTTGGCTGTCACGTACGCCACGTTCACGCCGTCGCTGCACGAGCCATCGGGTAGGCAGACGTTCGACGAGCACTGCGCGTGCATCGTGCAGCGCTCGCACGTGTTATTCGTGCCGCATACCGGGGTGGCGCCGCTACATGCTGTCGCGTCTGTCGTCGTGCATTGCACGCACGCCTTCGCTCCGCCGACATCGCAGACCGGCGTCGCTCCAGAGCATTGGGCGTTGCTGCTGCACGACGTGTCAGCGTCGATCTTGTCCATGCAGTTATGGGTGACCGGCACGTCCTCGCAGTAGTTCGGCTCGGTCTGCTTGCATCCGGCAACGCTGAGGAGGGTGACGAATACTAGCTGCGGCGCGAGTCGGTTCATGGGGCTCCTCAAAACGACGTGCTAAGGGTCATCATCGTGCCGTTTGGGGTCGGCCGGATCGAGGCAGTGGCGTTCGCCCCGGGACTCTTCCAGTAGAAGTACGCGCCGAGCCCCGCGAGCACGGCACCTCCCGCGATCGTGACGAGCCCGGGTGTCGCCGTGTCGTAGAACGTCGCGCGTTGCTCGGTCCCGGGCGGGCTGACCGTCGAATCCTCATCGAGCATCAAGAGGACCACGCCGGCGGCGAGTACGACACCGCCGACGACGAGTAGCGGCTTCGCGGCGCGCGACCGGCGTGGCGGCTCCACTCGGACGTCCGCGCCTTGGTTATCGACTCCCCGCGTCGACGAATCGGTCGGGCCCGGCAGCGGGCGCACGTCCGTGTTGCGACGACGAAACACGGCGTTGACCTCCGCCGTCTGGCCTTCGGTAGCACGCACGCTCTGGACGAACGTCTCGAAGCCTTCGAGCTCCACCGTGACGGTGTGCGGCCCAGGCGTGACGTCGATCGATGCGTCGGTGACCCCGACGAACGCACCGTCGACCGTGTAGCGCGCGCCCTGCGGGCTCGACTTCACGGACAGCACGGTGCGCCCACTCGTCAGCGCGACGCGATCGAGCAAATCCTTCATGAGATCGGTTGCCGAGCGCGCGAGCGTGTCGTCGGTGCAGTGATCGCAGAACCGCGACGCGATCAGAACCAGGTCGAGCTTCGCGGTGACGATGCGCCCGGTGAGCTTGAGGCCGCGCTCGCCGCGGCTCGGGTCGGGATCGACGCTGACATACGCGACACGCTGGACACCCTTGTCTTGAACGAGTCGCAGGATGCAGCGCTGCGGCTCCTCGCGCGTGAAGCACTTGGAGATCGAGGAAGTATCCGACTCGGAGAGCCGCTTGCCGATGAGCTTCCAGTCAGCCTTCGACACGGCCGCGGACACGGCCTGCGCGGTCACGTCGCGCGCATGCGCGTCCGACTTCCCGACAACCACGACCGTGCCTGGGTCGGCGTCGGCGCGCAGCGGACCCAGCACGACGAGTGCGATGAGGAGTTGCATCAATGACGAGTGCATCACCAGTTGTTCCTCTGGATCGTGGTTTCTCGGCCGGGAATGATCTTGACGGTCACGGTCTCTTCTTTCCCGCCGCCCTTGAGGAGCACGCTGAACGTGCCGGCGTCCAGAGGCTCGCGGCACGGCGTCTCGCACAGCCGGTTGCCGCCGACGAAGACCTCGAGAAACGTACGCGGCGGCTTTCTCACGACGAGCGTGCCGCTCCCCGAAACCGGTATCGGTGCCGGTGGGCTGCGGTCCGCCCGCCGGAGCACCCCCGCGTCGGCGCGGACGACGGTCAGCTCGGTCGCGTCGGGCGGCGCATCGGCGGGTGCGCCCGCGGTTGCCTCCGGCGCATCCATCGGCACGGAAGCGTCAGCGATGACCGCCGAGACCGGTTGTCGCGCATCTGCCGGAACGTCGGGTGCTGTACCGGCAAGCGGGGTTGTCGCGCCTGACGGAGACGATCGATCCGAGGCGATCTTGGCGAGCGCGAACCCGCCAGCGCCGAGCGCCACTCCGATCGCCAGCGGAACCGCCACGCGCGCGACACGGTGCCGTCCAGCCTCGGGGCGCGCGTCGATGATCGAGCGCGCGATCGCCGTCTCGATACCGCTGGCGACCGTGGCCGCTTGCGGCGCCGCGCGTTGGCGCGTGGCGAGGCCCGACGCGAGCACCTCGAACTGGCGCTGCGCGGCCGGGCTCACGCGCGCGAGGATCTGTGCGACCGAGAGCATCGACGCGGGGCGCTGCCGCCGCTCGTGTTCGAGACACGACATGATCAACTCGTCCACGATCCGCGGCAGCTCGGGGCGCAGCTCACGTGGGCGCGGAAAAGGCGTCCGCATCGCCTGCGCCTCGAGCATCGCGTACATCGTCGGTGCGTCGTACGGCATCCGTCCGAGGAGCACCCGATACATCACCATCCCCACGCTGTAGACATCGGCGCGCGCATCGACATCGGCGTCGCCGCGCGCTTGCTCCGGCGCCATGCACCCCGGTGTCCCGAGCGTCGCGCGCGTCCGCGTGAGCCGATTCCGATCGCCGGCAAGGTAGGTCGTCAGGAGCTTCGCGATGCCGAAGTCGACGACGTACGCATGGTGCTCTCTGCCGAACTTGCGGGTGACCAGGATGTTCTGCGTCTTGACGTCGCGGTGAATGACGCCGACGGCGTGGACCGCATCGAGTCCCGAGCAGACCTGCAACATGATCGGGATCATCTTCTCGACGGGCAACGGCCCGACACGCCTGCACAAGTCCTCGAGCGAGCCGCCCTCGACGTAGGGCATCACGATGAACATGCGACCGTCCTCGGCGAATCGGTCGGCACCGTAGATATCGAGCACGTTCAAGTCGCTCACCGCTGCTGCGGTCGTTGCCTCGCGGCCGAAACGATCGGCCGCCTCGCGGTTCTCGGTGTACTCGGCGTGCATCACCTTGATGGCTGCCCGCTTGCCGCCCGCGAGCTGGCACGTGCCGACGTAGACCGCGCCCATGCCACCCTCGCCGATCAGACGATCGATCAGGTAGGTGCCAGCCTTGCGCCCGATGATCTCGTCACCGCGCGGCGGAAGCGGTGTGGTCACGACCATCGCGCCGACCTCGTGAACTCGGGTTGATATATCGTCTCGCGCATCCTGACCGGAGCACGGACCCCGTACCCCGAGGCGAGAGTACCTCGAACTCGCGTCGCCGCGCTGGGCGTCATCGGTCGCGAGCATGCATCGATCCTACGTCCCGCGCGGGACGCGGTCCCCTGACTTACTTGCGCGGGCTACGAATGATACAGAACCTGCGAAAACGAGCCACGAGGTAGCCGTAGCGTAGGCGAGCACACGAGTCTCGCGCTGGGCTACGCTTGTGAACGGTGAGCACCGTCACCCACGGACCGAGGAGTGCGGGTTGGGCGATCGATGACGCCGTGACCAGGTTGCGCCGTTGGGGGAAGCGGGACGGATTCGAGCTCCCAACCGATGTCCACTCGTTGCTCGTGGGCGCGGCGGATGAATGCGACCTGCGCATCCAGGATCAGATCGGCAGCGTCTCCCGACAGCACGCGGAGCTGACCCGCGAAGCTGGCGTGTGGACGCTCAAGGATCGCGGCAGCAAGAACGGCTCGCGACTGGACGGCGAACGCCGCCTATCGTTCGCGCTGACTCCCGGGATCGAGGTCGAGATCGGCGAGGTCAAGCTGATCGCAGAGAGCGATCGACTCGTGACCTTGCAAGCGTTTCTGGCCCGCATCCTTGGCTTCGACGATAGACGCCTCGCGGCGATCGACGAGGCGCTACGAGGCATCCGCGATGCCGCAGCTCGACGCGGCACGCTCCTGCTATGTGGCGCCGGGAGTCTCGTCTCGACTGCCCGGCGCATTCACGAGCTCGCGCTCGGGACCACGCGCCCGTTCGTCGTCGCTGAGGGCACGAACCTCCGCGACGCCACCGAGTCGGCCGCCGGCGGTACGCTCTGTGTAGACGGCGCAGTGACACCGAGTGAACTCACCTTCGCACGCGACGCTCGCGAATCGGCACTGTTCATCTGCGCTCGCACAGCTGACGAGGCTGCCGAAGCAGTTCCACATGTGCAGCGCGGAACGATCGTCGAAATCCCACCGCTCCTTCGACGCGGCGACGAACGCGAGCAGTTGATCCTCGAGTACGCCAGCGATGCGACCCGAGTGCTAGGCGTCGGCACCAACGGATTTCGCGAGCACGAACTCGTGTGGCTCGGGGACGTGCAGCTCCCGAGCCTCGAAGAGATCGAGGAGCTGATGTTGCGCCTCGTCGCCGAGCGCGTGTTCGGCCCGACGCATGGTGCAGCAAAGCTCGGGATCACGCGACGAGCGCTATCGGAGTACCTTCGGCGCCGGGGGATCCCGCTGTGACTGCCGCGCTAGCCGGCTGGTCGCGAAGTACAACGCGGAGAAGCAGGTGCGCTCACTGCGCTACGTGTTTATCGATCCCGCCGACGCCGAGAAACACCTGCACGAGCTGTGGCTCCGAGACATCGAGGTGTGGGCGATCGTCGGCGGCAACGAAGTTCGGCTCGACGACACCTATCACGCCGCGCCGAGCCCGCCTGAATGGGTGCAAGATGTCCAGAGCCGTGGCGATCAGTGAGGGGAGCGATCACGTCTTGCGGTCGAAGCGCGCACCGACGTCGAGGTGCTCTACGCGAACGATGGCCACCGTCGAGATCACCGAGTGATCACGAGGCTGGAGCATCAGCGGTGGTAGCTGGTAGCGTATGACATGCCTCCCACCGAGCCCGGACCGTGGGATGGGGTGGCTCCGCAGCTTCGAGCGATGTTTCACAAGGCCGGGTTGGCCCCAGCTGACTACGACGCGCTCGACGTGGTTACGAGGATGGGCCTCGCGCTCATCTGGCCGATCATCGAGAAGGGGCACTACGAAGGCGCGATACCGCTGATCGCGGCGAATGAGGGGATTCCAAGCCGAAGCCGTGAACGGCTGCTCGAATGGATGCGTGTCGCGATCATTGTCCGCGACGAGTGGTCGCGTATGTCAAGCCACCATCCCCCCGCCGATCACCCGAGCCCGAGGGAGTTGAAAGATCATCGGATCGTTCCGAAGCTCCGGCATCATCGTTGGAGGGGGTGGACGGAGATTGCGAACAAGCCCCTGATCGCGATGCCAGTAGCCAGCCTTCCGCGCTATGGCGTGGGCGAAGATCGCAATGACAGCTTCGAGTTCATCGGCAACGCGCAAATCGCGATGGGGCCGCGAACATTCGACGAGTGGGAAGCGATCGCCGTCAGGAATGTTGGACGGCGATCGATGGAGTGGAGGGTCAAGGGCAAGACGAAGGGCTTCCTCGGGATCGGAGCGCGGCCACATGTGCTGGAGTTGATCGAGGAGTTTGCCTGCGAGCGGATCCTCGACGTTCAGCTGATGCAACGTGCGCACGAGCTGCTTCGCGCACCCATTCTCGCGGTGTCGATTCCGGTCCGTGGCATCATGTGGGCTCGTCCGGCACCGGCCACTGGCTGCGAGATGGAACTTCTCGCACAGTCGCGAGACGCCTTCGTGCAAGCTCCGAACAGTCTCGAACCGATCACTCCGCTCGTCTTCGCGATCCAGCAGGGCAGGGTCACGGGCGTGATAACAGGAGGCGCGGATCCCGAACGGTTCTTGGCCGAGGGTATCGAGCCTATCCGCGGCTTTCCGTGGCCCGCCTCGCCGCTCGACCAGTGAGGCTCGCGCGCCACCTCGACGCTTGGGAGGCAACTGCGCCTCGTGGGTTCGCAGCCTCGCTCTCGTCGGGCGTCGGTCAGGTGTCGTGCGTGGGAGGACGCAACCGCGACCACATCGCCGCGTCGATCTTGTCGACCAGTTGCCGCAAGTGAGAGAACGCCTGGCGAACGTAGTCATCGTGCACGTCGCGCCCGCCGAACGCGTGGTTCGAGAGCAGGTGTTGATCGAGCTTCGTCACGCCGCACTCGTGCGCGACGCTGAGAAACGTCCTGCGCAGTGTATGGAAGCCAGGCAGGTACAGCACGCGGTCGCCGGTCGCCGCGTACTTGCCCTTCGTCGGGCCGTGCTTCGTCCACGGGGGCGCGACGGTGTCGTAACGTCGTTCCTTGCACTCGGCGATCGGAATCACCTTCTCGTCGTCGGAGAGGGCGGGGAACGCCCATCCGTGATCGCCGCCGTGCTTCTCGAAGGTCACCGCGTTCTCGTCGCGACGGCGGCGCAGGATCTCCATCACCGTGCTGGAGAGCGGGATCGTGAACGGTGTGGTTTTGGAGCGGGGTACGAACAGACCGCCGCGATCCCAGTCGACCAGGTCCAGGCGGATCTTGGTCACGTTCTCCGTGCGCATCCCCGTGAACAACGCCGTGAGTTGCAGGTCGCGGCGGATCGGGTTCGACATGAGCTGGACGCGCCGCAACCACTCGGGCATGTCCTCCTCCTCGATGCGCGGTTGTTCCGGATCGAGGCTGAACTTCTGCACGCCGAGGCGACCGACCGGGTTGTCTCCGGAGAACGAGCTGCGGCGCAGCCGCCGCGTCGTGTTCCAGATCGCGCTGAGGTGCGCGAGGAGACGATTGGTCTGGGTCTTGTACTTCTTGTTCTTCTCCTTGATGCGCTGCACGGTCTCGACCGTCAGCTCGGAGAGCGGCTTGTCCATCCATGCGGACATCAGGCGCGGTACGTCGTACTCGATCGTCTCGATCGAGCGCGGGCGCTTGCCCGCGTCCTTCATCTCGCTGACGTGGAGCGCGAGCCCTTCTCGCAGCGTGGGCGCGTCGCGACGCTCGTTCTTGCCCGAGTTGGGGTTGGTACCGCCCGCCATCTGGCCGAGGATCTCGCGCGCACGCGTGCGCGCGAGCTTCACTGTCCACTGGTGGCCGTCATCGCGAACGCGGCCGGCGATGCCGATCGTAGACTTGATCTTCGTGCCGTCCACACGGGCGCGGGCGACGAAGGTCTTGATGCCGCTGCGGCCGACGACGACGCCGAAGCCAGTCACCTCCGTGTCCCAGTAGTAGGCCTGCGCGACATCCGAGGGTGGCTCGATCGCGTTGAGATTCTGTTCGTTGAGTTTGATGGTTGCCATGGTTCCTAGGACCCGCCTAGGACCCAAACCTGACACGGCGAGAGACGGGAAGCGACAGCGCGGGATAGTCTAGGCGCCTGGAAACCCTCACATTCGCTGTCCGAAAGACGGTCGCGTAAACCGCTGGAAGGGTGTGGCCGGCTAATTTGCAAGCCGAGGGTCAAGGGTTCGATCCCCTTATCCTCCACGTACTTAGACGACAAAATCGCCGCTAGTCAACAAATTAGTCAACGGCACGATGGCGCCGGGTTCGTTGTTCGCGTTCGTCGATT
>JACCRC010000276.1 GCA_013813765.1 Deltaproteobacteria bacterium | reverse complement strand
CGCGTCGTGGAGCGCCGCGGTCGCGCGTTCGACGTCGGCGACCGCCTCGTCGAGGTGGTTCGCGAGCTCGGCGATTGCGGCCGTGGTCTCCACCGCACGGCGTGCCGGCCACCCGCGCGTGAGCACGAGACCGATCGCCTCGTGCACGACATCGCCGAAGACGGGCCCGAACCGGCTCGGTCGTCGCGAGCGCGTGCGCGTCGTCTCGATCTCGGTGTCGCCGATCCGGATCACCGGTGGCGCTTTCGCGATGCCGGTGACGGAGCGTGGCGCGTGTCGCGATCGCCGCGATTCGTCCGACGCTGCGGACCAGCGTGCCGAGATCTCGATGTCGAGGGTGCTGGTGATCGGATCCGCGGGGACCGAGGGTGCCGCCCATGAGGCTCCTACTCCGTCGACGTAGGGTTCGGCGACGTGGACGATCGCGGGATCCGGGTCGGCCAGGAGCTGCGCGTGGATGTATGTGTCCACGTCCTGCGGCCACGCCGGCTTCGCGATGATCAGCAGATCGCGCGCTCGCGTCGCGGCGACGTAGACCACGCGGCGCCGTTCGGCGTTGGCGTAGCGTCGCTCTTGCTCGAGGCGATCGCCGCCGCTCGGTTCCTCGTGCGCGAGGTCGTTCGTCTTCATCGCCCAGCCCGTGCCGTCGCGGTCGACGCGCCACGGCGCCGGCGAATCGTGTGATCGCCACTGTCCCATCCCGTCCCAAAGCACCACGACCGGGAACTCGAGGCCCTTGGCCTGGTGGACGGTGAGCACCTGAACCGCCTCGGTACCCACGGGCCGCGGCGGATCGAGCGGAATCGGGTGGGCGATCCATTCGCGTAGGTTCGCCGTGACACCGTCGAAATCGAGGCCGCCGGCCGCGGAGTCGAGCTCGAGCTGCAGACAGATCTCGCGCAGGTGACGCAATCGCTGCTCCCCGTTCGGGCCGAGCGCCGCCGTGCGACCGACGCCTGTTTCTTCGAGGAGCGCACGCGCGGTCTGGCCGGGCGTTCTCGCGAAGCGCTGGCGGCGGGTCTCGCGCACCCATGCGCGCGCGGCGGCGCCGCGCTGAGCCTCGGCATCGCCCGCATCGAGGTCGTCGCGAACGAGGTCGAGTAGATCGATCGCGAAGAACGGAGGCCGCAACAGCGCCGCCTCCGCGACACCGTCGTTGCGATCGGCGATCGCGCGCAACCCGAGGACGAACTGGCGGTGCAGCGGATCGCTCGTGAACAGGGTCCCGCCGGCCATCGCGTGGGGGATGTGGCGGCGGTCGAGAGCATCCGCCAGGCAGCGCACGTGGGTGGTCACCAGCGCGAGCACGGCGATGTCGCTCCAGCGGATCGGTCGCAGGGCATCGTGGTCATCGGCATCGCGGACGGTGAGCCCGCTGCGCTCGACGAGCCACGACAGATATGCGGAGAGCGCCTCGCCTTCGAGCGCGCGCGACTCCGGCGCGTTGCGCGAGTCGCCGTCGGCAAACGCGTAAGGCAGGTGGTGCACAGGCAGCGGTCCGCCGGCCGGATCGCAGGCGAGCTGGCTGCGATGGAAGACGACGCCCGTGTCGGGATCGAACTGCCGGTCTTCGGAGGTGCCGAGGATGGTCGCAAACCGGGCGTTCGCCCACGTGATGAGGTGCGGGACGCTGCGGAAGTTCGCGGTGAGCGTGACGTCGACGTGGTCCGCTCGCTTCACCTGCGTTCGCATGCGGTCGTACATCCCGACGTCGGCGCGGCGAAACCGATAGATCGACTGCTTGGGATCACCGACGAGCGTGAGCCGGCCCGTCCCGACCACCACGTCTTGCCAGCGCGTCGCGAGCGGCTCGGCCTCCGCGAGGAACAGGATCACCTCGGCCTGCAGCGGGTCGGTGTCCTGAAGCTCGTCGACGAGCACGTGATCGAACATCTGCTGGTAGAACCGGCGCGCCTCGAGGTCATCGCGCACGAGGTTCCGCAACACGAGGAGCAGGTCGATCGAGTCGACTGCCTCGTTGCGCGACTTGACACGGTCGTACAAGCGCTCGACGGCGCGCCGCGTCTCGGCCAGCTTTCGCGCCATCGCGGCGATCAGCGGACTGGCCAGTCGCGCGCCGAAGCCGGTCTCGCCGATGAACGCATTGAAGAGGTCCTGCGCGGGACTGTGCTTGGTGAAGTCCTTCGTCTTCTTCAGATCCTTGGTTCCGCGTTTGACCCGCTCGACGAGCTCGTAGAGCGCCATGTCGTCCGGTTCGTCCAGGAGCTCGGCGAGGCGGTTCGCGAAGGAGGTGAGCCAACGTGCACCGCGAGTGTCGCTCCCGATGCCGGCGGCGGCGGCGAGAAACTCGCGAGCGGTGCTGTCGAAGGCGCTGCGATCGAGCGCACCCGCGGCGGCCGTGACCAGCTCGCGGTCGCGATGCTCGATGAAACCGCGCACGAGGAGATCGAGGCCCACCTTGGGAGGCAGTGGATCGCGCTCGACCGAGTGCACGAGCAGCTGCGCGCGGAGTGCCTCCTGCAGCGTCCGCTCCACCGACGTCACATACGCCGCGTCCTCGTCGGGAAGCTCGGCCCGGAGCGTGCCGCTCTGCACGGCGTGCATCAGCAACTCGAAGGTCTGATCGACGAGCGCGTCGGTGTCCTCGGCGATCTCGTACGCGGGGCTGAGGCGGGCCTTCATCGGCTGCAACCTGAGCAGCCGATCGGCGAAGCCGTGGATCGTGCCGAGGAACGCGGCGTCGATCGCGCCCAGCGCGTCGAGCAAGCGCGCGGTCCGCACCGGCGAGCAGTCCGGCCGGGCGAGCTCGGAGAGGATCCGTCCGCGCACGCGTAGCCGCAGCTCGCCGGCCGCGCGCCGGGTGAACGTGACGGCGGCGATGCGCGAGAGCGAGTACGGCGCGACACCATCATCGATCGGTGCGATCAGCGTGAGGATCCGCTCGACGAGCAGCGTCGTCTTACCCGCACCAGCACCGGCGTCGATCAACACCGTACGTCCGCGCGCATTCAGCGCGGCATCGCGCTGGTCCTGATCAGGTGCCCTACGCATCGTCCCCGTCCTCACTCTCGATCTTGAGCGCGGCGAATCCTGCCACCGCGGGCTCGGGCTCGGTGAGGATCTCGAGCGCGCGGTCCTGCGCCGCAACCCCACAAACCGGCTTGAACGGGCAGAACGTGCAGTCGCTCGGGTCCGGGGTTCGCGGGAAGCGACGCGCCTCCAGCAGATCGAGAGCCGTCGCGAGCCACGACCGCGTGTGCGTCGTGAGGGTCTCGAAGTCATCGCGGAAGCTCCGCTCGTCCCGGCTGGAGTCCGCGGGGTACACGTACGCTCCCTCGACTCGCTCGGGCACGCCCCACGCCGCGGCGTTCGCGCGAGCGACGAGCCCATAGAGGCCGAGCTGAACGTCGTAGGCCGGGCGAATGTCGTCGGCATCCTTGCGGCGCTTCGCCTTCCCGGTCTTGAGGTCGCGGACGATCGTCGTCGTCGCTGTGCGATCGATTCGATCGATGAAACCGTGCACGTGCACCGTCCTCGCGCCGAGGGTCAAAGCGGTCGGTCCGAACGCGCGCTCGACGTCGACGAACGTCTGCTCCTTCTCGCAATCCGTCTCGAGCAGGGCTGCCAGGTCGCGCCGCAGCCGGCGTCGCGCCGCGTCCCGGATCGCCGTCCCCGCCAACGGGTACGTCTCGATGAACGTCGCGAACGAACGATCGGCGTGCTCGCCGGCGATGGTCTTCCACTCGTCGAGCGACTTCTCCCGCGCGCAGAACGCAGTGCCGTGGTCCCGATAGAACCCTTCGGCGGTCGCGTGGAACAGCGTGCCGTACGACATCGCGTCGATCGCTCCCTCGTCGCCCAGTGCCGGCGGCGCGCTCCAGCCGAGGACGCGCTCGTACAGAAAGCGATGTGGACACTCGAGCAGCCTCGAGAGTGCGGACGCCGATACCGGGCGCTCCGGCGTGAGTCCTGGAAGCGTCGGCAACTCGCCAACTAACCAGCCGTCCATCGGCCCTGGTGCTCGCGCAGGCGGAGCGAGCAACCGGTCGAGCGAGAGAATCCGATCCGTCGTCCACCGTTTCGGGACCTGGCGGCGGCGCACGGCGCGATCCAGCAACCCGGTTGCGTTCACGGGCCAGCGCGCGCGAATCGTCCGGAGCTCGTGGCGCGCGGGCTCGAACGCCTGCTGACGCAGCATCGACGCGTCCGGAATCGTCACGCCTCCCGAGCCGAGCGGTGGGCGACCCAGCGCGGCCGCCGCCTCGAGGAGCGCGCCCGACGGCTCGCGATAGCGGCGTTGCGGATCCATCCGCGCGACCGAGAGCACGATCCGCTCCGTCGCGCCGAGGACGGTGCGGTGGAGCGAGTGGAGCTGCGCGACCGTGCGATCGGCCGCGAGCGGCATCGCCGCGCCCAGTCCCCGTCGCGCCGAATCCGGCAGCACCGGATCCTCGCGGACGTTCGAGGGGATCGCGCCCTCCGCCAGCCCGAGGACGCGGACCGTCCGGAACGTGAGACCCGCGACATCGCCGAGCGCGGCGATCGTGACTCGCGCCTCGCCGAATCGTCCCACCGGGAGTCGCACCGACACGAGCGCGTTCGTGATCGCTGCGAGCGCCGCCTCGCCGAACACGAGGTCAGCCGTGGTCAGCGGCTGAAGCACCTCGTCGATCGCGGCGACGATGCGAACGCCGTCGACGCCGATCCGGAGATGACCTTGGAGGACGGTCTTCAGCGTCGGCCAGACCTTGTTCAACGGCGCGTCGGCAAGCACGACGCGCGCCACGCGATCGATCGCTTCGAGTGGGGCCGTGATCGCGCGCAGATGCTCGAGCTTGCGTTGCATCGCACGCAGCTCGCGTCCGAGATCCTCATCCGGCGGTGCCTCGGCGATCGCTGCCGCGAGCGCTTCGCAACGCGGTCCGATCCGCGCGACCCAGTCCAGTGCTCCGGCCGGGTGCGCGATGCTGCCGCCCACGGTGCCCAGCTCGTAGAGCGCGGAGATCGCGTCCGAGCGCGAGAGGAACACGTCCCCGGCTCCGAGGTCGACGACCGGAAGCAGCTCGGCAAGAACGTCGAGGTGTAGATAGCCGGCGAGCGCGCGCAACAACATCGCGATGCGCGCACCTGCGGAGGTGGATGTCGCCGGGACGCCGCCGAGCACGCACACGCTGTCGGGAAGCAAGACCTCGAGCCGCGCCGACAGCAGAGCGGCATACGGGTCCAGCTTCGGCACGACGATGCCGATCTGTTCGAGCGGAGCTCCGCAATCGCCAACCTCGCCGATCACCCAGCTGACCGCCGCCTCCATCTCCTCCTCGACGCCGGCGTGCTCCTCGAGCTGCACGGTCCCATCGTTGCCGAGGCTCCGCGGACGGTCGAGCGCCGTGAGGACATCCGGTGCGCTGAACAGATACGCGGCGAGCAGCCCCAGCTCGCTCGTGGTCACCGTCTCGATCTGCTGAAGCGCGAGCTCCCCGAACCGCGCGCGAACGCGCTCGACGTACGCGGTGCGTCTCGGCTGGGTCTCGATCGCGACGATGCGCGTGCGTGGAATGGCGCGGAGCCAGTTCGCCATCACCATGTCCTCGTGCCCGCTGACCTCGACGAGACAGGCGCCGGCGAACGGCCATACCGCGGGCTCCGCCACGAGACGTGCCGTCGCTTCCCGGAGTACCCGCGCGATCGTCCACGACGCTCCGGCGGCGGCGTCCAGGTCTTTCAGCAAGCGCGCCAGATCACGACACCGCGAATCGCTCGCCGCCTCAAGTGCCGTCACATCGAGTGCCGCGCCTTCGAGCTCGGTCAGGGTTGACGCCAACGCATCGGCCCAACCGCGACCCTCGCGCAGCACGGAGAGGTCAAAGGCTTCCATCCGCACATCGCGCTGGAGGTACGCGACGATCCGCGCGGCGCGCACGGCCTCCTCTCCGGTCGTGAAGTGCACGCCCTGTAGCTCGAGCAGCGAGATCGCCGCGCCGATCGGCGTGACGAAGCGCGTGCCCATCAGCAGCTCGGGCCGCGCGTCGACGATCTCGCGGCGCCAGGCGTGAGCGATCGCCTCGCTCGCGACGATCACGGTGCGCTCGGGCAGCACTCCCGCGGCAGGGAGATCGTCGAGCCACCGGACCCTTGCCTCGGCGACAAGACCGACCGGACGTCCGGGCTCGCCACTCACGTTGACCACTCTACTAGGGCGGCGCCGCGGCGGATCCCGCCCGCGGCGGAATCAAGAAGCTGTTGAGGCCGGATCGCAAGAGCGCGTTCGACTCATGCCGCAATTGGCTGCACCCGCTCCCGACGAACCGCCTCGAGACGTGAGTCGGTTCGTACCGACTCGAGGTGCGCAGCGGCTGTGTGCATCGTCAGTGTCTCGACTGCTTGCGATGGAGCTGTCCACCAGTGCAGCATGGTGCCGCTTGCTAACCGCGGCTGTGTCCGGAGCTGGCTGTTGCGGTGAAAGGTGGAGGCTGCTCGCGATGTTTCGTCCGTTCCTGACCGACCTTGACTCGAGAGAACGCTCCCTGCGACGCGTCGCGCTCGGTCGCAAGAACTACCTCTTCGTCGGCAACGTCGAGGCCGGCAAGAGCATCGTCGGGCTGTACACGCTCGTCTCGACGTGCGAGGCACGCGGCAGCAATCCCTTTGCCTATCTGTTACGGAGCGCGCCTGATGATGGCGAACGCGACCACCTGAACGATGGCCATCGTCGGCGTGCGGCCTGATCAGCACGCTGGGCGATGGCGTTCGGTCAGCGCTCGCGGTTGTCGGCCTCGATGACACGCGAGACGACGTCGCGTTCGACGAGCTTGCGCTTCCGGCGCGCCGTCTCTCGAAGCGCAGCAGCGCAGAGGCGGTCGAGTTCGCGCATCGCGCCGGCCGTCGCCTCGTGGAGCAGCACGACGGCATCGGAGCTGAAGACCTCGCGATCCACCCCGACCCGGGTCATCTGATCGAGAGCATCACGTGCGCGGGGCTCACCACGAGGTCGGCATGGGGTGGATCGTAGAGATGCGCGAGGCCCGTGCGAAACCGGCACGCACCGTGGAACTCGACGCACGGGGCGGTCCCGCGCAGACCCGTCCGCGATAACTCCGACGCTTCCGCGGGCGTTGGCAGCGTCGCCGACCATGCGCCGACGCCCTCGACATCGAGCAAGACGAGCAACTCGCCGAAGGAGAACACCGGTTTGTCGATCACGCCCGTCACGGCGAACAGGCTACACCGTCAGGCGCACGCGGTGAGCAGCGCGCTACCCCACTCGGAGACCCGCCACTGCCGGATGCCCTCGATCGCGGCGAGCTCGACCAGCGTCGTGGGCGCGACGGCTGCGATCCGCTCGATCACGCGCAGCGGCATGACGGTGGATGGGTCGAGCTTGCATGCAGCGGCCTGGGTGTCACGCCAGGCACGCAGCGCGTCCGTGCGTGCGCGAGCCGAAGCGGACACCACGGTGCGCGAACCGTGATCGCGAGCAGGCAGCTCGCTGTCGGGCAACGCGAGCGCGCGCTCGATCGCCGCGAACACCACGTCGACCTCGCCCGCTTGACGACCGTACGACGACAGCGCCTTCGCGACCTGATCGACCGACGTCGGCGGCTTCTCGGCCAGCGCGAGTAGTACCTCGGGCCCGACGATCTTGAACGGAGGCCGATCCGCCGCCGCCGCCCGCGCCTCTCGCCAGAGCCAGAGCTCGCGGAGCACCGCCTGGTTTCGACGCGGCAGCTTTGCCGAGCCCTTAATGCGACGGAACTCGTCGGGACCGGTCCGCTTCACGGCAGGCGGCAGGTTCGCGAGCGCCGCGAACTCCTCGCGGGCCCACTCGGTGCGCCTTGCGTCGGCGAGCCGCTTGGTGAGCACGGTGGCCAGCTCCATCAGATGCGCGACGTCGGAGAGCGCGTAGGTCTCTTGCTTGGCGGTCAGTGGACGCTTCGACCAGTCGTCCTTCTGGCTGCCTTTGCTGAGCTCGATACCCAGCTCGTTGCGCACCAGCGCCTGCAGGCCGAGCTCCGTGTCTCCGAGGAGGCGCGCTGCGATCGACGTATCGAACATCGTGCGAAACGCAAAGCCGAAGTCACGCCGCAGCGAGGTGACATCGTTGTCACCACCGTGGACCACCTTGAGGATCGATGGGTCCGCGAGAATCGGAGCGAGCGGCGACAGATCGCGCAGCGCGAGCGGATCGACGAGCCATGACGCGCCACCAAATGCTGCGATCTGGATCAGGCAGACCTTCTCCGTGTAGTGATGGAGAGAGTCCGCCTCGGTGTCGATGCCGATCGCACGGCTGCGCGACAGGGTGTCGACGAGGTCTTCGAGCTCGTCCGCGGTGCGGACCCATACGGTCGGAGCGGTGGCCACGTGCATCTCTAGCGCGGTTGCCACGGTGAATGCTGACGGCAGAACAATTGCCTGTGCCGAAGGTGGATAGGAGCCGAGCGCGCCTCGGTTGGCCCAGGTAATCTCATCGCGTGTCGACCTGGTACTCGCATGAATTGGTGTGTCCGTCGTGCGAGGCCACCTTTCGCGAGATGCTCGCCGCAGGCCTTCACGCGAAGCGGGCACCGCAGGTGCGTGCGCAGATCTTGCGGGGCGAGCTCCATCAGGTCACGTGCCCGAGCTGCCAGCTCGCACTCGAGGTGCATGGCTCGTTGGCATACACGGACTTCGATCGATATCACTGGGTCGAGGTTGGATTGCCCGAGCAGCGCCTTTCGTGGAGCGAGACCGAACGCCACGCGTTGGCGCGGTTCGACCGCGCGTTCAATGGCGGCGCGCCCGTGATCCAGCCACTCCGAGAGCAGTTCTTCGTCCGCGTCGTGTTCGATCTCGACGAGCTACGCGAACGCCTGCAGATCTGGGATGCAGGGCTCGACGACGGACTTGTCGAGTGCCTCAAGCTGCAAGCCCTGCGCGAGCGCCCGTCGCTCCTCGGGGAGCAGCGACGGATACGTCTGCATCAGATCGCATCGGACGGCGCGATCTCGATGGCCTCGATTCACGCAGGCGCACCGAGGGACCTGCTCGCAACCTGGACCGTTCCCGCCGAGGTGGTTCGCGCGACGGTCGCAGATGCCGCATCGTGGCGCACGGAATATCCCGAGCTGTTCGGGCCGGGTTTCGTCTCGATCGACCGCTACTTCGTATCGGGCGGCGGAAATCGGACCTGACTGCGATTGCTGATCATATCCGGCGCGGCATCAGAGTATCCGATGGTCGAGTTGTCCTTCACCGTCAGGATCGTGAACGTTCCGAGCGTGCGGGCACCTTCCACCAGGGTCCCCTTCCACGACTCGGCCACGCCATCGCGCGCGCCGATCGAGATCGTCACGATCGACTTCTGGCCGTTCTTCCCGGCCGTCGCAAATACCACGCGCCCCTGGAGCGTCGGCGCTGGACGCGCATCAGGCTTGGGCATCGGCGGATTGCAGTTCGCCCCGGGCTGCGCACACATCGCGCGGACCTCCTCGTCCGTCATCGGCCCGTTCCCGTCGACCGGCTGGCCGACGTCTGCGTCGCGCGAGGCAGGCGCGTCGTGGACCACCGGAGCGGGATCGCGAGGGGGCTCCGCGGGATGCTTGCATCCAGCGACGAGCACGAAGGGCGTCGCGAACACGAGCCGTCGTCTCAACACCGCTTCGAGTGTAGCACGCAGGTCGTGCGCTACTTGCGCGACGGATTGAACGCGAGCTTGTCAATGTTGGCGTCGAACCACGCCTTGATCCAACCCGCCAGGTGACCACCCTTCTTGTCCTCGGTCTTCGGCGTGCCGTCGTACGCGCGGTAGTACTCCGCGTAGCACTCGGCGAAGAATTCGGCGGGTGCCGTCATCGAATAGGTCGATGGTGCCGCATGCAGCGTCGTTACCGGCACGCGATAGAGCTTGCTGTAGCCGTGGTGCGCGACCGGCACCTTTCCAGCGACGGGTGTCACGTCGTACGCGTTGAGCGGCTTGTTCTGTCGCGCGATGCCGACGATGCCGACTCCCTTGTAGTCCTTCGACCGCGCAGGATGAGCCTCGCCGACGAAGGCGTCGAGACCCGTGGTCGCGTCGCCCTGCGTGGAGTTGAACCAGACCTGCCATGCTTCCACGATGCGGGGCTGATCGGCGGGGCGAACCTTGTCCCAGCCCCCGAACTCCTGCGCGAACGCGGGGATGTCGGACTCGCCGAACTCACGCCACCCGGCGAGACCGTAGACGAGCTCGTTGTGCTTGCCGAGAATGTCGTCGACGCGGTGACCGACCTCGTGCAGCACGACGCTGTCGAGCAACTTCTGGGACTGCGGCTTCACCTCGTAACGCGGGCCCTCCGGCGTCTCCTTCAGCTCGAAGTGTCCCTGCGCGACGCGCGCATCGAGCTGCTTCTGATCGATCCGGTACGCAGCCATCACCTGCTCGCCGGTCAGCTGCATTCCCTGGTCGAACGCATCGTCGTCGTCGTTCTTGCGCAGCAGGCCTTCTCGCAGAGAGATGGCGTGATCGCCGTAGAGCCCCGCGGCGCCCCCTTCGTGCTTGAACTCGTAGAACCCCGTCACCGCCGCCTGTGCTGCGTGGCTCGGCGGAAGACGTTCGAGGACTCCCCACAGCCGGACCAGCTCTGCCTTCGTGTACGAATCAGCCGCCGAGGCTCCGAAGCGCACGCCGAACATCGCGCGCGCAGCTTGATCGGTCTTGACCGCATCGAACACGGTGCGGACCGAGCGCTGCTCGCGGGCGCTGAGCTGCGTTCCGGTCGGAAGTGCGCGCACCCACGCACTTGCACCGTAGTCGAGCTTGTCGAGCGGCCTGGTCAACAGACTGATGGGCGCATCGGGGGCCGTGAGCTCCTGCAACAGGATCGGCGCGGGCTCGGTCTCGAACAACCAACGCCGCCCAGGTGCCGAGTGCAGGTACACGTAATAGGGCACCTGCGGAAACACCGAGATCGGCGATTCCTTCAGAGCCTTGCGCAGCTTCTCGATGAGACGCGTGTTGTTCTCATCGGTGAAGAAGGCCAGCGCACCTTCGCTGCGCGCGCGGCACACCGCGAGGACGACAAACGGGTCCGGATCGCCGGCAAGCACAGCGCCGAGCGCACCCTCGAGATCCCCATGCTGTAGCACGAGGTCAATGAGGTGCTGACGAGACTCGACGAGCTGGTTCTCGTCCGTCGGTGCCTTCACCGTTGACGGTGCTGCTTCCGTGTCCTCCTCGACGTCCTCGTCCTCGAGGACACCGCGCTCCCGCAGTCGCTCGGCAACGATCGTGCTCTTGACGTGCTTCGCGATGCGCTCGAGTGCCGCCTTCTCTGCGGGCGAGAGCTCGATGGTGGAGGGCAGCAGGTCGAGCGCCTCGCGCGTGAAGGCTTTACCTGCCGCCGCAGCGACCGAAGCATGCCCGAGCAGCGTGAGCGCGTAGCGTGCGTCCGTCGTGCGAAGAATCCATGCGAGCACATCGTGGTTGCGCAGCAGCGCGGCCGCGAGCGTTCCCGGTTCCATCAGTGCGGGTACGCGCGTGAACGGCGATCCGATGCGAAAGAACATGCGGTTCGCGATCACTGGATCCGCGAGGGCGTCGACCGTTTCGGTCGCCGGGCGAGTCCGCAAGTACGCCACCACGCCGGGGGCATTCACGTCGGCATAGCGAAGAACATCGGCAGCCGTGGGCTGGAGCTTGAACAGCGCGCGCGACACCCAGGGTTCTTCGATGGTGAGCAGAACATTCGAGAGCTCGTCGGGGTTCGAGCGGATCCGCGCAGCGTCCGCTTCCGTGAGCTCGCTGGTTCGTCGACCGATCTCGCGGCTCGACTCGCCGTGCTCGATCCCCTCCGCGAGCCGGCGCCGCGCGTTGCGCTCCAGGGCGCCCTCGGGAATCGGGATCACCGTATTGCTCGCGCTCTCGGTGACGATGCGGTCGCCGAGCAAGTGGTCTTTGATCCACGAACCGATCGCGCGGTCGGGACAGTTCACGGCCAGCATGCGCAGAGCCGCGTCGTCACGCCCGGTGCCGAGCTGATGAACCCAATCGGTCTTCACACCGTCGGCGACCAGCGCGCGCCACATCAGCGCGACTGCGTCGTGACGCACCGTCACGAGCTGCAACAGCTGCACGGGATCAGCGCCCTTCGTGCACCAGCGACGGAGCGGCGCATTCGTAAGTGCACGCTCGTAGAGATCTTTCGTCTGAGTTCCGAAAAGCTCCGCCGGACCCACCCCGGCAAAGCGCGTGTGGAGCTTCTTGAGATTCGCCGGTGTTATCGCGAGATCCACTGCAACCCCTCCCCACGATGCAGAGATCGAGCGAAGTCCCTCGACCGTTGCGTGCGGGCTTTCGAGCAACCATTCGAACTGCTCGGCCGTGTAGAGGCCCAGGACCTCGGTCATCACGTAGAGCTGGTCCAATGACGCCGCCGCGATCAGCCGCTCTCGATACGGCGATTTCGTCAGCGCCGCAGAGTGGTTCTTCTCGAACGTCCGACCGTCCGCGACGGCAGCCGTCACCGCCGCGATGTCGATCGTGCCTCCCGAGACGAGCTTGGTCAGCGCGCCTGCTCCGCCCGGCGCCTTTCCTGGTTGCGAGGAGATGTCCGCCGTAGGTGCCACTGCCAGGAGCGCGCCGCTCGCGTCCGCGGGTGCGAGGGCAGCGAACTTCTTGGCCCGGTCTTCACCCATCGATGCCGTTCCGGCGTCGAGCTCGAATACCCACTTCCAGCCGTCTGGCCCGATCTCGTTCAGCGACTTCGCGAGCGCCGGGATCGCTGCTCGCGAGGCGCTTCCCAAGGTGGTCAAGGAGGTCCACGCCTACTGGGCGGCGCGTCGAGACGAGCTGGCGGGATCAGGCGCGGGATTCAAGGTCAGCGTGGGGCGCAACGAACCGTGCCCGTGCGGCAGCGGCAAGAAGTTCAAGCGTTGCTGCGGCTAGCTGGTCGCCGCGTTCTTGCTCCGCTTCGAGGGCAACGAGATCCACTACGCGAAGTTTCCGCAGCTGGTCGGACGGCAGTTCGGTGAGCTGTTGCTCGAGTTCCCCCACGCCTAGATCGTCGGCAGCCGCTAGCGGACCTGTGCCGAGATGATGTAATCGAGCCGCGGAAAGTTCGCGGTCAGGTAGGCGTTGCCCTGTGTGCTGATCTGCTGTTGATCGGGCGCCTCGGCGTACTCGGCATTCAGTGCCGCGACGACATCCATGCCCGAGATCACCATCGCGAACGGTGCGAAGCGCATCGTATCGAGCCTCGCGTTGTTGCCGAGATTCACGAACAGCTGCGTCGTTCGCGAATTGGGCGCCGCGCTCTGCGCGAACGTGACGTAGCCACGCGTGTTCGAGCGCACGACGGGGTCATCCGGAATCGTGCGGGTACTCCACATCGAGTTCGTTGCGGGCGTTCCGTTGATGCCGAACTGCACGACGAAGCCGGTGAGCACGCGAAAGAACCGGGCGTCGTTGTAGAAGCCCGCGTCTACGAGCTCGCGAAACCGAGCAGCACCGTTGGGCGCCCACGACGGATTCACCTCGATCGAGAACGCACCCTTGCTGGTCGTGACGTCGACGATGTACGGCGCACCCGCGGGCGGCGCGTCGGGGCCGGCGTCCACCGTGGTGTCGGATGAGCTGCATCCGACGACTCCCATGAAAATGACGGCAACAAGTGCGGACCTGGTCACGGGTCCGACGCTACCACCGCGCCGCGAGGCCCGCCGACACGGTAGGGTAAGCCGTGCCGATCCTGAAGGACGTGGAGCTCGCTCAGTCAGCACTGCAGCGCTACCTCGCCGCGGCCACCGATGCGCAGCGCCACCAGATCTATCCCGAGATCTGGCGTTCCCTCGACAGCGCACTCGCCGAGGCGCGCACCGAGGGCAAGGACACGTCACGGATCGACGCCGTCCGCGCTCGGCTCGGCGCGGCGGCACTCGAGCATCCGCCTCCGCCCGACGAGTCCGGGATCGAAGGGGCGCGCCAGGCGTTCGCCTGGTTCAACACCCACTACGCGGCGCTGCAGTTCGGCGGGAACGAAGCGGTCCCGGATCTCGGACCGAGCAAGCTCAAGAAGACGATGGTCTACGGCATCGCGGGCGTGATCCTCGTCCTGTGCGCGATCGGCTACATCATCGCGCGCATCGGCATGCGGGCCCACTGACATGAGACGTCGACGAGGGTGCGCTCCGCGAGCTCATCGCGCGCTGCTGGAAGCACATGCAGACGAAGCACAGCTGAGCGCGCGGGCGAGCTCGTAGCGCGCTTGCTCGAACACGTCGCCGGTCTGCGCGAACTGCACCGTCCCGCCGGCCTCGGAGAACACCGCCGGCACGACACGGGCGAGCGCGGAATTCACGTCGGCGGTGAGACCGCGTTGCCGCGCGAGCGACAGATAGAGGTGGTCCTGCATGCCGCGGCGCAGATTGGCGAGCTGGACGGTTCCGATCGGACCGGCGACGCCGCGGTCCTGGTCGGGATGGAGGACTTCCTCGCCGGGATAGAGGAGGACGCCGTCGCCGTGGATGAAGCCCTGGTGGCCGATCGGCTTGTTGGGCTGGCCGCGGTTGTCGAACGTGATCGGGTTCGCCCAAACGTCCTGGTTGCGCTCTCCCTGCTTCTGGAAGTTGTGCCGCCAGTGATCGGAGTGCCACACGAAGTAGACCTCGACGCCGTGCTTGAACGCAGCCCACGCGTTGACGCGCGCATCGGTTGCTGGGGACTCGATCGTGAGCGCGCCGGTCGCGGGGCGATTGCCGTTGTAGAACCAGTATTGCTTGCCCTTCGCGCGCTCCGCGGCGGCCGTTGCCGGATGGAAGCTACCGGACGACGCGCACCAGACGTCGATCGCGCCCTCGAGACCGGAGCTGTAGGGGCTGGTGACGAACACGGGGAGGTCGCGGCCGGGGCCGGGGTTGGTGTTGATGTTGTCGGCGATCGTGTGGATGCGCGGGTACTGCGCCGAGCTGGGCTCGTCGGGCATGTAGAGGAACGTCTGCGCATCAGGCGCCTTCGCGGCAAGCGCGGTCATCCACGCGTCCGAGGTCGTCCACGCGGTGGCGCGATCGTCGTAGGCCGGGGTGTTGAGCCCGTAGAAGCTCGCCGGCACGATCCTGTTCCCCACGCCGGAACCGGGGCCGTCGTAGCCCTGGGCTTCGGTGAAGTCGGTGCCGTCGAGTCGTCCACCGAAGGTATCGAGGTCGCTCAGCGTGTACCTGCCGGCGAGCTCGACCCGGTGGCGATGCGCGAAGCGGTGGTAGCGCTCGGTCAGCAATCGACCCTGGTAGAGCGACACTTGCTCCGGTTCGAAGTAGAGCATCGCCGTCAGCGAATTCTCGTCGGGCAGCTCGAAGTCGAAGACCTCCAGCTCGACGGGAACGCGGTGGACGGCACCGCCAGCGTGCAGCTCGACCGTGCCGTCGTACATACCGGGTGGCAGCCCGCGCGGGATATAGACGTCGATCCACAGCGCCTGATTCGTGAGCGGCGCGACATCGATCGGCAAGCCACCACGACCTTGCCGCGCGTTCTCTGGAACGAGCTGCACGGGCTTCCAACCGATCGGATCCGGGGGGACGCCGCCGCCTCCATAGACCCAGTGAGCCTGGCTGGGCTCGGTGATGTTCATGTAGCTCTCGGTGAAGATCTGGATCGGCCGTCCGACCGAGTGACTCGGATCTTCGCCGGGTGGCCCGTAGACGATCGCACCGCCGCCGCCGCGTCTCGTCAGTCCGGAGAGCTTCGCATCGAGTGCGGTGATGCGCGCTGCGTTGGACTCGACGACGACCTGGAACGCGACGATCTCGTTACGGCCACCGAAGATCCGCACGACGTCATCGCGCCACGCGGTGTTGCCGGTCTTTGCGGGATGCTGAAGATCATCACGCTCGATCTTCTCGCCATCGTGGACGGCCCACGCCGCCGCGAGGCCCGGCACCGAGAGAGCCTGGCCGTCGGTGGCGGCGTCGTGTGCAGTGGAACCGTCGGGAGGCGAAGACGTCGACGAGCCTCCACAGTGAATGAATGCAGCCGCGCCGAGCGCGACCACCCAGGTCGTGTGCCCCATCGGGCAGCACCATGACATTCGATCGAACTTCGCGCAGCGACGCGCGGGATGCTCCTAGGAAGATCGAGCACGGCGAGTCGCGGTACCGTCCGCGGCATGCAGAAGCTGTTCGGAGGGCTCGCGCTGCTCGCCGCGGTCGCATGTGGACCGAAGCCATCACCGGCGCCGACGCCCACGCCGCACACATCCGCCCCGAGACTGACACTCGAAGGAGCGTGGACGATCGCGGAGACGCAGCCGATCGTCGACAAGACGCAGACGGTGCGGCTCGCGCCGGATCTCTCGCACCTCACCGCGGGGGAGCGCGCAGCGGTCGCGAAGTTGCTCGAGGTCGGCGCGATCATGCAGGAGCTCTACGAGGAGCAACGCCACATCGACGTCCCCTCGGCGCGCGTGCTCGTCGCGAGCCTCGACGGGTCGCCGCGCGGACAGCACCTGCAGCTGCTGTATCGGCTATTCCAGGGACCGATCGCGAACACGCTCGACAATAAGCGCGTGCCGTTCCTCGGCGTTCGACCGATCGCGCCGGGAAAGCTGGTGTATCCGTGGGGCATCGAGGCCGCAGAGCTCGATGCGCTCCTCGCCGCGCATCCCGAGCGCCGCGATGCGCTGCTCGCACCGCGTGCCGTCGTCCGCCGCGCGGACAGCTCGGTGATCGCCGCCGATCTCGCAGCGCTTACTCGCCACCCCGTGCTCGACGCCCTGCACCCGGGCTTGCGCGAGGAGCTGGTGGAGCTGCGCGCAAAGCCACAGGGCCTTTACGCCGTGCCGTACTCCGTCGCGTACGCCGACCGACTGGTGCGCGCACACGATCTACTCGCGGCCGCCGCCACGGCGGTGCACGCGGACGATCCGGAGCTCGCGGGTTACCTGCGCAACCGGGGGCGCGACCTCCTGAGCGACGACTACGAATCCGGCGATGCCGCCTGGATCACCGCAGACTTTCGCAACCTGAACGTCCAGATTGGCTCGTACGAGAGCTACGACGACGAGCTGCACGGCGCGAAGACGTTCTTCTCGTTGAGCTTGCTCGCACGACGCCCCGCGGATTCGGAGGCCGTACGCAACGCGCTCGGTGACCTGCAGGCGTTCGAGGACGCGCTTCCCTACAAGCACCAGAAGCAGGTGCGCGATCGCATCCCGGTCGGCGTCTACGACGTGATCGCCGACTTCGGTCAAGCACGCGGCGGCAACACCGCCACGATCCTCCCGAACGAGGCCTACCTCGCGCGCCGGCATGGCCGCACGATCCTGCTCCGCGCGAACATCATGCGCGACTCGACGCTGTTCGAAGGTGTGTCCGACACCTGGCGCGCAGCGGTCGCGCCGGCACACGCCAACGAGCTGACCGCGGACGCGACGTTCCATCGCACGCTGTGGCACGAGATCGGTCACTACCTCGGCGTCGACAAGACCGGCGACGGCCGCTCGCTCGCGACCTCGCTCGGCGATACGGCCGACCTGCTCGAGGAGCTGAAGGCGGACCTCGTCTCGCTGTTCGTCGCAAAGGCGCTGCGCGCGGGGGGGTACTACGACGACGCGAAACTTCGTGCGCAGTACGCGGCAGGCATCCGGCGCGTGCTGCAGAACGTCCGGCCACGGCGCGATCAGCCGTACCAGACGATGCAGCTCATGCAGTGGAACTTCTTCCTCGAGAAGCGCGTGCTGCGGTTCGATCCGGCGACCGGCCAACTCGCGATCGACTACAGCGGCTACCACGATGCCGTCACCGAGTTGCTCGCCCGCGTGCTGGCGATCCAGCATGCAGGCG
>JACCRC010000258.1 GCA_013813765.1 Deltaproteobacteria bacterium | reverse complement strand
CACCGCCGGGCGTGGACCGCGCGCGGGCCGATCGGCAACGACGTCGTGATGGAGCTCGTCGCGCAGGTCGCCGGCAGCGGTAAGTGGTCGATGTTCGGCAACGCGCTGATCGTGCCGATCGGTCGCGCACCGGCGCGCGCGGTGCTCGCGTTGCGCCGATCCGGTACGTATCAGCTCGCCGAGGCGGGCATGATCTCCGCGCTCGCGGGCGGTGTCGCGCCGACGATCGAGAAGCTCGTCGTTGACCTTCGCACCGCCTTCGGCGGTGCTGCTAGCGGGCGCCCATGAACTGCTGAGCGAACGATCGCAGGCGCAGCACCGACGGGATGCCCTCGGAGGAGCTGAACGTCAACGTCTTCGCGAACTCGATGTTCGCAGCGCTCTTGTAGGCGACGTACGCGGCACCGGCCGGAGATCCGAGCAACACGTTCAGCTTGATCTCGTACTCGCCCTGGACCTTCGCGACCATCGCGTCGCCCTCGGCGCTGAGCCGGCCCAGGAGCGCGTCGGCCTCCGACGTCACGCGGCTCTTGTACTCGAGCGTTTCGGCCTGGATGTTCTTGATGCCGATCAGGTACGAGTCGGAGACCGACGTCGGGTCGAGGCCGAAGATCTTCGCCGCGTTCCCACGCATCGCGTCCGTGTCCGCCGGAGACATCGCGGCGAGCTTCGCGCGGGTCGCGCCCGGCGTGGCGTCCTCCACCGCGAGCAGGCCGACCTGATACGCGCGCTCGAGCTCGGCCTGCCGCTTCACCCAGTCCTGCGTGCGCGACGACAGCTGCGCGCTCGTGCCCTGCACGTAGTTGTCGAGGGTCTGCTGCACGCCGGCGAGCTTCTGCGCCGCGGCATCGAGCAGCTTGTTCTGTTCGTTCAGCTGGATCTGCTGCAGCTGCTTCTCGTACTCGGGACGGAACGCCACCGCACGCACGAGCACGGACTCCGCCTCGACGTGCATGGGCACGAGCTGCTTGTTCAGCGCGTCGAGCGCCTTCGCGCTGGCGGCGAGCCGGCGCTCTGTCGAGTAGAATCCGACGGAGTCGAGCGCGGCCATCTCCTCGCGCAGCACCGACGTCGCGGTCTCCTCGGCGAGCCGCATGTACCGGTAGCGGCCGTCGGGATCCTGCGCGTGGTTACCCGCGGCGACCAGCTCGTGCGCGTGGCCGGGCTTGATGCGCAACGGAACGCTGACGTCGAGCTCGACGGTGTTGTTGTCCTTCGTGCGGATGACGAGCGTCTTCTGGTGACTCTTGTTGTCGCTCGTGAAGTCGAGGATGAAGTAGCTCGACGGCAGCACGATGAGCTTGTGGAGCCCGGGGATGCGCCAGTGCCAGCCGGCTCCGAGATCCTCCTCGAGCACGCCGCTCATCGCGCTCTGGCGCACGCCGATCTCGCTGGGCTCGACGCGCAGCGTGAACGCCAGCGGGAAGAGCCACAGCAGCAGCGCTCCGAACACGATGAGCTTGCAGATCCTGATGACGGTGTTCATCGCGCACCTCCGACGTTCTCGAGCTGAACTCGCTGCGGATTGCCGTCATTGCGGTACGGCTGGATGTTGATCGTCACGCCCTCGAGCCGCTCGCCGAGGCGCTCCATCACGCGCTCGACCGGCTGGTTACGGAACGCATCGATCTCCGCCTTGCGCGACTGGTACTGGGCGTCGAGCTGACCCTTGAGCTGATCGGCGGTGCTCTTCGCGGCCGAACGCGCGGCCTGGCCCGCGGCGGTCTTCTCGATCTTGTAGGTGTCGACCTCGCGGTGCGTCTGCGTCTGCTGCGTCCACGCGGTGGCGAGCTGCGCCTCGAGCTCCGCGCGCTTGGTCTGGATCACCTTGTTTTGATCGCGCTCGACCTCGGCGAGCTTGCGGTCGCGCTCGGTCCTCGCGCGTGCGAGCTCGGAGTCGATCACGGCGAGCTGGTTCTCGGTCTGGTTGCGCGACTCGATCAGATTCTCGTACTCCGGCGAGAACCGCGGGCGCGGCGTGACGATGCTCGTCACCTCGATGCCGTGTGCACCGAGCAGCTTGTTGAGCCGCGTCTTTGCCCGCTGCTCCGCTTGCGCGAAGCTCGTCGGGTTCGAGACGCTGATCGTCGATTCACGGCCGAACTCGTCGCGAAGGATCGCGCGCGCGTACGGCAGCATCCACTCGTAGTATGCGTGGCCGAGACCGGAGTCACGCAGCGTGTCGTCGGCGGTGCCGGGGATGGCACGGAACAGCAGCGTGGTGTCGTTGAACGCGAAGCTCGAACCGTCCGACGCGCGGACGCTCAGCTCCTTGCCCTCGAGCGGACCTTTGTTCTCCGGACCGCGGAGGTGGAAGGTCTGCGGACTGACGTCGAGCAGGTAGACGTTATGGATCCCGAACGGCAGCTTGAGCACGAGGCCCGGCTGCGTGATCACCTCGGTGGATCCGGTGATGTTGTTGATCCGCACCGCCACCTGTCCCGCTTCGAGCGAGGTGAACGATCGGAACATCACGATCACGATCACGATCGCTGCCGCTGCGAGCCAGAGCCGCGAGGGCTCGCCCCCCGCTCCCTTCAGGAAGCCAAACACTCTCCGGAACGGTGACTCGGCCATTGATAACCCCCGACGAGAGATTACCTGATGAGGCTCATCACGGGTTCGCTGCGGCGGTCTGGTCGCTGGCGGACGACGACGGCGAGGAAGTCCTCGTGCAGGTCACCACGCTTCTGCGCGGCATCCACGAGCACCTGCGCGAGGCGTGGGCCCGCGGCCGCCTGCTCGACGAGCATCCCACGCCAGCGATCCTCGTCATCGCCGCGCACCGCCGTCGATGCGACGACGAGCAGGTAGTCGTGCGGCAGCTTCGCTTCGCCACCGTCGCTGCCGAGCTCGATCGGCTTGGGGCGCGATCCAGTCATGGAGCCCATCGGGAACTTCACGAGCTCATACGCGATCGGCCCGACGGTGTAGCCGCCTTGATGACCTGCGCACGCCCATGCCAGCGATTGCTCCTCGGCATCGAGCACGGCGATGAACATCGCGATCGGCTCTCCGCCCCGCTTGAGGCCATCGGCGCTCGCACGCATGTTCTCGACCAGCTCTGGCAGCTCGACGGGGG
>JACCRC010000234.1 GCA_013813765.1 Deltaproteobacteria bacterium | reverse complement strand
CGTCCGCCAGCTGATCGCGTTCGATGGCGCGATCTACGTGGCGACCTGGGTAGGCGGCGTGAAGAAGCTCGGCTCGCGTGCAGCGCTGCCCTTCAAAGGCGGCAATAACCCGGCAGCGCGCTCGCGGATCTCGTCGCTCGCGGTGGCCGATGGCGCGCTCTGGGCCGGCACCGCGAACGGACTCTATCGACTGTCGCGCGGCACGTTCGAGCTCACGGCGATCGAGGCCGGTGCGAACGACGTCGCGGCTCTGTACGGCGACGGCAAGACGCTATGGATCGGTACGTCCGCCGGCCTGTACACCCGAGAGGGCTCGAGCGTGCGCGGCTACGGCGGCGGCGACGTTCGGAAGATCGCGAAGCTCGACGGTGCCGTCGTCGCCGCGACGTTCGGCGGCGGCCTCGTGCGCATGGATCGCGGTCGGCTCGTCGGTGTCGCGGGCGCGCCGCAGAAGCTCGCGATGGCGCAGTCGATCGCGGAGCGCGACGGTGCAGCGTGCGTGGGTGGCCTCGACGGGCTGTGGCTGCGCGCGAAGGCGAGTACGCCGTGGATCGCGGCGACGAAGCCCGCGGGCCCGCCGGCGAACGACATCTCCGCGATCGCCGCGGATGGACCGAAGCTCTACGTCGGCACGTTCGACCACGGCCTCGCCGTCCTCGAGGCCGGCGTGTGGAAGCGGATCGAGAGTCCGAAGATCGATCACCGGATCAACGCGCTGCTCGTCGATGGCAAGAAGCTCTGGGTCGCGACCGCATCCGGCATCGCGGTGATCGAGGGCAGCTCGATCACGCAGCTCACGAAGACTGACGGTCTGCCGTCGCGCGGCATTCTCGGCCTCGCGAAGCTCGCGGATGGTCGCATCCTCGCGGGAACCTCGGCCGGCGCGGCGATCATCGAGAACGGCCGCGCCACCGCGATCGGCGCGAAGCAAAACCTCGAGGCGAAGAATGTGTGGGCCGTCGCGCAGGATGCCGACGGCTGGATCTGGCTCGGCACCACGACGGGTCTGTTCCGCGGCAAGGCCGATGACACCGCGTGGACGCGCTACTCGGTCGCGACCGGTCACCTCACGGACGACTGGGTGATGGCGCTCGCGGTGAAGGGGAGTGCGATCTGGGTTGGTACCTACAAGGGCGGCGTCACCCGGTTCGACGGCACCACCGCGACGAAGCTCGGCGATGGATGGATCAACCCGGGCGGCCTGTCGTGGATCGGAGACACGCTGTTCGCCTCGACGATGGAAGGCCTGCGCACCGGCGACGGAAGGTCGGCCACGTGGACCCCGATCACGGGCTCGCCGGGCAAGGACACGACCGCGGCAGCTCGTGTCGGCGATACGCTCCATGTCTCGACCCGCCGCGGTCTGGTCTCCCGACCCGGCTACTGGACCAGGTGACCCCGGCTCCCCGCACGCAGTTCTGCGGGGTTGGCAAGGCCCGGCACGTGCTGGAACACCCGGTCATGCTGAGCGTCCTCGCGTTCTCTCTCGTGGTGGTCCCGCTGCTCCGGAACCTCCGCCCGGACCCCATCCAGCGTCGCTAGCTGGTCCACCGGCTGCACGAGTCGAGGATCGTGCTCCGTATGCGGCCCGTTTTCATCTTCGCGCTGGTGTGGTGTTCGATCTCCGGCGGTTCGCCGTCCAGCCTGCGGGCCGCACCCGTTGGCAATCCGTCACCCGCCATCGCCGACAACCGCTGCACCACCACGCCCGGCGGACCGACGCGCAAGCTCCGGCACAAGCGCAGCAAGCTGGTCACGAAGCTCGGCAGCCCTCGCCACCGTGGCCTCGACATGGTCGCGACGCCCGATGTTCCGCGGCAGTTGCTCACCGGCACGATCGGTTACGGGAAGATTCACAAGGGCCTCGAAGACGAGGACGTCGAGCTGTTCGCCTGCGACCGCGGCACGTGGGTCGGGCTCGGCACGGCGCGCACCGATGACGAAGGCGAGTTCGCGCTCGCGCTCGAAGGCAACGCACGGCTCGGCGTTGGAATGCGCGACCTCTACGTGTCGGTCGTTGGCGATCGCAGCGGCGTGCGGTTCCTCGGCTACGTCGCGCCCGCGGGGACGCAGATGATCGTGTCGGATATCGACGGCACGCTGACGACGTCCGAGAGTGCGTTCATCAAGACCGCGGTTGCGGGCTTGTACACCGGCGCGCAGCCCGGCGCACCGGCGGCGTTCGGCGTGCTCGCGCAGCGTGGCTATCAGCCCGTGTACGTCTCCGCGCGCGGCGAGCAGTTCACGGAGGCGACGCGTGCGTTCCTCGAGTCTCAGGGGTTCCCGCGCGGTCCGATCCTGCTCGCGCGCTCGATCGTCACCGTCCCCGGCGCCGACACCGTGGCGTTCAAGACGCGCGCGATGGAGACCCTGACACGCGCGGGCCTCGTGATCGCGGGCGGCGTCGGAAACCGCGCCAGCGACGTGGCGGCATACCGGGCGATCGGCTTGCCTCCGGCTCGCATCTTCATCGGCACGGGCGAGTTCGCGAGCGAGCTGCGCGGACACCTCGCGGCCGGCCGCGCGACCGGGTTCGCGACGTACGACGAGGTGGCGTCGTCGCACTTCCGTAACCTCCCATAGCCGGCGCGCAAGGCGCGCTGATCGTGCGAAGGTCGCCGCGATGGCGACGATCGAGGTGAACGGGACGAGGCTGTACTACGTGGACACGGGGCCAGGCTCGACAGGCGAGACCATCGTGTTCAGCCACGGGCTCCTGTGGGGCACGGAGCTGTTCGAGGCGCAGATCGAGGCGCTGCGCGGGAAGTACCGGTGCATCGCGTGGGATCACCGAGGGCAGGGGCAGAGCGATCCCGATCTCACACGCGAGAACATCTGCATGGAGCTGGTCTGGCAGGACGCCGTCGCGCTGATCGAAGCGCTCGGCATCGCGCCGGTGCACTTCTGCGGGTTGTCGATGGGCGGCTTCGTCGGGATGCGAATGGGCGCGCGCAGGCCCGATCTCATCCGCTCCCTGATGCTCCTCGAGACGTCCTCGGATCCGGAGCCGGTCGAGAACCTCAAGCGCTACCGGTTGCTGATCAAGGTCGTGAAGCTGTTCGGACCGCGGGCCGTGAAGAGCCGCGTCGCGCCGATCATGATGGGCAACGCGATCATGACCGATCCCGCTCGTAAGGCCGACGTGGACCGGTACTCCACGCTCATGTCACGTCGCAAGGATGGCTGGCGGGCCGTCAACGGCGTCATCGATCGCGCGCCGATCCACGCCGAGCTCGGCCGCATCAAGACGCCGACGCTCGTGATCGTCGGAGATCAAGACATCGCGACGCCGATCGCGAAGGCGGAGAAGATCGCCGCTGCGATCGCGGGCGCAAGGCTCGTCACGATTCCGCGCGCTGGACACTCATCTCCCGTCGAAGAACCGCGCGCTGTGACAGAGGCGCTCACCAGGTTTTTGTCCTCACTGTCGGCATGACCCTCCGCGAGATGCGCTGTGCGTGATCATCGGTACGATGTGAAGAGAGAAGTATTCAACATGTCCGGGATCCTAATCGTCGATGACAGCCTGACGGTGCGAATCGATCTGAGCGAGGCGCTCGAGGCCTCCGGGTTCAAGCCGTTCGCGTGCGCCACCATCGCAGAAGCGCGCATTGTCCTGCGCACCCAGCAGATCGCGCTCGCGATCCTCGACGTCAAGCTATCCGACGGAGACGGCATCGCGCTGATGGCGCAGATCCGCGGCGAGCCCGCGCTGGCAGCGCTGCCGGTCCTGATGCTGTCGTCCGACAGTCACATCAAGGAGCGCATCCGTGCGATGCGCGCCGGCGCGAACGACTACGTCGGCAAGCCGTACGACGTCGCGCAGATCATCGCGCGTATTCGCCAGCTGATCGGGGGCGCGCAGGTGCGGGACCTCGTGCTCGTGATCGATGACGACGCGGCGTATCGCGGCCAGCTCGCCGACGCGCTCGCCGCCGCCGGCTTCGCGGTTGCCACCGCATCGGGCGGCGCCGCGGGCCTCGCTCTCGCGTCCTCGTCGCGGCCAACCGCGGTGGTCGTTGCCGCTGCGATGCCCGATGTCGATGGCGCGAGCGTCATCCGGCGCTTGCGCCTCGATCCGGGCCTGCGAATCACGCCGTGCGTGTTGCTCGCGAGCACGGAGGGCCGCGAGGTCGAGTCCCGCGCGCTCGAGGCCGGGGCCGACGCCTACGTGTCCAAGCGCGATCTCGACATCGTGATCGCTCGGATCAAGGCGCTCCTTCGCAGCTCTACACCGATCCTCGCGGAGGGCTCGTCGAGCTTGCTCGCTCCGAAGCGCATCCTCGCCGTCGATGACGATCCTGAGTTCCTCGCGATCCTCGGCGATCGGCTGCGCAAGCGCGGTTACGACGTCGCCCGCGTTGGCTCCGGCGAGGAAGCGATCCAGCTGCTCGAGGTACAGAGCGTCGACTGCATCCTTCTCGATCGGTCGATGGCCGGTCTCGGCGGCATCGAGACCTGCCGCCGGTTGAAGAACACGCTCTCCGTTCGCGACACGCCGTTGATCATCCTGACCGCCACCGAGTCGCGCGAGGCCGTGCTGGAAGGACTCGCGGCCGGCGCCGAGGACTTCGTGTCGAAGGGCGCTGGCTTCGACGTGCTCTGCGGCCGCGTCCAGGCGTTGATCCGGCGCAAGCAGATCGAGGACGAGCAGCGGCGTGTACGTACGCGGCTGCTGCGCGCGGAGCTCGACGCGTCGGAGTGCCGCACCGCACGCGACCGTGCCGAAGCGCGAGCAATCCGCGCCGAGGAGCTCGAGATCACGAACCGAGAGCTCGTGCAAACGAACCGCGAGCTCGAGGCGTTCGCCTACTCGATCTGTCATGACCTGCGCGGTCCGCTGCGAACCGTCAGTGCGTTCACGCACGCGCTCGTGGAGGATCTCGATGGCAACCTCGATCCGCGATCGCTGGAGCACCTGCGGCGGGTGCTCGCCGGCTCGTCTCGGATGGGCGAGCTGATCGATGCACTGCTCGAGCTGTCCCGCGTCAGCCACGAGCCGATCGGGCGCCACCTAGTGGACCTGTCGAGCCTCGCGTTGGCCTCACTCGACGAGCTCGTTCGCCGGAACCCCGACCGTCAGGTCAACGTGGTCGTCGAGCCCAACCTCGTGGTGGAGGCGGATGGGCGGCTGATCCGGATCGCGATCGAGACCCTGCTCGACAATGCCTACAAGTTTACCGCTGGCCGGGATCCGGCCCTGATCGAGCTAGGGGTCCAGCGCGATGGGGGGGAGCCCATCTATTACGTCCGCGACAATGGCGATGGCTTCGATCTGTCGCATCCAGGTGCCGCGTTTTGCGGCACGGGTATCGGGCTCGCGACCGTGCGCCGCATCGTCGAGCGTCACGGAGGACGCGTGTGGGCCGAGCAAGCGCCCGATGTGGGTGCGCGCGTGATGTTCACATTGCCTACGACGACGTGAAGCTTCGTTAACTCACCGTGAAACGTTGTTCGCCGCTCGGAGCAGCGGGTATCGTTGTCACAGGGGGCCGGAGTGGTGTCGAGTCATGCGCAGTTGCGGCTCCTGGTCGCTGAGGACTCTGAGGATGACTTCGACATTCTCGTTCTCGAGCTCCGCCGCGGTGGCTACGACGTGAACGCCACGCGCGTCGCGACGCTCGCGCAGCTCGATTCCGCGCTGGCATCGCCCTGGGATCTCGTGATCTCGGACTGGTCGATGCCCGGATTTGGTGGCCGGCAAGTCGTGGAGGCGCTCCACACGCGTGGCCTCGGTATTCCGTGCATCGTGATCTCGGGGACCACCGGCGAGGAGCCGGCCGTCGAGGCACTTCGCGCCGGTGCGCTCGATTTCTTGTCGAAGGACAAGCCGAAGCGGTTCGTGCCTGCGGTCCAGCGCGCGCTGCGCGAGGCGAGCGCGCGCATGGAGAACGTCGAGATCCGGGAGGCGAGCCGCATGAAGAGCGAGTTTCTCGCGAACATGTCACACGAACTTCGCACACCGCTGAACGCGATCATCGGCTTCGCGGAGCTGCTTTACGACGGCCAGGTGAAGCCGTCGATGCCGGAGTTCAAGGAGTTCCTCGGCGATATCCTCACCAGCGGGCGTCACCTGCTGCAGCTGATCAACGACGTGCTCGATCTCGCGAAGGTGGAGGCCGGTCGCCTCGAGTTCCGACCGGAGCCCGTCGATCTCGGGAAGGTCCTCGAAGAGGTCACGGGCGTGGTGAAGACCACCGCTGCGGCGAAGAACATCCAGATCCTGACGGAGGTCGATCCGGTACTCGTCGGCCTCCAGCTCGATGCAGGGCGACTGAAGCAGGTCGCGTACAACTACCTGTCGAACGCGCTGAAGTTCACCGCGGTCGGCGGTCGCGTGACGATCCGCGCGCAGCCGATCGCCGGCGATCGGTTCCGGCTCGAGGTCGAGGACACGGGAATCGGCGTCGCGCAGGGCGACCTCCACCGTCTGTTCGTTCAGTTCCAGCAGCTCGAGAGCGGCAAGGCAAAGCGGCACCAGGGCACTGGACTCGGTCTCGCGCTGACGAAGCGGCTGGTCGAAGCGCAGGGCGGCTCGGTCGGCGTCACGAGCATCCTCGGCAAGGGCAGCACGTTCTTCGCGGAGCTGCCACGCAAATTCGAGGCGAGGGCGTGATGGCGGGCGAGCCGATTCTCATCGTCGACGACAACCCGACCAACTTGAAGCTGGTCGCGTATCTGATGTCCGCGAGTGGCTACCAGGTCACCACGGCGATCGATGCCGACGCCGCGATCGCCGCGATCGCGAACCACCGGCCGCGGCTGATCCTGATGGATCTGCAGCTGCCGGGTGTCGACGGCCTCGAGCTCACCCGCCAGCTGAAGGCCGATCCGTCGACGCGCGACATCATCGTCGTCGCAGTCACGGCGTACGCGATGAAGGGCGATCAGGCGAGGGCGATGGCGGCGGGCTGCGACGACTACATCACGAAGCCGATCGACACGCGCACGCTCCCCGAGGCGATCGCTCGTCATCTGCGGCGATCCGAGGATTCATCGTGACGCCTACCAAGATCCTCGTCGTGGAGGACAACTCGACAACGCGGCGCATGGTCACGCAGGCACTGCAACGTAACGGCCACTCGGTGTTCGAGGCACCGGACGGTAAGACCGCGCGCATGCTCATGCAGCGCGAGCATCCTCGCATCGTGCTGCAGGACCTCATGCTCCCCGATGCCGATGGCTTCGAGCTGGTCGGCCAGCTCCGGATCCTCGCGGAGGGATCCGATGTCTCGATCCTGGCGTTCTCTGGCTTCGTCTCCGAGCTGGACGACGCTCGCGTTTCGAGCGTCGGGTTCGACGACATCATCGCGAAGCCGATCGCGCCCAGCCGTCTGGTTTCGCTCATCGAGGCCCACATTCCGGTGCCCTTGCCGAAGGGCAAGCAGATCGGCACCGGCCGTCGCCTCATCCTCGCTGATGACGACCCGTTGCAGCTCAAGCTCGTGAGCTTTCGCCTCACGCGGCTGGGGTTCGAGGTCGAGGCCGTGCCCGATGGCGCATCGGCGCTGGAGGCGGCGCGCCGCCAGCGTCCCGATGTCCTGGTCTCCGACGTGATGATGCCGGAGCTCGACGGTTTCGGGCTCGCGATGGCCGTGCGCCAGGATCCCGATCTCAACCGGATCCCCGTGTTGCTCGTGACGTCGAGCTACGTCGAGCCTGCGGATCGCGAGCTCGCGCGACGCGCCGGAGCGAACGACCTGTTGCCGCGGACACCGGAGCTCGCCGAGTTGCTCGAGGCGCTCGGCTCGACGCTCTCCACCGCGACCGAGCAGGCGCCTACGGTTCCGTCCCACGAGCTCGAGGAGCTGGAGAAGGAGCACAACCGGCGCGTGTTCCGGCAGCTCGAGCGGCAGGTGTTGCTGAATGCCGGGCTTGCGAAGCGCTGCTCGTCGCTCGCGTCGGAGCTCACGGTCCTCAACGGTATCTCCGTGGCGGTGCTGAAGCACCGTGACGTCGATAGCGCGCTCGATGAAGCACTTGCCGCGTGCTTCGATGCCGGTGGAATCGCCGTCGGAGCGCTGTACACGATCGGGGACGACGCCACGGTGAGTGTTCGATCGATCGGAACCGCGCACGCCCTCGCCTCGAAGGAGGAGCTGGCCACCTTGTTCGGTCATGAGGAAGTCCTGCGCGCGGTGATCCGCGACGGGAAGACGGTGTACATGCCGTCGGACGGCGTTGCCGAGCCGGTGTCGCGCGCGCTGCTGGAGCGCACGCACGGCGCCGCGATCCTGCTCGTGCCACTCCTCGATGTCGATAAGCCGCTCGGCGCGCTGCTCATGGTCTCGCGGGGTCGCAACCTGGGCGAGGCGGACTGGACCAGCTTCGCGCGCGGAGTCTCGACACAGATCGCTCATGTGCTCACGCTCGCGCGCGCCTATTCCGAGCGCGAAGCCGCCGAACGCCGCGCGCTCGAGCACGCCGCATTGCTCGATGCGATGTTCACGAGCGCACCCGACCACGTCCTGCACATCGAGCTCGATGGCACGATCCGGTTCATCAACCGGGACGTGCGCGGAATCGCAGCGAGCCAGTGGGTGGGTACGAACCTGTGGACGCTCTTCACGGGCCAGTATCAGATCGCACTCAAGGACGCCATCGATCGGATGATCGCCACCAGCGAGCCGCAGGGGTTCGAGGCGCCCGCGCGCCAGCCCGATGGGTCGACCGCGTGGTTCTCGACGCGAATCGGCCCGGTCAAGGATCAGGGCAAGGTGACCGGCGCCGTGATCGTGGCGCGTGACGTCAGCGACAAGAAGCAGGCCGAGCTGCACCTGATGGTCGCCGACCGGATGGCCTCGGTGGGGACGCTCGCTGCGGGCGTGGCACACGAGATCAACAACCCGCTCGCGTCGGTGATCGCGAATCTCGACATGGCGATGCAAGACATCGCCTCGATCGCCGGGCGCGTGGATCTACCGCCCGACCTCGCCGACGAGCTTGCCGACGCGCGCTCGGCCGCCGACCGCGTGCGCGAGATCGTCCGCGACCTCAACATCTTCTCCCGGGCCGAGGAAGAGCGGCAGGGCCCGGTCGACGTGATCCACGTGCTCGAGTCGACGATTCGCATGGCGTGGAACGAGCTGCGGCACCGCGCGAAGCTCATCAAGAACTTCGAGAAGGTGCCGCTCGTCGAGGCGAACGAGTCGCGTCTCGGTCAGGTGTTCCTGAACCTCCTGATCAACGCGATCCACGCCATACCGATGGGCAGCTACGAGAGCAACCGGATCACGATCTCGACGTCGGTCGATCTGCAGGGGCGCGTTGTCGTCTCGATCTCCGACACCGGCAGCGGAATCACCGAAGAGGTTCGCGCGCGCCTGTTCACACCGTACTTCACGACCAAACCCGTGGGGGTAGGCACCGGCCTCGGCCTCGCGATTTCGCACCGGATCATCACGCAGGTCGGCGGGTCGATCGACCTCGACTCCGAGGTCGGTAAGGGCACCACGTTCCGGGTGACGCTCCCTCTCTCGAGCGGCCCGGCTCCGGACCGTCCCAGCCAGCGCATCCCGCTGCCGCCGCCGGTTCGCCGCGGCACCGTGCTCGTCATCGACGACGAGGAGGTGCTCGCAGCAGCGATCAAACGGTACCTCACGTCCGATCACGAGGTCACCACGGTCCATCGCGCGAGCGCCGCACTCGAGCTCATCGAGGGCGGCGCCCGGTACGACGTCATCCTGTGCGATCTGATGATGCCGCAGATCACCGGCATGGAGCTCCACGACATGCTCGCGGAGCGGTTTCCGGATCAAGCGCAGAAGATGGTGTTCCTCACCGGTGGTGCGTTCAACACTCCTGCGCGTGACTTCCTGGCGACGACAGCGAACAAGTGCCTCGAGAAGCCCTTCGATCTCAAAGAGCTCAAGAAGCTGGTCAACGCCTTCGTTCGCTAGAGAGGTGCGGCCGAGTACGGGAACGTCGACGACACGTTCGGGTGGTACTGCGACGCGTTCGCCTCGGGGAGCACGGTGTTGTAGCGATTGTTCGCGTCGTTGTTGGAGAAGTTGACGCCATCGCTGGTCAGCGCGTTCACCTGGTTGAACGGGCCCTTCGTCGTACCCGCACCGTTGATCAGGTAGTTATACGTGACGTCGATGACGTCGTCGTTCAGGTTGCGACCACCACACAGGAGCGGCGTCGAGTTGGCGTCACCGCACAGCGTGAGGTAGCCGCTCGGTGCCGACGTGTCGATGCGCATGACGTCGGGCTCGAACTGGCCGAACACCTTGTCGGCATATGCCTGCGCCGCGTCCTTCGACTGCTGCGTGAGCATGACGCCGGCGAGAGTGCCCTCGGTCCAGATGGCCGGGCCGACGGCGTGGCACGTGATGCCCGCGGGCTTGACGCCGGCCGCGGCGCTGAGGCCGAGCGCGCCGTTGAGCAGGCACGAACCGAGGTAGACAGCCTTCAGCACGGTCTTCGCCTCGCCGACCACCTGGTTCAGTGTCGCGGTGGGGACACCGGCGAAGCTGGGCGCCGTCGCGTTGTACCCCGCGAGGAAGCCCTCGCTGATCAGCAGCGCCTCGTTGATGCCCGGGCGGGCGAGGTGCTCGATCTGCTTGTAGACCGTCGCAGGCGGCGTCGTCGGAGAATCCGGCGTCGCAGCGTCGGGCATCGGGGTCATCATGTTGTTGCCACCATCGTCGCCGCACGCGGCGGTGGCGACGAGGAGGGTCATCGCGATGAATTTGATCTTCGTCATGGCGTTCACTCCGGCACCGAGATCGTGGACCACGTATCGAAGATCGACCCACCGAGCATGGCGATGGGGACGTTCATGACGATCGCGGTGACGTTGAGGTTCTTGGTGAAGTCGGGAGCGCAGCTCGGCGGATTGAACAGATTGATCACGTCCGCATCGGGTACGCCGCCTGCTTCGTTGACGGTCGGGCCGCCGGGCTGGAGGTTCGCGAGGAACTTATCGCCGCGGCAGTTGTCGGCGAGGCCAGCGGTCGCGTCGCCGTTGCCACCCGCGCCACCGAAGAAGCGGCCCGCCAGGAACGTGCGCACCTGGAAGAAGCGCACCACGTCGAAGTGGAAGGAGTCGGCGCGCTGGCCGATGAACCACTTGATCGCGTTGCCGCTGACCGACGCGTTGTTCGCGACCACGGTGTTCGACTTCGAGCCCGCGAAGCCGGTCGTCATGCCGGTGTGCGTGCCCATCACCTGACCATCCTTGAGGACGGTCAGCGTGACCATCTGCGTGCCCGTCATGTCGGGCGCGTTCGCCTCGAAGCGGAACACGAAGTCATCCTTCACGGTCGGCGCCGAGGTCTTCGTCGCGGCCTTGCTGACGTGAAATTCGTAGCGGGCCTGCGTGCTCATCGAGTACTGGCGACCCGGCAGCGAGCGCGGGTTGAAGTACATGATGAGCGTCATCTCGGTGCTGGACCCCGGCGTCTTGAACGCGTAGTGGTCCGTCAGGTTGAGCGCGCGCCCCTTGAGATCGATCTCACCGTCATCGTGGTCGGACGCGAGCGCCAGAGTCGCGGTCCCTACGAGCGCCAGGCTGGCGATCGCGGAAGCTGCCTTGATCAGTCTCGATTTCTTCATGTTCATTCCCCCCTTTGGGAACTGGGTTGCGCTCTCTGTACGAGAGCCGGCGCAAATCGGATCGACGTGATCCAAACGCCCACGCCGGTCGTAGTCGAGTCATGGGCCTTCGCACCGCGAACGTGCTGTTCGTGATCGCCATCGGCGGCACCGTCGCTGCCGTGTCGTTCGCCGGGTGGAATCGCGCGAGTGCAGTGACCGAGCCGCCGGCGCCGCTCGTGCCCGACCCTGCGGCGGTGACCTATCGCCATCCGATCGTGCACACGCGCGTGCACCCGCTCGAGGATCTGAAGGCGACGATCGCGGTGCTCGAGCAGCGCACGCTGCATCGGATCGTGTCGCCGATGGAGCTCTCGGATCTCGCAGACCTCTATCTGAAGCGCGCGCAGCTCGCCGGCGATCCGCAGGACTACCAGAGGAGCGAGACGGCTGCGAACCGATCGCTGGAGCTGTTGCGCCATCCGAGCTCCGCGCCACTGACGCTCGCGAGGATCGCGAGCGCACGTCACGAGTTCCGCGCCGCGATCGACCTGGCGCGGGATCACCTGACGAGAACGAAATCGGCGGGCGCGCTCGGGGTCCTCGCGTCCTCACACCTCGCGCTCGGCGAGCTCGATCGTGCGGCCGAGGCTGCGGGCTGGGCCGTCGGTCTGCGGCCCGACGGTGGCGCGTACCTGATGCGCGCGCTCGTCGAGCAAGCGCGGGGCAACGACCGCGCCGCTGCCGCAGACTTCGCGCGCGCGGCGCGGGTGGACGAGGGCGGTGACCCGGAGGAGGCCGCCCGCCTGCGCTCGCTGTGGGCCCGGTTCCTGCTGCGCCGTGGCGAGCACGCTGGGGCGGACCGCTTGCTGGCCGAAGCGACGCGCATCGCACCCAGCTATCCGCTCGCGCTCGCGCAGCAGGGCGAGCTCGCGCTCGTGACGGGCGAGCCGAAGCGCGCGGCAAAGCTGTTCGAGCAGGCGTTCATCACCGCGCGCCAGCCGCGCTACCTGATCGACAAGGCGCGCGCCCTCGACGCCGCCGGCGATCGCGCCGGGGCCAGGAGCACCCGCTCGCTCGTCGAGAAGCTCGTGCGCAGCGAGCTCGCAAACCACGGTCTTGGCCACCGCCTCGAGCTCGTCGAGATACTCGTCGATCGCGGCGATCCGGCGGCACTGGAGGAAGCGCTGCCCCTCGCGCGCGCCGAGGTCGCCGCCCGTCCGAGCGCCGACACCCGCTTCCAGCTCGCCCGCGTGCTCGCGACGACCGGCAACCGAACCGAGGCGCTCGCCACGCTGCGAGCCATCCCGGCCCACGACGCGCGCGTGTACGCGCTCGCCTTCACGTGTAGTGGGCTCGGACTCCGGTGATGCACACGACGCGCGGGTACGCGTTCATGTGTTGCCTCGCGCGGAGTGCACGTTGACTCGCCCGTTGACGTGGTCGTCGACGGCAACCCCAGGACAGAAATGGGGTCGGACCCCCTTTATTGCG
>JACCRC010000227.1 GCA_013813765.1 Deltaproteobacteria bacterium | reverse complement strand
ACGGGACCCGCCGGCCAGGGCATGACGATGGCGACGGGTGCAGGCACGTTCGCGACGCCGGCGCCGGTGGGGAGCCCGACCGCGCCGCCACCCCCGGCGGCGCAGGGCACGAGCAAGCGCGCATGGGTGCTGGGTCTGGGCCTTGCCACGCTGGCGTCGATCGCGATCGTGATCGTCGCGATCACGATGACGCGCTCGAAGGGTTCGCCGACCGACACCCCCGTCGTGACCCCGGGCACGGGTTCGGGATCCGCGGCGACGATCGCTAAGGTCCAGGAACCAGCTCCGCCGCCCGATGCGGCAACGGTCGTGGCGAGCGAACCTCCTGTCGACGCATCCGAGGGAATGCCCATCGATCCGACCGAGGCGGCACGTCGCGTCGGCTTCCTCGGCCCGAGCACGACGACCACCCCCGACGCCGGCGTGAGGCCGACACGCCCGGCGCCGACACGCGCTCCCGACGAGGATGAGGACGACGCGACACCGCCCGTGATGTCCGTGAGGGAAGCGTGCACGCGCGGCTGCGCGATCGTGATCAGTCGTTGCGGCAACGCGTCCGCGAGCTGCGTGACGGATTGCGTGGCGAACGAGGCGCTGCAGAGGTGCGTGTCGCAGAAGTTCAGCTCGTGCAACGAGAGCGCGATCTGCGGCCTGCGAGCGGTCTGCGGTCAGACCGTGCTGCGCGGCTCGGGCACCTGCGAGCAGGCCGCGACCTGTCAGTTCGAGAAGTGCAAACCGGATGACCTCGCGTGCGGCTGCGCCTGCGCGCGCACGATGTCCCCGCGGTACGCGCAGGCGCTGTCGGCGTTCGACGCGTGCGCGATCAACTGCCGGTGGGATCTCGCGTGCCTCAGCAATAACTGCAAGCGGCAGGTAGAGGCCTGCGCGCCGGGCGCCTGATCAGCGCTTCACGAGCTGCTTCGTCGCCTTGTCCCACGCCCAGACCACACCCTCGGTGGTGCGGATCGTGGCACCGGCGACCGTGAAGCCGGGCTTCGCGGTCGTGGTGATCGTGCCAAGGCGCACGGGTACGCCATTGCTCAGCGTGAACACGAACGCGCCGAACACGCTGTCGCTCGTGCTCCTCAGCTCGAAGGGGATCACCGCTTCCTCGTGACGATCGCCGTCGAGATCGACGAGCGCCGGTGGATCGAGATCGAGAAAACCCATCGTGCCGCCGGCTCCGGGATCCTGCGTCGCGTGGAGCACGCCGTGATCATCCTCGACGACGTGGAACTCCGCACGCCCGCGCGTCGCCTGCACGCTGCCGAGCGAGCCGAGGTCGTAGCGGAGACTCTGCCAGTCGAGGTTGAGCGGATCGGGGAGGTCGTTCGGGCCGGCCGAGCCGACCGACGCAGGCGCGGGCTCCTTGCGCTTGTCACACGCACCGCCGAGGGATCCGAGGAGCACGGCGCCGGCGAGCAGCGCGAGGTTCATCGCGCGAGCTGATCGACGAGCTTGTTACCGAGGTCCTCCGGAGGATCGGGCTCGGGGAGGTTGCCGTAGATCGCCGAGATGTCGCGCATCGGAACGTCCTCGTTGCCGCTGCCGGTGCCGTAGCGACCGTACGGCTCCTGGGGCTTGCGCAGCGAGACGACGCCACCCGACGGACCCATTGGCTTGATGAAGCCCTTGTGCAGAGCCGTTCCGACGCGGGCCGCACAGCGGCATGGATTCATCGGATTCACGTGCTCGCACCGCGGCGCAAGGTAGTCGCCGATCTTCTTGCGCGCCCGCGACAGTCGCACCTTGTAGGCGCTCTCCGTGATCCCCAGGCTCTTCGACGCGGCGTCATCGGCGAGCTTGAGCACGTGGCACACCACAAACGCGGCGCGTTCGCCGGGCGGTAAGCAGTTGATGACCGAGGTCATGCAGCCCTGCTTCAGCTCCCAGAGCAGGAAGTCCCGCTGCGGATCGCTGAGCGAGCGCACGACGTCGGTGCGGGTCGCTTCGTTCCGGAGCACGTCGTCCAGGATGTCGAAGTTCACCTCGGGCTGACGCGGGAGCCGTTCCTCGAGCAGCTGGTTCGCGAGCCCGAGCAGCCATACCTCGACGCCATCGGCCGGAATCTTCTCGGAGTTTGCGGCGAGCGTGAACACGTCGGCGAGGTAGCGCTCGGCGCGGTCGCGATCGAGCGTGAGCCGAAACACGAAGTTGTACAGCCGACGCCAATGCGGATCGACGAGTCCTCGCAGCTGGTCCTTGTCGAGCTTGGTCGCCATCCCTGGACATGAGCTTACACTGGTCGTGGTACGGTCATCAAAATGGGTCGCCGGATCGCGTACCTGGGGCTTGCCACCGCGCTGTGCCTCGCCTTGGTCGCCGGGCTGTCAGTGACCCCGGGCTGCTATGACGTTCCCCAGCCAGTCTGCGGGTTCTTCTGCGGTTCGGGTGGTGCCTGCCCAGACGACTACACCTGCAACACCTCCGATAATCGCTGCCATTTGAACGGCTCGGCACCGACGACGTGCCTGCCGCTGCTCGATGGAGGACCGATCGACATGCCCGACTCGATCGGGATCGACGTCATGGTCGATGCGCCGAACGCGGCGCCGACGGTGAGCGCGCGATCTCCCGTCCCGAATGCGACAGGCGTCGGGGTCGGCATCCCCGTCACCGCGATGTTCTCCGAGGACGTCCAGGGGGTCTCGAGCTCGTCGTTCACGCTGTTCCAGGGCGCAACCCCGGTCGCCGCCACGGTTCTCTACTCGACGATCACCCGCGAGGCCACGCTGACTCCGTCGGCGATGCTCCTGCCGAACACCACGTACACGGCCAACCTCACGTCGGCGATCACCGATCTGAGCGGCGCACAGCTCGCGGCCATCAACTGGAGCTTCACGACGGGCACCGACACGCTCGCGCCGAGCGTGACCGCGCGCACGCCGATGCCGAACGCCACGAGCGTCTCGCTCACCTCCACCGTGACCGCTCAGTTCAACGAGCCCGTGATGGGCGTCTCCGGGACCACGTTCACGCTCGCGAACGGTGCGACGCCGATCGCCGGCACCGTCACGTACACCGCCGCGACCCGCACGGCGACCTTCACACCGACCAGCCCGTTGCCCGGCAATACGGTGCTCACCGCGACGCTGACCTCCGGGATCACGGACACCTCCGCGAACGCGCTAACGGGCGCGCCCGTGACCTGGACGTTCACGACCATCCCCGACACCGTCGCGCCGACGGTCACGACCCGCACGCCGGCGCCGGCTGCGACCATGGTCTCCCCCGGCACGACGATCGTCGCCATGTTCGACGAACCCGTGCAGAACGTCACGCTGACGACGTTCATCGTGAATGACGGTGCCGCCGTCACCGGAACCCTCGCCTCGAGCAACGGCGGCCGCACGTGGACGTTCACGCCGTCGGCCATGCTCGCGACAGGGGCGACTGTCACGGTGACGCTGTCCACCGGCATCACGGATCTCGCCTCGAACCCGCTCGCCGCACCGGTGACCTGGATGTTCAACACCGCGGCAGACATGACCGCTCCCACCGTGATGTCGACGACGCCGGCGGCCAGCGCGACGAACGTCGCCGTTACCTCGACGATCGCCGTCACGTTCAGCGAGCCCGTCACCGGCGTCACCGGCACGAGCTTCACGGTGACCGAGGGCAGCGCCGTCGCCGGGTCGCTCGGCTCGAGCAACGGCGGTCGAACCTGGACATTCACGCCATCGGCGTCGTTCGCGAACAACGCCACCGTCATGGTCACGCTGTCGACCGCGGTCATGGATCTCGTCGGCAACCCGCTCGCCACGCCCTTCACGTTCAACTTCACCACCGTGCCCGACACCACGGCACCAACCGTGATGTCCACGGTCCCCGCTGCGAACGCGACAGGCGTCGCGCTCGCGTCGACGATCGCCGTGACGTTCGACGAGCCGGTCACGAACGTCACCACGACGACCTTCACGGTCAATTCCGGCGGCGCGGTCGGGGGCTCGCTCGCATCGAGCAATGGCGGGCGCACGTGGACGTTCACGCCGTCGGCCGCGTTCAGCAACAACGCGACGGTCACCGTCACGCTGTCGAGCGGGATCACCGATGCCGCGAGCAACCCGCTCGCCGCGCCGTTCACGTTCATGTTCACCACGGTGCCCGACACCACGGCGCCGACCGTTCAGTCGACGACGCCGGCGGCGAATGCGATGAACGTGGCGACCAGCACGACGATCGTCGCGATGTTCAGCGAGCCGGTCATGAACGTCACCGCGTCGACGTTCACCGTCAACGACGGTACCGTGGTCACGGGCACGCTCGCGTCGAGCAATGGCGGACGCACCTGGACGTTCATGCCGTCGGCGGCGCTCGCAGCGACAGCATCGGTCTCCATCACGCTGACGGCCGGAATCACGGACCTCGCCGGCAACCCACTCGGGCCGCCGGTGGTCGTCACGTTCATGACGCAGTGAGCTTCGGCTTCGTCGGCGTCGTCGACACATCCGACTCGACGAGACCCGCCCGGCCCGTGACATCGAAGCGCGGGTCGGCATACGTGCTGAGCTCGCGCGCGATCTCGCCGAGCAGATCCGACTTCTCGCGGTAGGGCATGAACGCGCTCTTGAAGCCCGCGATGATGATCTCCTTGATCGTCTGCAGCGACCAGCCGTAGTGCTGGTGGCAGAGCTGCAGCTCCCTGGTCACCGTCGTGTTCGACATCAGGCGGTTGTCGGTGTTGATCGTCACGCGCAGGCCGTAGTCGACATAGAAGTCGACCGGGTGCGTCTCCCAGCTCGTCGCGGCACGCGTTTGCACGTTCGAGGAAGGGCAGACCTCGAGCGCGATGCGGTGATCGTTGACGTAGTTCATCAGGTCGCCGTTCTCGACGAGCCGCGTGCCGTGACCGATCCGGGGCGCGCCGCACTTGTGGATCGCCTGGTGCACCGAGTCCGGGCCGAACGACTCGCCGGCATGTGCGGTGCAGTTGATGTTGTTGTCGATCACTAGCTGGAACGCCTGGCGGTGGAGCTTCGCGGGGTTGTTGACCTCGGAGCCCGCGAGATCGAAGCCGACGACGCCGCGGTTCTTGAACGCGACGCACAGCTCCGCGATCCGCAGGCTGGACTCGGGTCCGAGCGAGCGGATCGCGCACAGGATCACGCCGTAGCGGATCCCGAATTCGCGCTTCGCGGTGCGCAGGCCGCGCAGCACGGCCTCGACGACCTGCGCCGGCCGCAGGCCCTCGCGGGTGTGGAGGAGCGGCGAGTAGCGCACCTCGATGTACCGTACGTTCTCCGCGTGCGCATCCTCGGCGAGCTCGTAGGCGGAGCGCTCGAGGCCCTCCTCGGTCTGCATGACGCTGAGCGTGATGTCGAACGCGCGCAGATAGTCATCGAGCGACGACGTGTGCTCGCCCTGCACGAGTAAGGCGGAGAGGCCGGCGCGATCGAATGTGGGCAGCTGCACGCCCTGCTTCTTCGCGAGCTCGAGCACGGTGTCGAGGCGCAGCGATCCATCGAGGTGGCAGTGCAGGTCGGTCTTCGGCAGCCGGTGCAGCAGCTCGAATGGAATCTCGGCCGAGGTCGTCATCTCGGGGAATTACCACGGCCTCGGGCCGGCGTGCGAGAGTCGATTCGATGACGCGCTGGTTCGTGATCCTCGTCGCGCTCGCCGCCTGCAAGGGCGAGCCGCCGGAGGGCATCAGCAAGTGGCTCACCCGGGACATGGGCATCCAGGGCGTGGGCACGACGATGGGGGTGAGCTTCACGCTGAAGCTGGAGAAACTGCTCGATGACTCGCGGGGGATCACGGTGAGGGCGGCGTGCCAGGTCGGAGCGGATCGCCTCGTGGACGTCGCACAGCCCACCGTCACGCTGCAGCCCGGGCGCCCCGTCGTGATCGACGTGCCGCTGTTCCAGGCCACCATGCTGCCCGCGACACCAACGAGCTGCGAGTACCAGGTCTCTGAACGAGGTCTCACGTCCTCGCGCGTGCTCGCGACACGCTGTGACGGTAACGATGGTCCCTGCGCGCCGAACGTGATCTCGCGCGCGGGCGCTGGCCCCACCGGGGTCACCGGCGGCGTCAGCAACGTCATCGCGAAGGGCAAGAGCCTGCAGATCCGTTACCGCGCGACCGCACATCAGGACATGCCGCGTGGAGCACACCTCGTGCGCATGACGTCGTGCAAGGGCCATCGGAACGATGACTCCTGGCACGAGCTCGGCTTCCTGAAGGCGGGCGAGTCGATCGCGCTGACTGCGCTCACCGAGAAGATCGGCCTTCCGCCGCCAGGCACGGGCTGCGAGACGGTGCTCGGCTACTCGCCGGAGCGGCTCGGCGAGATCACGGACCTCGCGACGTTCTGCCACCGCGACGCGGTGATCACTCCGGGTCCTTGCCCCCGCTGACGGCGACGTCGGCTACGCCGTAGTGGTCCGCGACGAAGTCGAACGTCACGCCGTCGCCGAGGAACCACGTGTTCCCTCGGATCGGATAGCGCGGCAGCACGACGCGGGATCCCGCCGACGCCTGCTCGAGGATCATGATTCGCTCGGCGCTCACTGCACCGACCACCCGGTAGGTCAGCACGCAGCGGATCTCGACGTACGCGACGACGGCGATCGAGAGAACCGCACACGCTCTCTTCACCCACGGGGCGGCGAGCCGCGCGACCACGAAGCCGGTGATCGCGAGCGCGACCAGCGCGGTGGAGTGCAAGTACAGCCGTGCGCCGAGCTTCGGCGAGCCGAGGAGCACGAGCGTCGACAGCACGCCGGCCGCGGCGAGTGCCCACAGTACGGGCTCGCGCTTGGCCTTCACGCGCGCGCACACGGCGAGCACGATCCACGGCAACGACCACGCGCAGTACACCGCGAGCATCGCGACGATGCGCACGTTCTCGGCGGCACCGCGCTCCGCGATCCGGCCGAGGAGCCCCGCCTGCTTCGCGAGCCCGTCGTAGCGCGCGTCGTGGCCGGGCGCGACGAGCAGCAGCACGTAGCCCGCGGCGAGGCCGACGAGCCCGGCGATCATCCACGGCTTGATCCCGTGACCGCCGCGCACCGACCACACACACGCCGCGACGCCGAGGCCGAGGAACGCGGGGCCCGTGTGCTCGTTACACATGCCGGCGGCAACGCCGAGCACGAGCAACAGCGGGCTCCACCACCACCTGCCGTCGCGGGGAACCGCGACGTGGAACCGGTACGGCACGAGCCACGCGAGGCTCAGCAACAGGCCGAACGTGTAGTTCCCCATGTACGGCCGGTAGAACAGCATCGGCCCGAACTGCGGCGTGGTGATCGCGAAGATCGCGATCACGGTCGCGGCGACGAGCGCATCGTCCGCGCTCCGGACCGACGGCCAGCGGCCGAGCACGATCGCGGTCATGATCCAGAACAGCGTCAGCTCGAGCAGCGGGGTCAGGATCACGTGCAGCGGTCCGGGGGCATAGAGCACCGTCGTCAGCGTCTGGCCGAGGCGCGGGTTCGATCCGAGCCAGCCATCGCGGACGAGCCGCCAGATCGACTCGAGATCGACGTCGTTCGAGCGGTGCCACGCCAGGTTGCGCCAGCCATCGCGCACGATTGGCTCCCAGTACGTGCACAGGATCATCACCAGCCACAGCGATCCGAAGAGCGCCGCCCAGAGCAAGGGAGCGCGGCGGTTCACGATGCGACGTCGCGACTGGCCTCGGCGCTCTGCGCAGCCGAGCCGACATGAACCGATGGCTCGTCGAAGCCCCACTTCTTGCCGACGACGAACAGCGGTCGGCCTTTCACCTCGTCGAAGATCCGCGCGATGTACTCGCCCTGGATGCCGTTCGACAGGAGCAGCAGGCCGTTGAACCCGAGCATCACGATCAAGAGCGATGCGTAGCCCTCGGCATCGATGCCGAAGAACAGCTTCTGGATCAGCGTGATCATCAGATAGACGAACGCCCCGAGTGCAGCGGCGCCGCCGATGTATGTCCAGATCTTGAGCGGTACCGTGGAGAACGAGAACAGGCCGTCGAGCGCGAAGCGCCACAGCTTGAACGGCGACCACGTGGTCTTGCCGCCCGCGCGCACGTTCGCCTGGAACTCGATCGACTCGGTCTTGAAGCCCGGCCACGCGAAGATGCCCTTCATGAAGCGCGTCCGCTCCGGCATCTCGTTGATGACCTCGACGATCTTGCGATCGAGCAGCCGAAAGTCACCGGCGTTCGGCGGGATGGCGACGTTCGTCATCCGCCGCATCAGGCCGTAGTACCAGCTTGATGCGGTCCGCCGGAAGAAGCCCTCCTCGGTCCGCTTCGAGCGCACGCCGATCACCATGTCGGCACCGGCGCGCCACCTCGCGACCATCTGGGCGATGAGCTCGGGCGGGTGCTGCAGATCGCAGTCGATCGGGATCACGGCGCGGCCACGCGCGTGGTGCAGGCCGGCGGTCAGCGCGACGTCCTTGCCGAAGTTGCGCGCCAGGCTGACGACCTTGATCCGCGGATCATTCGCGCGCGCGGCGAGGAGCATGCCGAGGGTGTCGTCCTTGCTGCCGTCATCGACGAACACGATCTCCCAGGGCTCCCCGATGCCGTCGAGGACCACCGTCACCGCCTCGACGAAGGCGACGAGGTTCTTCGCCTCGTTGTAGGCGGGCGCGACGAGGGAGATCACCGGCGAGTCCACTAAGCGACACTTAGCACGGGGCCACTCCCGGCGCGTCTTTCAAAACGTTCCGACGAGGCTCACGCCGGGTCCGGACGTGACGGCCGGCACCACCGTCACCGAGCGGTTCCGCGCGCGTACAGCCTTCGGTGTCATCGCGAGGTCGTAGATCGCGGCACCCGCAAACAGCAGCGCGACCGGCACGTACAGCTCACCGGGCGGCGGTTCGCCCTCGCTGCTGGTGGCGATACCGATGAACAGCACAAGTCCCGATGCACGGAGCAGCGGCCCGGCGACCGTCGCGTCGCCCGCGTACCACCGGCCCAACGTCGGCCCGATCACGAGGCCGCCGAGCCCAGCCCAACCGCACGTCTTCTTGCGCGCATCGCTCGCACCAGGGCCGGCATTCGCCGCGCAGAGGAAGAGTCCCGCCGGCACCACCGTTCCACCGAACGCCAGCAGGTTTGCAACGGTGGGCGAGACCTTGTCTTCCTCGGCGCGTGCCGTTGTCGTGGCGAGCACGAGCACGAGCACGGCGATCACGATGCGCATGAATCGCAGCCTAGACCACGACCGCTGGCAGAGGGCGGCACTACAGCAGGCGGGTGGCCGCGATCACGAAGCACTCGGTCGGCTTGCACGCGAGCGCCCAGTAGGCGCCGCGCTTCCACGGCTCGTACTCGAGCTCCGGGCCGAGCCGGCGAAACTCGTCGCCGACGCGGTAGATGTAGATCTCGAGGTCGGTGCCGCGAAGCTCCTTCGGCAGCACGACCGAGCGGGTCTTCCCGGCGCCCTTGCGCTCGATCACACCGGCGTAGCCCTCGAAGCTCGTCGGGGTCCACCGGCCGAGCAGCACGCGCGGGCGCGGCATCGCCGGCGGATCGCCCAGGAAGTCGACGGCGAGCTCGAGCTGCTCGAGCTTGCCCGAGCTGCCGATGCGCTCGCGCAGGCGCGAGATGCCGTGCTTCATCGCGTCGTGCATCGTCTTCACGTCGAGCGCGCGGAACGCACCGAGCTCGATGCCGCCGTGCTGATCGAGACAGCTCGCGGGTGTCACCACGTAGCGAGGCTTGAGCCGCACGTCGGAGACGCCGAGCGGCGCCTGGAGATCTACCGCGCGGTGCACGACCTCCTTGAAGCCGAAGTACTGCGCGATCAGCTCGCGCTTCTTGATGTCGCGGAAGTCGTCACCGAGAAACCACCACGAGTCCTCGACCTGATCGAACGCGTCCGCGGTGAACACGGCGCCCGGCTTCGCCGCTTGCAGCGCAGCGAGCCGATCGGTGCTGGCATCGTGCAGGCGGAGGAACAGCGGGAGCGTGCGCACGCCGGCGTAGACGCTCGCCGCGACCGCGAGCACCACGAACGGCGCGAGGCGGCGCGTGGTGGTGAGCACGCCGTCGGCGAGCGCGATGAAGCACGCGAGGATCAGCGCGCACGAGTGCAGATAGAACCGCGGCCCGAGCTTCGGTGACACGAACACGGTCGCGGTGATCAGCGAGCCGGCGATCAGCGCCCAGCCGAGCAACCGGAGCGGTCGGCGCTGCGCCTCGCGGTCGTCGTCCTTCGCGCCGATCGCGAGGACGATCAGCATCAGGCCGAGCACCGGCGCCGCGGCGAGCACGTAGTTCTGGAAGATGTCGAGGTTCGCCGTGACGCCGCGCTGCAGCAGGCGGCCGAGCAGGCTGACCTTCGTGGCAAGCCCCTCGTAGCGCTCGCCCTGACCGGGCGCGAAGAAGATCATCGCAAACCCGATCACGACACCCATCGCACCGGCGAGCGCGAGCTGCGGCCGCTCGCCGCCCTGGCGATAGCGCCACGCCGCGTAGCCGAGCGCACCGAGCACCAGCGTGGGCCCGGTGTGCTCGTTCGACATACCGGCGAGAACACCGAGGAAGAAGTACGGGACGCATGCCTTCACCGACCCCGTACCGTCGGGCCGCAGGCGCAGCGGCACGAGGAACCACAGCTGGATCAGCGCACCGAGGACGTAGTTCGCACTGTACGCGCGGCAGAACAGGATCATCCCGATCCGCGGCAGCGCGAACCACGAGAAGCCCAGCGCGATCGCGTACAGCGCGAGGTCCCGGCCCTGCTTCCAGCGTGGAAACCGTCCGAGCCCGAGCGTGGTGATCGCGAGGGCGAGGCCCAGGTACATCACCGGCATCAGGACCACCGCGAAATACTCGAGCTTGTAGGAGAGGTACGTGAACCACTGACCGACGCGCGGGTTGGAGTGCGTGTACTGATCCGCGCAGTAAGCGAGAAACCGAGACCAGGTGAACGGCTCGGCGTTCGTGTCGCGCGCCATGTTCCACGCGTCGAACGCGAACGGCTCGTGAAACATGACGAGGCCGATGTGCACTGCGGTCGCGACGACGTACGCGACGAACAGGAGGCGCAGAAGCAGGCCCACGACGCTCGTTATCACATGGCCTGGCCCATGCACTACATCTCGTAGGCCTTCCACCGAGGAGAAATGTCATGAAACGCCTGATGCTGATCACGACGCTCGCTGCTGCGACGCTGTTGCCCGTGACGGCCGCCTCTGCGTGGCCAGGCCGGCCCAGCGATCCACCGACGGCCGGCGACCCGGTACACGAGCCGAACTGGCTCCCGGATCGCGGCGCGTACTACGAGGACACCTACGACACGCGCTACCGCGATCGCTTCCGCGACCGCTGGGTCGTGCTGTCGTCGTTCACGCCCGCACGCCAGGGCCGCGAGACGGTCCAGCTCACCGGTCGCGAGCGCCGCATCGATCGGCTGAAGATCCGCTCCGTGCGCGGTGCGCCGATCGTCACGCAGGTGATCCTGCAGTACGGCAACGGCCAGTACGAGCGGCGCCCCGTGAACATCCAGCTGCGCCCGGGTCAGGAGAGCACGATCAGCCTCGCACCGGATCGGCGCGTCGAGCGGATCATGGTGCTGACCGATCCGAAGTCGGGTGGCGCGTACACGCTGCTGGGCGCCGGCTAGATCCGGATCCCGATCCGCGAGCGCACGAACCATCGCAGGAGCAGCGCCGAGGCCGCGAGAGCGATCGCGGTCGCGGCGCCCGCGCCTGCGATTCCGTACATCGGTGTGAGGATCGAGAGCGCCACGGCCGCGACCGCGATCCAGCCGACGATGTAGACCGTATGCCAGCCCGGCCGTGATGCCATCAGCAGCATCTGGTTGAAGGGCAAGTACGGCGAGGCGACCGCGATGCCGCCCATCAGGAACGCGAACGGTAGGGCACCAGCGGCGAACTCGGGCTTGGTCAGCCGCGGGATCACGTAGGGGTACAGCGCGGCTCCGATCGCGCACGCCCCGATCATCGCGGGCACGAACCAGCGCCGCGAGCGCGAGACGATGCCTTCGCACTCGATCAGCTGACCCGCGGCGAGGTGGCGCGCGAGCAACGGGTTGACGTTGTTCTGGACGACCGTGGAGAGCTGCAGCGAGCCCTCGTACACCACGGCTGCGAGGCTGTAGATGCCGACCTCGGCATCCGGCAGCACGACGCCGACCACCCAGAGGTCGAGCTTCTGGTTGATCTCCATGCCGAGCGTCGCGAGCACGCTGCGCGCGCCGTAGTGGAGGTGCTTGCGGGTCCACGCCTGCCACCCCGTCGCGCGTCGAACGTCGACCGTCGCGAACAGCTCGACGACGAGCACCAGCTGCAGCGTGCACTCGGTGATCGTCCAGATCACCGGCAGCTGATGCGCAGGAAGATCCAGCGAGAGCGCGATCACGAGCCCCGTGCCGAGCAGCAGATAGCGCAGCGACGTATACAGCGCGAACGCGCGCATCCGGCGCAAGCCGTTGACCACGCCGAGCAGGGTCTTGTTGATCCCGAAACAGAACAGCCCGGGCGCGGACCACAGGATTCCCTCGGTCACCATCGAGGAGCCCACGAGATCACCGATCGGCCCGCGCAGCACGACGAACGCGACGGTCGCGATCGCGGCGAGCACGACGTTCGGCACCAGCGCGCCGACGACGACCGCGGCCACGCGCGCGCGATCGTCGGGATCCTCGGCGACCGCGCGCAGCACGGCGAACTGCAGCCCGCCGGCGCCGATCACCGCGAACGCGAACATCGCGGTCGTCACGATGTTGAACGCGCCAAGCGGTGCCGCTCCCCAGTGGCTCGCGATCGTGAAGTTCAGCGCGAGGCCGACGACCCCGAGCAGGGCGACTGGAACCATGTTCCAGGCAACGTCGCGGCGCATGCGCTCGGCCCCGACGGGTTCCACGATGCCGAACATGCCGCACATGGTCGCGAAATGCGATACAAGGCTGCCCTGCGATGAGCTCGTCCGGTCTGGAGATCGCTGTCCTGGTCCCATGCTTCAACGAAGAAGCTGCGATCCAGAAGGTCGTCTCCGACTTTCGGGCCGCGCTGCCCGACGCCACGGTCTACGTCTACGACAACAACTCGACCGACAAGACCTCCGACGTCGCCGCTGTCGCCGGCGCCGAGGTCCGCATGGAGTACCGGCGTGGCAAGGGCAATGTCGTCCGCCGGATGTTCAACGACATCGAGGCCGACGTCTACGTGATGGTCGACGGCGACGACACGTACGACGCGTCCCGCGCCCCCGAGCTAGTCGCGAAGCTCGTCGACAACAACCTCGACATGGTCGTCGGGCGCCGCGTCGAGACGCACCAGGCCGCGTATCGCGCTGGCCATCGCCTCGGCAACGCCGTCCTCACCGGCCTCGTGCGCTGGCTGTTCGCCGCGAACATCGTAGACATGCTCTCCGGCTACCGAGTGTTCTCGCGCCGGTTCGTGAAGAGCTTCCCGTCGTTCTCGCGCGAGTTCGAGATCGAGACCGAGCTCACCGTGCACGCGATGCAGATGAAGATGCCGGTCGCCGAGGTCGATACGAACTACAAGGAGCGACCGCCAGGTTCCACGAGCAAGCTACGCACATTCCGCGATGGCTGGCGGATCCTCGTCACGATCATGAACCTCATGCGGAACGAGCGGCCCCTGCTGTTCTTCTCGCTGATCGGCTTCGTGCTGACGATCGTCGCCGTGATCCTCGGCATCCCGGTGATCGGCACGTACCTCGACACCGGCCTCGTGCCGCGGATCCCGACCGCGATCCTGTGCACCGGCCTGATCGTGATCGCGGTGATCTCGATCGCGACCGGGCTGATCCTCGATCTCATCAGCCACGTGCGCCGCGAGACGAAGCGACTCGCGTACCTCGAGTATCCCTCGCCAGGCGCGACGAAGAAGTCGCGCGCTACCGCTGCCTGAACAAGAACACGCCGCGCCGGCTCGCGATCGCGAGATCGAGCCGGCCGTCCCCGTCGACATCGGCGATCTCGAACTGATTGCCGACGCCGGAGTCCGCGTCGAGCTCGAGCTTGGTCCACGCGTCGCCGACCCGGCGATACACGACGAGCACCGGCGGATCGTCGATCCCCGGATCGCCGCTGAAGTGCGCGTACTGCCGCTTGCCGGTCACGATCTCGGCCACGCCGTCGCCATCGAGGTCGGCGACGCGCATCGCGTGCGTCTGCGAGACGCTCTCGTCGACGAGCTCCTTCGTGAACGCCGGCCCGCGGAACCACCACACGCCGATGTTGTGCGGGCTCGAGCCTGCGAGATCGATCGCGCCATCGCCATCGAAGTCCGCGCCCGCGATGTGCGAGCAGTTGTTCGGGCACAGCTCCACCGGATGCCACGAGCCGTCCGCGCCGATCCATCCCGAGCCCTGCACGGTGTCGAGCCGGCCGTCGCCATCGACATCCACCGGCCCGAGGCCGTGCCCCTCGACCTGAGCGCCCGCCGGCGAGATGACCCGCACGACCGCGCCGTCGCGTGGGCTCACCGCCGCGACCTTTCCGCCGACGATCGTGACCAGCTCGCCGTTCGCGACGTACGGGCTCTCGTGACCCACCGACGCGATGAGGTCGCTGCACGGCCACTCGACATCCGCGCGCGGATTGCGGCACGCGAGCACCGGTCCGCTCGGGATCGAGAACGAGATCAGGTCCTCGTCCCCGTCCGCGTCGACATCCGCGTTGAACGCATGGAACGACTCCGCATAGCCCGCCGCCTTGTCGTACGCGCGCGGCGTGCGCAGCTCGTGCGGCGTCCAGCGCGGCCCGGCGTACCAGAGCTCGCGCGTGACGAGGTCGAGGCGACCGTCGCCGTCGACATCGAACACCGCGATGCCCTCCGCGCGGAACTCGGAGTCGACGACGATCTTCTCGAACGCGAGCGATCGCTCGTCATCGCCGCAGGCTGCCAGCGCGAGCAGCGCGCTAGTACAGCTTCGGCGCAGCATTGATGATCTGCAGCGCTTCCTCGGCGGAGAACCCGACGAGCTGCGCGTACTCGCGGATCGACGGCCAGCGCGGCTTCGAGTACTCGGCGCCGCGGCGCATCGCTTCATCGCGATCGATGTAGCCCTCGCGGACCATGTTCGACAGCATCGCCTCGTCCTCGGTGAAGCCGGCGATCGTGCCGTAGATGTAGTTGTAGAACGCGGCGGTGCCGTCCCCGATCCGCCACGTGGTCTGCGTGTCGGTCGCGATCTCCCAGTCGTACTCGCGGCGGATCGTGCCAACGATCTCGTCCTCGTTCCACGGGAGGTAGTGATAGAGGTACAGGAAGTCGTCCTTGACGACGAACGTCTGCCAGAACGCGTTCGCGGTATCGAGCAAAGACTCGTTGATGTACGCCGGGTTCTTCAGATAGTTCTTCGCGTAGTACCAGAGCATCGCCGCCTTGTTGCGCGTCGACATCTTGGTCAGGACCATGCCGTCGTCGTCCTGGCGGAAGCCCATCAGGCCGGTCTTGTAGGGCGCCTCTTCGATCAGGTTGCCGGTGCAGAAGATGACGAGCTTGATGCCGGTCTCTTTTCGCAGCTGGCGGGCGTGCTGATAGAACTCCTTGTCGCCGGCCATCAGTAGCGTGACCATGCCGAGCTCGGGCTTCTTCAGCCACGCCTCGACGTTCTTGCGCACGTAGCGCCGCTTCGCACCGATGTCCGCCGACCGGATGATGTGCTCGACGCCGAGCGCACCGCACAGGCGTGCCTGGTTGCGGCGCGCGAGGTCGGTGACCATGCCCCAGTCGTACGTGAACGCGACCGGGTTCATCCCGAGCGTCTTCTTCACGTAGTGCAGGCCGTACGATGAATCGCGGCCGCCGGAGAACGCGACGATCACGTCGGGGCTTCCGTCCTTGCTGCGGTACGGCTCGATCGCGTCGAACAGCGCCTGCTCGCCCTTGGGCCGGATCGTCTTCCAGTTGCGGCAGTAGCGACACACGCCCTGCTCGTCGAAGTCCATGTACGGATACGTCTCGGGCAGGATGCACTTCGTGCAGCGCTTGAGCCGATCCGCGCGCGAGCTATGGTCGACGATCTGGACCGTGTGGCCGTTCGGTGCGATCGGACCCTCGCCGGTGTCACTCGAGAGCGAGAACGCGCGGCGGTCCTTGCCGTCGAGCGAGAGCGCCAGCGCGTAGCCGGGGCGGATCTGCTCGATCGTGACGGCGCCGATCCGCGAGGACACGGCGGCCTGATCGATCACGCGCTGGAGGATGAAGCGCTCCGATGCGAACATCATCGTGCTGCCCGCGGTCACTTGAAACAGCGAGCCGGTGTTCGTGGCGAGCAGCATCGTGTCGAGGTGATCGAACAGCATCGCGACGGATGCCGAGCCCTCGAGCGCGCGGAACGTGAGGCGCGCGGCGGTGACGAGATCCTTCGACGCATCGAGCTCGGTACGCAGCACGGCCGCAAGCACCTCGCTATCGAGCTCGCCCGACACTTGAATCTGCGGATACGCGGCGGCGAGCTTTCGGTCGTTGACGACGATGCCGTTGTGCAGCGCGACCGTGCCCTGCGTGATCACGGGCTGGTTGTTGTCGGCGTTGGACTGCGCGCCGTTCGTGGCGAGCCGCGAGTGGCCGGTGATCGCGATCGGCTTGCCGGGCTTGGCCTCGGCGAGGACCTTGTCGAGCAGCGCGTGGAACTTGCCGTTCGCGAGGAAGTCGGTGACCGAGCCGGCCTGCTTGAGCACATGGATCTGCTCGCCATCGTGGATCGCCACGCCGACCGCCTCACGGCCGCGGGTCTCGGAGCTCTGGAGCAGCGCGATCGCGAGGTCGCGAACCAGCAGCCGATCAGCAGGCTCCGCGCTCGAACAGATGACGCCGAAGATGCCGCACATGGTCGACCGCACCATACACGGCGTCGGGGGGCGGTGGTATAGGACGCCGAGGTGCGCCTCCTACTGGTCATTCCCGCGTTCAACGAGCAGGATTCGCTCGGAGGACTGCTGACGGAGATCAAGGCGTTGCCCGCTCCTGACGGCGTCACGTTCGATGCCGTGGTGGTCGATGACGGATCGTCGGATCGGACACAGGAAGTGGCACGCGCGAACGGCGCGCGGGTGCTTCGCCTGTGCCGGAACCTCGGGATCGGCGGCGCGGTCCAGGCGGGGATCCAGCTCGCCCACCGCGAGGGCTTCGACGCGGCGGTCCAGATGGATGGCGATGGCCAGCACCCGCCGGCCGAGCTCGTGAAGTTGATCGTCGGCCTTCAGCTACCCGACGCGCCGGATCTCGTCGTCGGCACCCGCTACCGCGAGGGGAAGGACAACTTCCGCTCGACGGCGATGCGCCGCCTCGGCAGCTGGTGGTTGAAGGCGATCCTGCGGATCACCGGCGGCCTCAAGATCAGCGATCCCACCTCGGGCTTCCGGCTCTACGGCCCGCGCGCGCTGCGCCTGTTCAACCGGACGTATCCCTACGATTTCCCTGAGCCGGAATCGCTCGCCATGGCCCGCGCCGCCGGCCTGACGGTCACCGAGGTGCCCGTGATGATGCGCGAGCGCCAGGGCGGGCAGTCGAGCATCTCGGGTTATACGTCGATCTACTACATGCTGAAGGTGACGCTCGCGGTGGTGCTGGCGTACTTCCGCACTCCCAAGCGTCCGCGTCCCGAGGCACCCGATGCAGCAGCATGAGCCCGCCGAAGAGTACTGGAGACTCTCCGATGGTGTCGGCAACTGGGTGTTCGCCGGCGTCTGCTTGCTCATCGCGGTCGTGCTCGGGCGGTTGATCCTCCGCGAGCGACTCACGCTCCAGGGCTCGATGAGCTACCTCGCGTTCCTCATGGTGCTCGGCGCGATGGCGGTGTTCCCGGATGCGACGGGCTGGGTCGCGCACAAGCTGGGCTTCTTCACGCTCGCGAACTTCTTCTTCTGCACGGCGATCGCAGCGCTCTCGATCCTCCACCTCCGCGCACTGGTGACGCTGTCGCGCGTTCACCTCCGCTCGATCGCGCTGACGCAGGAGCTCGCGATCGTGCAGGAGAAGCTCGACCGCGTGATCGACGCGCGCTCGTCGGAGAAGGCGTCCTGAGCACTCCGCGCTCGCTTCGCCCCTGGATCATCCTCGGGGCCGCGTGGCTGATCCAGATCATCTACGCGTATCCCGGGCAGATGACCCAGGACTCGTACGACCACATGCGCGAGGCGCGTGAGGGCATCTACAGTGATGCGCACCCGCCGATCGTCAACGTGCTGTGGAAGATCTGCGACACGATCATCGCGGGTCAGGTGCTGATTCTGATCCTCCAGGTCACCGTGTTTCTCGGCGGGCTGTACCTCTTGTTCCGCAAGACGTTCGAGCCGGTGAAGGCCGCGTGGTGGGCCGGTGCGCTCCTGGTGTTCCCGCCGTCGCTGACGGTGATGGGCGTGATCTGGAAGGACTGCATGATGGCGGCGCTGCTCGTCGTCGGCGTCTTCGCGCTGCTGTCGGAGAAGCGCTCGCACAAGCTGTGGGGCCTCGCCGCGATGCTCGGTGCGACCGCGTTCCGCTACAACGCGTTCGGCGGCACGTTCCCGCTGATCCTTCTCCTGTTCGAATGGAAGCCGGGCCTGCACTGGCTGAAGCGCTACGCGATCGCAGCGGTCGCGTGGGTCGGTGTCACGCTCGCGGCGTTCGGCATCAACGGCGCGATCACCGACAAGCCGATGTACTACTGGAACTCGTCGCTCGCGCTCTACGACATCGTCGGGACGTACGCGTACCTCGACGAGGATCTGCCCGACGAGCAGATCAAGTCCGATCTCGCAGGTACCGAGCTCCTGATCGACAAGAACATCCACGCGCTGATCCGCGACGTGTACACGCCGGTCACGTTCTATCCGATCCTCAACGACCCGAAGCGCACGATGTGGAACGTGCCGATCAACGGCTACGTGCCCGCGCCAGAAGCACAGCGCGATTCCATCTCTCGCGCGTGGAAGCACGTCATCACGTCGCACTTCGGCGCGTATCTGAAGCACCGGATCTCGGTGACCGCCGAGGCGCTCGGCATCGGTGGGCCCCGCGGTGTCGGTGTGCCGGTGAAGCGCGAGTACCGCTGGCCGCAGTATCCGAAGGATCAGGGACTGCACACCGGCGTGTCACCGGTCCAGAAGAAGATGACGCGTGCGCTGCAGTGGATCGTGCGGCACACGCCGCTGTTCGTGCCGTGGCTCTACCTCCTGCTCGCGTGCCTGATCTTGCCGCTCATCATCCGACAGCGTGATCTGCTCGCGATCGTGCTCTCCGGTATCGGCATGGAGGCGACGCTCCTGCCGCTCGTTCACTCCAACGACTACCGGTACTCGCACTGGATGGTGATCACGACCACGCTCGGAATCATCGTGCTGGTAACCCGCCGCTACCGCGCTGCGCGGTTGCGAACGGGATGACTCGGTGGCATGAACGGGGTGTTGCGCAGCTTCGTCATCATCTGCGGTGCGCTCGCGGTTCTCGCCGCCGCGTTCTTCCTGTGGCGCATGACGCGCGACATGGGGACGGTCGAGGCCGCTGATCCGAAGCCCAAGGCGGTGGCAGAGACGAAGGCGGCCGACGAGAGCGCGCGGCCGGCGACCCCGCAGCGCGACGGCAAGATCGTCGCGCCGGTCGCGCCGCAGGCACGCTCGCCGCAGCGCACTGCACCGTCGGCGTCCGCGCCGGCGATCGAGAAGCCGCTCGATCCAAACGATCCGATGAACGACCCCGCGTTCTACGCGGCGCGCATGACCGAGCGCGAGCTCAAGCGCCAGCTCGTGAAGCAGCTCGATGCGATCGATGGCCCGGTCAGCGAGTGCGTGGCCAAGCGCGGAGGCAGGTCCTCGGGCGCCGCGGCGCTGACGCTCAAGGTCGAGCGCGTGAAGGCCGGCGGTGCGTCGGTGGTCAACGTCGCGGTCGAGCCCGTCGACACGACGGTGAAGGACAAGCCGCTGCTCGATTGCCTCGCGGCGACCGGCAAGAAGATCGTGCTCGATCTGCCCGATGGCGTGGACGAGGTGACCGCGACGCACCAGGTGAACCTCGATGGCGGAGCCGTCACCGGCCACGACCTCACGGCGTACGATTTCAAGCCAGGCGGGCGCCCCGTGGACCCTCCCTCGGCGTCCGAACCGCGACGGCCGTGACATAGCGACGACAGATTTTCCTCGTCGAGTTTCGCAGGTTTGCCACTCATCGAGGGCCCGGTCACCCCTACCGGTCCGCTACCCGCAGTTTGGTTGACCCTGCGCTCGAAAGCGTGTCATTCAGACCCTCATGGATGTCGAGCTGATGCGCCGTCTCGACCGGGTGCTGGGGGATGCTGCATGCAACGTCCTCGCTACGGCGCACCGGCTCCGCAAGCCCTTCACCTCGAACCGGCCGATCCAGAAGATCGTGGTGATGAAGTTCTTCGGGATGGGCTCGATCATCGTGGCGAGCCGCAGCATCGCAGCGTTGCGTGACACGTATCCGAACGCCGAGATCCACTTCGTCACGTTCAAGTCGAACAAGGCGGTCCTCGACATCCTCGGGATTACGGATCACAACCACTACGTCGATCCCTCCACGCCGCAGGCGTTCGTGAAGACGACGCTCGGTGTCGCGCGCACGCTGCGCCGTGCGAAGTGCGATCTGGTCCTCGATCTCGAGTTCTTCGCGAAGTTCCCGCTCGTGCTCGGTAGCCTCGCCGGCATCCCGCAGAAGGCCGGCTTCTACCTCACGTCCGAGAGCTGGCGCCGCGAGCTACTCGACATCACCGGCTTCTACAACTCGTACTTCCACACGAGCGACATCTTCCTGTCGCTCGTCTACCTCTGCGCGACGGACGACTACTACTACACGGGCTTCAACGAGTTCTCCGCGAAGTTCAAGTACCCGCGGATCGACATCAGCCAGGTCGAGCGCGCGGCGCTGCGCAACAAGCTCGCCGAGCTCGGCATCCGTCCCACCGATCCGCTGTACGTGATCAACCCCAACACGTCGCCCGATCTCGCGCCCGAGGCGCGCAAGTGGCCGAAGGAGCGCTACGGCCAGGTCGCCGACGAGCTCGTCGCCACGACGCCCACCGCGCGCGTGCTGTTCGTCGGTGCGCCCGACGAGCGCGCGTACGTGCAGTCGGTCGCCGACACCGCGAAGACGCCGCGCAAGCATGTCGTGGCGGGCGCTCTCTCGCTGCGCGAGCTGCTCGTGCTGTTCGCCGAGTCCAAGCTGATCGTCTCGAACGACTCCGGTCCGATGCACCTCGCGTGTCTCGTCGATGCTCCGATCGTCGGCCTGTTCTTCGGCGACACGCCCACGCTGTTCGCGCCAATCGGCTCGCGCGTGCGCACCGTCGCTCCAGCGCTGTACTCGATCCCGCTGTTCAGCGTGTACAACGGCAAGGACGTCGCGGTGGGCAAGCCCTCGAGCGAGATCGGAAACGCCGCCGCGTGCACCGTTCCCGTCGAGGCCGTGATGCGCGAGGTCCACGACCTGCTCTCGATGCGCCCTGCCCTCTCCGGGGTTGGCTCGGTCCCATGAGCACCGAACGGCTGATCCGTCAGGTCCTCAAGGAGAGCATCCGCGTCAAGGAAGCACTCGACCCCGCGGCCATCGCGCGCACCGCCGAGCTGATGCGCGACGCCGTGCTCGCCGGCAAGAAGGTCCTGCTCGTGGGTAACGGTGGCAGTGCGGCCGATGCCCAGCACATCGCCGCCGAGCTCGTCGGGCGTTTCGTCGTCGAGCGCCGCCCGCTCGCCGCGATCGCGCTGACCACCGACACCTCCGCGCTCACCGCGATCGCGAACGACTACGGCTACGAGCACGTGTTCTCGCGCCAGGTCGATGCGCTCGGCGCCGAGGGCGACATCTTGATCGCGATCACCACGAGCGGTACGTCGAAGAACGTGCTCGCGGCGGTCGACGTCGCCCGCAAGCGCGGCATGAAGATCATCGGACTGACCGGTGCGAAGGGCGCAGCGTTCGTCGCCTCGTGTGACGCTGGCGTCGCCGTGCCGTCCACGGTCACCGCGCGCGTGCAGGAGTGCCACATCGCGATCGGTCACCTGCTGTGCGAGGTCGTGGACGAGTCGTTCGCGCCGTCGCCCGAGGTCGTGATCGGCAACGGTCACGCACCCGCGAAGGAGCTGCTGCTCGAGCAGCTCGTGGCGTGGCGCGAGGCGCAGCGCGCTCGCAAGCGCCAGGTCGTGTGGACCAACGGCGTGTTCGACGTGTTCCACATCGGCCACCTGGAGTCGCTGCGGGCAGCCCGCGCATTCGGTGACGTCCTCGTGGTCGGCGTCAACGACGACGCCTCCGTGCGCTCGAACAAGGGCCCCGACCGGCCGATCTTCCCGTGTGCGGAGCGCGTGGCGATCCTGGCCGCCCTGGAGATCGTGGACGCGATCCTCGTGTTCGGTGACTCCACGCCCGAGCGCGTGCTCGCGGCGGTGAAGCCCGATGTACACGTCAAGGGCGCGGACTACGCGAACAAGGCGATCCCCGAGCGCTCGATCGTCGAGGCCTACGGTGGTCGCGTCGAGCTCGTGCCGCTCGTGCCCGGCCGCTCCTCGACCGACGCGCTCGCCAAGCTCCGGTCGTGAGCGCGCCCGCGCTGTTCCTCGATCGCGACGGCACGCTGATCGTCGACACCGGCTACCCGCGCGACCCCGCGCTGGTGGAGGTCCTGCCCGGCGCGCTGGAGGCGCTGCGCGAGCTGCAGCGCGACTACAAGCTCGTGATCATCTCGAACCAGTCCGGCATCGGGCGCGGCCGGATCACGGAGGCAGAGGCCGCCGCGGTGCACGAGCGCGTGCTCGAGCTGTTCGCGGCCGGCGGCATCGAGTTCGCCGGCTCGTACTACTGTCCGCACGCGCCAGATGCAGCGTGCCGGTGCCGGAAGCCCGAGCCGGGCCTTTTGCTCGATGCGGCGGCCGAGCTGGATCTCGATCTCGCACGCTCGGTGATGATCGGTGACAAGCCCTCCGATCTCGATGCCGGCCGCGCCGCCGGCGTGCCGACGCTCGTCGCGTTCACGTCGTGGGCGGACGTCCGCCTGTAACCGGCGGCAGGATCTCGGCGACGTCGATCCCGACATCCGGGAAGGCGAGCAGGGACACGGTCTGCCGCGGCGAGACGTGCTGATCGACCGCCACGTGCCGCGGTCGCGGTCCCGCCGGACCTCGACCAGCTCGTTCACGAGATCGACGATCCAGTACTCGTCGACCTCGGAGAGTCCATACAGCAACGCCTTCTCGCTTCGATCGTAGGCGAGCGACGTGCGGGCGACCTCGACGACGAGATACGCACGTGATGCGTGCTGCGACCAGTCCCCGGTCTTCGCCGTGACGTAAACGTCGGGCTCTGGCTCCGAGTCGTCCGTCGCCGCGATCGGCTGCTGGCAGCGCACTTGGGCGCGATCGCTAAGTGCGAGCGTGAGCTTCGTCGCGAGCACGGTTGTCGACATGACGTGCGCCGGATCGATCGGGCTCATCGCGACGACCAGCCCGAACATGAGCTCGACCCGCTCCCGCTGGAACGCACCCTGCTCGACGAGCTTGTCGTACTCGACTCGCTTGAGGCGTCGTAAGGGCTGGTTCGTGACGGGCGGCGACTCGACGGACATTGCTTCCATGATGCTACCTCCTTCATGCGGGCCGGAGCAGCACGAACCGGGCGCGAGCTCCGAACGCAGGATCTCGCGCGCTTGCACCACGTCGCTGTCCGCGCGTCGGCCCGGGTTGCCCACGATCGCCGGACGCGTCACTGGCGAAAATGGGGTCGGACCCCTTTATTGCACAACGCCGTCCGGAGACCGGACGCGTCACTCAGCGGAAGCTGCGGACGGCGTCGATGACGGTGCTTTGCTCGGTGTCGGTCAGGTCGGCGTACAGCGGCAGGCGGACGAGCTCGTCAGCGATCTTCTCGGTCACCGGGCAGGAGCCGGCGACGCCGCCATGCGCGAGGCCCATCGGTGACGCGTGCAGCGGCTGGTAGTGCCAGACGGCCTGCACGCCGCGCGCGCGGAGGTGATCGAGGAAGGGGGCGCGGCGGGGCGCGGCGAGCAGCAGGTAGAAGAGGTGCGCGGAGGTCTTGCAGTGCGGCGGCACGATGGGCAGACGCACGTCCTGCGCGCGCGCCCAGTCGGCGAGCTCGGTCGCGTAGCGCTGCCAGATCGTCGCGCGACGGCGCTGGATCTCGTCGCGCTGCTCCAGCTGAGCGAGCAGAAGCGCGCCGAGGATATCGGAGAGGACGTAGCTCGAGCCGAGATCGACCCAGGTGTACTTGTCGACCTCGCCGCGGAAGAACTTCGATCGGTTCGTGCCCTTCTCGCGTAGGATCACAGCCCGCTCGAGGAAGCGGCCGTCGTTGACGACGAGCGCGCCGCCCTCCCCGCAGGTGAAGTTCTTGGTCTCGTGGAAGCTCTGCGTCGCGAGTGCGCCGAGCGTGCCGAGCGAGCTGCCGCGGTAGGTGGCGAACAGGCCGTGCGCGTTGTCCTCGATCACGCATGCGCTCGCGCGGTGAGCGAGGTCGTTGATCGTGTCCATTTCGCAGGCGACGCCGGCGTAGTGGACCGGGACGATCGCCTTTGTGCGCGGCGTGATCAGCGAAGGGAGCTGGCCCTCGTCGAGGTTCAGCGTGTCGGGGCGGATGTCGGCGAACACCGGCCGCGCACCGCGGAGCACGAATGCGTTGACCGTCGAGACGAACGTGAACGAGGGAACGATCACCTCGTCGCCGGGAGACAGATCCAGGAGCAGCGCGGCCATCTCGAGCGCGTGCGTGCACGAGCTGGTCAGCAGCACGCGCGGCGCGACGAGCGCTTGCTCGAGCAGGTCCTCGACGCGGCGACCGACGGGGCCGTCACCGGAGAGGTGTCGAGAGGCGAGCACGTCGCGGATCTTCGCGAGGCCGGCGTCGAGGAAGCCGGCGCGGTTGAACGGGATCACGGTTTCACACGTGCTCGCTCGCGATCGCGAGCAGGTACTTGCCGTAGTCCGTCTTCTCGAACGCGCGGCCGGCGGTGCGGAGCGCGTCGAGCGAGATGAAGCCCTTGCGAAACGCGATCTCCTCGAGGCAGCCGATCTTGAGGCCCTGCCGCGCCTCGACGGCCTGGATGAAGTTCGAGGCCTGGAGCAGAGCGTCGGGCGAGCCGGTGTCGAGCCACGCGGTACCACGCCCGAACACCTGAAGCGTGAGCGTTCCGCGCGCGAGGTACTCGCGGTTGATATCGGTGATCTCGAGCTCGCCGCGCGAGGAGGGCTTCAGCTGCTTCGCGATCGCGACGACGTCGTTGTCGTAGAAGTACAGGCCAGGCACGGCGAACCGCGAGCGCGGCTTGGTCGGCTTCTCCTCGAGCGAGAGCACCCTGCCGTCGGGCGTGAACTCGACGACGCCGTACTGCGTCGGGTCCTTCACGTAGTAGCCGAAGATCTGCGCTCCGCTGCGCAACCGGCGAGAGGACTCGAGCATCTGGCTCAGACCCTGGCCGTAGAAGAGGTTGTCGCCGAGGACCAGACCGACCGAGTCGCCGCCGATGAAGTCCTCCGCGATGATGAACGCCTCGGCGAGGCCGTTCGGCGCGGGCTGCACCGCGTAGCTGATCCTGATGCCGAAGTCCGCGCCGTCCCCGAGCGTGGCCTCGAAGGCGGCGCGATCGCGGGGCAGGCAGATCACGAGGACATCGCGGATCCCGCCGAGCATCAGCGTGCTCAGCGGGTAGTATATCATCGGCTTGTCGTAGATCGCGAGCAGCTGCTTGCTCACGCCACGCGTCATCGGATAGAGGCGTGTCCCGGCTCCCCCAGCGAGGACGATTCCCTTCATTCGCCGCGCAGCGTATCAGAGGGCCGGGTATACGTTCGCGACATGGGCACCTTCGAACCGACCCGACTCCTCGTCACCGGGGGCGCGGGCTTCATCGGCTCGAACTTCGTGCGAAGAATGCTAACGACGAAGGTCGCGCGTGTCGTCGTGCTCGACGCGTTGACCTACGCCGGCGACCGCAAGAACCTCGACGGCATCTCGGATCCACGGGTCGTGTTCGTGCAGGGCGACATCTGCGACCGCGCGGTCGTCGAGAGGGTGTTCACCGAGCACGCGATCGACGCGGTCGCACACCTCGCGGCCGAGTCACACGTGGATCGCAGCATCGAAGCTGCCGGCGTGTTCGTGCAGACGAACGTCACCGGCACGTTCACGCTGCTCGACGTCGCGCTGCGCACCTGGGGCGAGCACCCGACCGGGCGCCGGTTCCTGCACGTGTCGACCGACGAGGTGTTCGGCGCACTCGGCGACACGGGTAGTTTCACCGAGCGATCACCGTATGCGCCGAATTCACCGTACGCGGCGTCGAAGGCGGGCTCGGATCTGCTCGCCCGCGCATACGTGAAGACGTACGGGCTGCCGGTCGTCGTCACGAACTGCTGCAACAACTACGGTCCGTACCAGCTGCCCGAGAAGCTGATCCCGCTCGTGATCACGAACGCGGCGAAGAGCCTCCCGCTGCCCGTGTATGGCGAGGGCAAGCAGGTCCGTGAGTGGTTGCACGTCGCAGATCACTGTGCCGCGCTGTGGGCGGCGCTGACCGCGGGCACCGACGGCGAGAGCTACAACTTCGGCAGCGGCGAGGAGCTGCCGAACCTCGCGCTCGTCGAGAGGATCGCGGATCTCGTGGATGACGAGCTCGCGCGTCCACGCGGAACCTCGCGCGCCCTGATCACGCTCGTGCCGGATCGCAAGGGCCACGACTTTCGCTACGCGATCGATTCGACAAAGGCCCGCACCACGCTCGGCTGGACTCCGACGCGCACGCTCGACCGCGCGCTCGCCGAGACCGTGCGCTGGTACGTGCGCTCAGGTCGCTAGGCGCGCTTGCGCCAGGTCGTGCTCCACGATCTGCGCGAGCAGCTCGCGGAAGCTCGCGCTCGGCGCCCATCCGAGGGCGCGCAGCCGAGACGAATCTCCGACGAGCCGCGCGATATCGGCGCGCCGCACCAGCGACTGGTCGTTCTTGATCACCGCGGCGGGGTCGAGATCGAGAAGCTCGCAGCAGGTACGCGCGACGTCATCGATCGAGTGCGGGTCTCCCGAAGCAACCACGTAGTCACCGGGCGCTGCGCCGAGCGCGAACATCTCCGCGGCGCGCGCGAAGTCATCGGCATGGCAGAAGTCGCGGATCACGGCGGTGTTACCGAGCGTCACGTGCGTCGACTGCCCGAGCTTCACGCGCGCGAGTCCCCGCGTGATCTTTCGGACCACGAACGTCTCGGCACGCCGAATTGACTCGCCGAGGAAGAAGATCAAGTTCGTCGCCCGCGCGCCGAGCTGATCGCGGGTGAGCCGCACCACGGTGTGTCCCGCGGCCTTCGCGACGCCATACGGCGACACCGGCGCGATCGGCGAAGTCTCGGTCAGTCTCTCCCCATCTGCGTTGCCGAAGATCTCCGCACTGCTCGCATTCACGAAGACGATGCCACGCGTCTGCGCCGCGTAGGCGAACGCGGCGGTGAGCCGGGCGTTGTCATCGAACGTCGCCATCGGCGAGCCCCACGACTCTCCGACGCTGCTCCGGCCGGCCAGGTGAACGATCGCGTCGAGCTCACCGCAGCGGTCCAGCTCCGCGGCGACGCCGTCGGCATCGATCATGCCGCTGGTGTCGAGGGCGGTGTGACCGCCGGCACGGAGCCGCTCGCCGAGGAACGAGCCGATCTGACCCGTGAGACCAGTGACCAGCACGCGCGCCATGGGAACCGCCCGTAGATAGCACGGCCGGTTTGCATCGGGATCCGAACCAGGATACCAACGATCTCGATGCAACACCTGCGGGTCCTGGTGGAGCAACTCCGCGGCCATGCGGTGCTCGTGATCGGGGACGTGATGCTCGACGAGTATCTCCGCGGCGAGGTCGCCCGGATCTCGCCCGAAGCTCCGGTACCCGTGCTCGAGGTCCGCGCGCGTGACCAGCGCCTCGGTGGTGCGGCCAACGCCGCCGCGAACATCAAGGCGCTCGGTGGCACGGCCTTCCTGATCGGCGTGATCGGCAAGGACGAGACCGCCGCCACGCTCGGCCAGCAGGTCGCGAAGCACGAGGTGATCAGCTCGCTCGTCGTCGATCCCGACCGGCCCACCAGCCGCAAGACGCGCCTCGTCGCGCAGCAGCAGCAGATCGTGCGCATCGACGAGGAGAAGCGGACTCCGATCGAGGGTGCCGTCGCCGAGCACGTGAAGAAGGCGATCGACCAGCGCCTCTCGACCTGCCGTGCGGTCGTGCTCTCCGACTACGGCAAGGGCGTGATCACCGCCGAGATCGCGCAGTACGCGATCGCTGCGGCCACCAAGGCCGGCCTGCCCGTGATCGTCGATCCGAAGCACCGCGACTTCACGCGCTATCGCGGCGCCACCGTGATGACCCCAAATCTGAGTGAGCTCGAGGCCGCGTGCCCTGGCGGCGGCGCAGAACCGGCGCGTGCGGCCGAGACCCTGCTGCCGACGCTGGGCGGAACGGCGCTGCTCGTCACCCGCAGCGCGGACGGCATGAGCCTCTTCCGCTCGGGCCAGAAGGAGGTGCATGTCGCGGCGCTCGCGCAGGAAGTGTTCGACGTGACCGGCGCCGGCGACACCGTCGTCGCGACCATCGCGCTCGCGCTCGGCGCCGGACTGACTCTCGAGCAGGCGATGGAGCTCGCAGCCGTCGCGGCGGCGATCAGCGTCTCGAAGCGCGGCACCTCGACGGTGAGCCCCGCCGAGCTCACGGCGGCACTCGAGCCGCGATGAGCGTGAGCGGCGACGGCGAATCCGAGCCGCGCCGCAGCGGAGGCGACATCGGCAACGACGAGCCGCGCCGGTCACCGCGCACGAGCGACCGCGAGTCCTACCCCAGCGATCGCGATGACGGCAACCGCGAGCTGAATCGCTACGCGCGCGCGAGCCGGCGGGACGATGATGATGGCATTCCGATCCAGGCGCAGCGGCCGCTCGGCCGGCTCGCGTTCATCGTCGGCGCCGCGGTGCTCGGCATCGTCGGCTTCGCATCGCCCGGCTCGTTGCTGCGCGGCGGCGTCGCGTGGTTGCTGTTCCTGCTCGCGGTCGCGTCGGGCTGGGGTTTCCTCGTCGCGCGACTCGCACGGGTGAAGGATCCCGACGTCGGACTCCGTGCGGTCTGGGGCCTCTCCGGATACCTCGCGATCAGCGGGCCGCTGATCGCTCTGGGCCTTGGCTCGCGGCCGGTGATCCTCGTGCTGATCGGCGTGGGCTTCGCCGGCTTCGCGTGGCGCGAGCTGACCACGCCGTCGCCGTGCTGTGCGCGGTTCGGGGATGCCTGGCGCTACGCGCGCGCGAACCCCGGGCTCGGTGTGCTCGGTGCGGTGCTCGTGGGCATCGCGGTGCTGAACGTCGTCGGTGCGGTCGTGAACCTCGATCGCAATCCGTGGGACGACGACCTCGCGTACACGCCGCTGATCAAGCGGCTGCTCGATGCAGGCGATCTCGTCGAGCCGTTCTCGTTTCGCCGGCTCGGCGCATACGGCGGGCAGACCGCACTGCAAGCACTCGGCGGGGCACGCGGCACGCTGGAAGCGATCCATCTGATCGACCGCGGGCTCTGCCAGCTACTGGTGCTGCTGCTCGCGGCCGGTCACGCGCGTGATCGTGGAACGCCCGCGCTGTTCGTGCTCCTGCTCGGCGCGGTCCTGCTGCTGCTGCCCGAGACCGCGATCAACAGCGCGGCTGCGTGGAGCGGCGTGGCGCTGTTCTTCGCGCTCTACCGCACGGTCGCGAACGGTCAGTGGGGCCTGGTCGGGCTCGTCGGTGCGGCGACGTGCACGTTGCGGCAGAACTTCCTGCCCGTCGTGATCCTGTTCGTCGTGCTGTCGCTGATCGCCTCGCGGCGCGACGGCGGCTGGAAGGCCGTGCGCCCGCGGCTCGTGCTGGTGGCATCGGTCGCGACGGCCGTGATCCTGCCGTGGTGGATCGCCGCGTATCGCTCGAGCGACACGTTCCTGTTCCCGATCATCGACGGAACGTGGAACCACGCGCTGTCGGTGAAGCCCGTCGTCATGTCGTGGGCCGAGGAGCTCGCGTACATCCTGTGGGCATCGATCGAGACCAGTCCGCTGTCGGTGATCCCTGTGCTGTTCGCGGTGCTTTGCGTGACGCGTGACCATCGGTTCGCGGCCCCGCTCACCTCACTGTTCCTCGCCGTCGCGCTCGGCTTCGTCTTCCTCGTGCACGGCTTCGCCGGCACCGAGCCGTTCCACCTCTGGCGCTACATGTTCGGCTTCGCGATCGCGCTGGCGATCGCCTTGGTGATCGAGATCAGACCCACCGACAACGCGGACGTCTCGATCCCCGTGCTCGGGCGCTGGCTCGTGCTCGCTGCGCTCGTGCTGCAGATCCTGATCGGCCGCGGTGCGATTCCCAAGCGCTTCACGACGATCGCGGCGGATCTCCGTCAAGCCGTGGTGATCGGCCAGCACGGAGATCCTGTCGCGGGCGCAGAGGCCGCGCGCTACCACGCGCTTCAGTGGTCGGTGCCGTCTGGCGCGCGGGTCGCGGTGATGCTCGACGATCCGTGGCTGCTCGACTTCTCTCGAAACAAGATCGCAAACCTCGACACGCCCGGCTTTGCGTCGCCGTCGCCGCAGCTGCCGTCGTTCCGCGGTGCCGAAGCGATGCGTTCTTATCTCCTGGAACAGGGCTATCGCTACGTACTGCTCGTGCGCTCCGATCGCTCGCGCTACTTCTTCCGCCGCCCGTTCTGGGTGTGGCGCCTGTTCAACGACGGCGAGCTGTTCGCCGCGATGTCCGCCTACACGATCGACATGATCGATTCGATGGCGACGCTCTCGCGGCAGACCACGGTACTTCACGACGCGGACGGCCTCGTCGCGCTCGACCTCGGCACCGCGAACGCGCTGGTCGAGCCTTCGCCGGTGAACGAGGCCGAGCTGCGCGACACGTTCGTGCGGATGCTCGCCGAGAAGGAGGGTCTGAAGGACGCGTGGACTCTCCTGACGCGCCACGACCTGCGGTTCGAGGACGGCATCGCGAAGCTCGTGTTCATCGATGCCAGCGTCGACGATCCCGCGTGGTTCGAGGTCACGCATCCTCGGCCGCCGCAGAAGCTGCGCGGCAAGGCAGCGCGCGCGCTCTACCGCCGCGCGCACCTGCGCGTACGCGGCTCGACGGACATGCTCCTGTCGATCCGTGCGCGCGTCGCGATCAACAGCGTGTTCACCCGCCCGCGCCTCGACGTCTCGCTCGGTGGCCACCTGCTCACGAGCGCCGTTGCCGACGCAAACGGTCGGTACTCGATCGACGTGCGCATCCCCTCCGAGAAGCTCACCGGCGGCTGGCAGGACATCTATCTGATCTCGAGCAGCGTGATCGAGCCCGAGAAGGAGCTCCGCGATCTGCGCATCGGCCGCCTGGAGTCCGTCGAGTGGCGGAAGGCCCCGTGACACGATTGTTCGTCGCGCTTGCCGCGCTCGCGCCGTGGGCAGCGGTGCTGCCGATGCACGGGGTGCCAGGCGTGCTCGCGCATGCGCTGCTGTTCCTCGCCGCCGCGCACGGAGCGGGTGTTGTCCTCGGCGGGCTCGCGAGCCGGCACGATTTGCAGCCGCTGGTCGCGATCCAGTGGGGCTTCGCGGGCCTGATCACAGTCGGTGGCATCGCGTTGATGTTCGGTGCGTACACGCTGCCCATGCAGGTGACGATCGTCTGCATGTTCGCCGGCGTTCACACGGCGGTGATCATCGCGCGCTGGCACGACGTGCGGTCGATCTCCGCAGGACCGTGGCTCGCCCCTGCCCTGCTCCTCGCGGGCCTCGCCGCCATCCACATGCTCGGCGCAGCCGGCGATATCGGCGCGCGCCCGTTCGATGACGACGGCCACGTGCTCGCGCAGCTCAAGCGCCTGCGCGACACCGGTGCGCTCGAGGATGCGATCGGGTACGCACGGCGCTCGCAGCTCGGCGGCCAGCTCGTGCTCACGGCGCTCGCGACCGTGCCGGGCGATGTTCATCTCGCACGCCTGCTCGAGGCGATCGCGTTCGCCGCCGCGCTCGGTCATGCGCTCGCGCGGATCCGGCCGAGCGACCTCGCATCGTCGCTGTGGGCCGTGCTGATCGTGATCACCGGGTGCGCGCTCGCGTTCGTTCCGCTCGATCTCGCGACGTGCTGGACCGCGGTGGGCCTCCTGCTCGCGCTTCATGCCGCGAGCGATCGAGAGAACCGGGCCAACGTCGGCATCGCCGGCCTGCTCGCCGGCGCGCTGATCGCGCTGCGCCTCGAGCTCGCACCACTCGCGCTCGCGGGTCTCGTGCGCGTGTGGTGGCCCGCGCGCCGCGTGCGGGGGTCGGCGACCTTCGCCGCGTTCGGCCTGTTCGCCGTGGTGCTGCCATACGCGATCACCCGGTGGTCGCACTCGCCGCCGTCGGAGATCCGCTCGCTCTTCGCCGGCGGGGCGCTCGACTACGCGTCGAAGCTCCTCTGGCCGCTCGCGATCACCGCCGGCCTGATCATCGCGGTCGCGATCGCGCGCCGCTCGACGCTCGCCGCGGGCGGAATGATCGCGTCGATCGCGTGCATCGTGCTGATCCACGAGGGCCGCGACTCGGGCGGCCGCCAGCGCTGGGCGCGTCGCTACCTCGAGCTCGCCGCGAACATCGAGTACGTCCGCCACTCGGGCATCGCGGCACCCGTCGTCGGCGGCTACGCGAGCGTGCTCGCCGGCGCGCCGCGCGACGCCACGGTCGCGCTGTGGGTCACGCGCCCCGAACGGCTCGATTACGCCGCGCACCGCTTCGTCGATCTGCGCACGCCTCGCGTCGCGCCGCTTCGCGTGCATCGCTGGGATGCACACACCTCGAAGCTCGAGCGCATCCTCGTCGCGGCGCGCGCCGAGTATGTGCTGGTCGAGGTCGACGACCGCACGAACGAGCGCATCCTCGGCGGCTCGCTCTATCGCTTCATGTGTTCCCCCTACGCGCCCGCATGCGCCGATGATCTCGAGGTCCTCGCGCTCCGGCACCCGATCGTCGCGGCCGGCGATGGTCTCCGCCTGATCGATCTGCGCGCGCTCAGCGCACGACCTCGGTGATCGTCACCAGATCTCTACCACCCGCCGACTGGATCGCCGACTCCCGCCCGCGCAGGCCGCGCTCCGCGATCCACGCCCGCGCGCGCGCGAGCTCCTCCGTCCCGACGAAGTCGACGAAGTACATCCGACCCGACGCGGGCACCGAGTCCGGCACCTTCATCTCGACGGTGATCGCGGCATCGGGCTGCGCGAGGTAGCGGATCGGCCAGTACTGCCACCACTCCTGCGTGATGATCAGCACCGGTTCGCTGCCCTTACGCTCGTCGAGGATCCGCTCGAGGGCCTGCTGCTTCGGCTCCGTCGACGCCGTCTTGAACGTGCGGTGCGAGCGTCCACCCGAGGTCTGAAACTCGTGGAAGTACGACGCGTAGAACGTCCCGAGCAGCGCGAGCGCGAGCACCGTCGCGACCGCGAGCGTGGCGAGGCGGCGATATGCAAGCCAGCCCACCATGCCGCGCGCGAGCAGCAGCAGCGCCGGCGGAATCAGCACGAGCCCCCACCGCTCGACGTGCGGACGGATCGACTCCGGCCCCGCGAACAGGAAGAACAGCAGCCACGCGGCGCCCCAGCCGAAGACGAGCCCGACGTCGAGTGACATCCGCTCCAGACGGATCAGCCGCCACACGCCTGCACCGGTCGCCGCCATCACCAGCAGCGCACTCGCACCGTAGCCCCAGACCGTCAGGTCCGGCATCGACATGTAGCGATACACCGTGACGCCGGTGAACAGCCGTCCGTAGTTCCGCACGTGCTCGAACCACTGGGCCGGACTCGCGACTCGCTCTGCCGCTGCCGACAGCCACGGCTTGTCGAGCAGCACGCTCGATCCCGCGCGGCTCTTCAGCGCCGGCCAGATCACGAACAGCACGATCACCACGATCACGAGGAGCGCCGCGAGCGCCGACGCCGCGAAGACGATCCGACCGCGCCTGGACTCCGGGATCCATCGCCGCACGATCGGCACGATCGGCAGCACCAGGAACGGCGCCACGAACACGTTCGTCGGATGCGTCCAGAACCCCATCCCGAACGCGAGCAGCGCCGCGATCAGATACGCCCACCAGTGCCGCCGATCCTTCAGGCCGAGCAGCGCGAGGAACATCGTGATGCTCGTCCACAGGATCGATTGCGACGGGTCCTGACAGAACCGGCTGTGCGCGATCGCCGTCGGAGCGACCGCGAGCGCGCACGTGTAGATCCACGCGGTCGGCGATCCATACAGCTTCCGCGCGAGCGAGAAGCCCACGCCGAGCGCGACCACGTTGGCGATCGCGGGAAACAGCCGCAGCACGAAGAACGACGGCCCCGCCAGGCCGTGCAGCAGCCCGAGCGGCACGAGGAACGCCATGTCGATCGGATTTCCGCTCGTGGTCTTCGCCTCGTACGAGAGTCCGTGCATCCACCGCGTCGACTGCACGCCCCACCAGCCCTCGTCGCCGTTGATGCCGGGAATCGTCCCGAGGTGCATGAACCGGAAGACGACCCCTATGCCGATCAGCGTGATCACGATCGCGATCACGACCCGGCGTTCGACGTGCGGCGCGGGCATCCCTGGCACCCAAACTAGACCAGATCCCGAGCCCTAGACTAGAGTTGCGCGATGTTCACAGGGAAAGGGTTGCAGCGCTGGGGCCTCGCCCTGGAGTTGCTGGTCCTTCTCGTGGCCGTCGGGTTTCTGACGTTCAACTCGCTCCGGCGGATGGACTACCTCGGCGACTCGCCGCACATCCGCATGACGGACTCGTCGCGCACGGCGCTCGTCGCGAAGAACATCGCCGAGGGTCGCGGCTACACCACGTACGATCTGCCGGCGGCGCTCGTCGACTTCTACGACACGAAGGGCAAGCTCCACGACGAGCACTGGGTCAACGCGGATCGATTCCCGTTCGCGGCGTACGCGACCGCGGTGCTCTACAAGGTCACGGGGAGCACGAGCTGGAAGGTCGGCATCCTCTGGTACAACGTCCTCTTCTTCCTCGCGTTCCTCGTGATGCTGTACGTCGCAGCGCGCGAGATCTTCGAGGATCGATTCGCGGGCGTCTTCGCGGTCACGCTCGCGCTCCTGCATCCGTACACGTTCCAGTTTCTCTACTGGAAAGACGGCGACATGCTGTTCCTCACGACAGCCGCCGTGTTGCTGCTGTATCGCTACTACAAGCGACCCGTCGGCGAATTCTCGCGCTTCTCCGCCGCCGCGCTCGGGACCGTGCTCGCGTTCGTGTTCCTCGCGCGGCCGAACCTCGGGCTCGCGTTCCTGCTGTTCTTCGGTATCGGCGTGCTCTGGCGCGTGTGGAATCGTCGTCAGGAGGCCGGGCTCGCCAAGGCGTTCGTCGCGCACCTCACGCGCGAGGGCATCGTGTTCCTCGCGGTGCTCCTGTGGTGCGTGCCGTTCATGATTCACTCGATGCGCGAGTGGGGCGCGCCGCTGTTCAGCGCGAACAGCTTCTATCAGCTTCCGCTCGGCACTCACTACGGCATGGGCACCGACACCTGGTGGAAGTACCAGGAGCCCGGCAATCCCGTGACGCTCTCACTGCTCCGCGCGACCGACTCCGGCCTCCTCTGGTCGAAGTTCCCGTCGTCATGGATCGCGACGCTGAGGAACATCCTCAGCTCGTATCCGATCGAGCTCGCGCTCGGCCTCGGTGCGTTCATCGTCCTCGGGCGCTCGACCGACCGAAAGGCCGAGGCTGCATCGCGCCCGTTCCGGATCATTGGCTGGGCCGTGCTGTTCGCGTTCGTCTCGAACCTCATCATCCTCCCGCTCTACAGCTTCCAGGACTATTCGTTCCGTCACTACCTCGCGTTCGCGCTGCCGCTGATCTGGATCGCCGGCGGCCGTGCGCTCTCGCTGCTGTGCAGCTATCTGCAGCCCGCCGCGGTCCGCGCGCGCGATCACGTCCTCCTGCACGCGCGCTGGTACGTCGCCGGAGCGATCCTGCTGCTCCTCGCGTGGAACTTCGGCGCTGGCTCCAGCCCCGACGCGATCCGGTTGTTCGCGCGGACCTCGAAGTTCGTCGGGAACCACTGGCTCGGCACGCTCGTGATCATCCTCGCGATCGCGTTCCGGCGCTGGCTGCTCCAGCCGCCCTGGCTGCCGCGTGCCGCACTCGCCGCGTTCCTCCTGGTGTTCATGTTCTTCCGCACGAACGCGTACATGAAGCGAACCAACTTCGCGTGGTTCCCGTTCTCGGACGGTGTTTGGAAGTCGATGCGCGAGCGCACCGGCATCGTGTCCTCGTTCGCGCTGCAGGGCGAGGTCGCATGGAACACCGGCCGCAAGAACATCCCGGCGCCCGAGTGGCCGATGCACATCTACAGCTTCCTGTTCGACCACGATCTCGAGATCGAGGACGTCTACCTCGAGAGCTCGGCGGCGTTGATCTCCGAGGTCGACGGTCCATTCGCGCTCGCCGCACCCGGCTTCGAGGGCTACGCGCGCCTGCAGCGATACCGCCATCTCCCCGGCTACGAGGTCGCGTTCCACGAGCAGGATATCCGCGGCTACTCGAGGTTCGGCGTGAGGCCGCGGCTGCGCGCGTCGACCGACTTCAAGCTCGTCGATCGCGCGGCCGTTCAGGCGATGCGGAAGAGCCCCGCTCGGATCGAGCTCGGCGCCGCCGAGAACGCGATCTACGCCGCGCACGGCTGGGAGCAGTACGCCACGCTCGACGGCAAGCAGGTCATCTCGGCCACCAACGTCACCCGCCGTCGCTACCCGGCGCGTAGCGTGGAAGCCCCGTGGGAAGACTCGAGCATCACGTTCTTCCTCGACGAGCGCCGCCCGCGTTCCGTCGAGCTCGACGTGTACGCCGTCTCCGCCACCACGTACGAGTTCTACTGGAACCTCGATCTCTACAGCTACACGCTGCCGAAGGACCGCAAGCGTCACTCCGTCGGCAAGCTCGTGACCACCGCACCCGGCTGGTACAAGGTCCACCTCGAGATCCCCGCGCCGCTCATGCGCACCGGCCTCAACAAGCTCGGCTTCCGCTCCGGCGAGTTCCGCGGCGTCGCGATGTGCCCGCAGGGAACGCCCGACGACGCGTGCCTCGCGTTCGCCGAGAAGGAGCTGTTCGGCAACCGCGACGTCTCCGGCTCGCCGCTTGTCGTGCGGCCACAGGGCCTGCCGGCGATCGAGGTGGCGATCGGATCGCTGTTCGCCGGCGCCCTCGAGCTCCGGTACTAGTAGCTGCGGAACCTTTCTGTGGGCCTGTTCCGCATAAGCGAAGGCAATCCGCGGCCCATTAGCTAGCCGCCGAGCTTCTTGCTGATCAGTCGATTCATCGAGACGCCCTGCTCAGCAGCTTCCATCGCGAGCTCGCGGTGCTGCTCGGGTGGGACGCGCACGAGGATCTTCCCGCTGAAGTCCTGCAGCGACAGCGGCGCCGGCGGCGTCTCCTTCGACGCGACCATGTCCTCGAGGACCTCACCGACGAGCTTCGTGATTCCGTCGAGCGCCTCGCCCTGAGACTTCGCGAGCCAGCTCAGAGACGGGAACTCCGCCACGAGTCCGACGTGTTCCTGATCCTCCTCGGACCAGCGCACACGGTAGGTGTACTTCTCGGGGTTGTACGGAAGAGATGAAGCGATCTTTGCCATGACGGCTCTCCGGTTGGAGATGGTTGGTTTCTTGGTTTGTTCGTCGGTGGTTGTTTGGTTCGATCGGAGAGTCACTTCTTCTTCGACGGCTTCTTGGTCTTGAGGGGCTGCTTCGCAGCGTCCCCGGTCGCCTTTGCCGCTGCGGCCTGGATGTCGCGGAGCTTCACGATCGCGGCGAGCACTTGACGCACCTGGTACGCCTTCGCGCGACCACGATCGTTCTGGATGTTGATGCGGGGATCGCCCGGCCACGGAGCCCTGAAGAGCCAGTGGCTCGACCCCGAGTTTCTCGGAGCGCCGAAGTGGTGCTCGCAGACCTTGTAGAGATCAGCGAACCGGATCTCGTTCCCCGCCGCCATATCCTTCTCGACGTCAGCGACGCTCGCCACATCCGGATAGTAGCAATGATGATATCGGTGTCAATAGTGATATCACCGCCTCATGCGCGGCTACGCGCGTTGAGCTAGCGCGCGGTGCGCAGCCGGCGCGCTACGTCGAGGTCCGACTCCACCGGCGGAGCGGCGCTGAGCTCGCGGACCTTCTCGCAGACGTAGAGCTGGATGTCGCCGAACTGGAACGGCACGAAGATCTTGCTGAGCGGCGTGGCCTTGACGACCTTGCGCAGCTGATCGGCGCCCGGGACCTTCAGCGCGTCGAGCTTCCGGAGGAAGTACTCGAGCGTGATGATGTGGCAGTACGCGCGGTTGTGCACGAGGCGGAAGCCCGCGTTCTCGAGCATGCGCTTCATGACCTTCTGGTCGAAGTAGTAGATGTGCATGTCCATCATCCACGGCCAGCGCTCGCCGAGGAGACGGGGCAACCAGTTGCCGAAATCGAGCGTGGAGAACGCGAACGTTCCGCCCATGCGCATGCGATCGTTGATCGCCTTCAGATCCGCCATCGGATCGGAGAGGTGCTCGAGCACGTCCCACGAGGTCACCACATCGAATGGCTCGCTCTCCTTCGGGAGATCCGCGATGCCGCCGTTGATCGTCGGGATGCCGTGGTCCTTCGCGTAGTCGGCCGCCCACTTCGACGGCTCGATGCCCTGCACGTCATAACCGCGATCCTTCGCAATGCCGAGGAACACCCCGCAGTACGAGCCGAGGTCGAGCATGCGGCCCGACGGCGGCAGGTACTCCTTGATGGCGTCGAGGTTGTACGCGAACGTCTGGACGCGGGCGTCGATGTTCTCGAGGTAGGTCTTGTCCTGGACCTCGGCGTACAGCGCCATCATCGCGTCCTGTGGCAGCTGCGGGTTCGTGTAGACCAGACCACAGCCCAGGCACTGCACGATCCGGCCGTGCGACTCGTGCCCTGTGCTCGTGCAGTTGTAGGTCGCAGCGACATGCCCCTCGTTCGTCGGCGGGAACCGCTCGACGTGGTACTCGCCGCCGCACACACGGCACGGATGGATGTCGAGCGGCTTGTCGACGCCGACCGGCGCTGGGCGAATGCCGATCTTGTCGGCGGCGCGCGTGATCGCGAGGCGCGCGAGCGTGGTGAAGCCGCGCCAGATCTCCTTCTTCGAGATCTTCGTCGTGCCCGCGCGGCGATCCACGAAGCGGATCGGGAACTCGCGCATCTTCGGCTCGCCGATGCCCTTCGTGCGCGTCTTGCGGCTGACCTGATAGATCGACTCGACGAAGTACGAGTACCCGTCCGCCTCGATCGCATCGACGTTCATCTGCTCGAGCAGCGAGCGGCGAAAGCCGCGATACGAGGTGGTTGTCTCGGCGAGCGGAATGCCGAGCAACGCGCGCGTCAGCGTGTTCGCCGTGCGGCTCAGGAGCACACGCGACGGCGGATACTCGCAGGTGCCGCCCGGCGCATAGCGCGAGCCGATCACGAACTCGGCGTGCTCGAGGTTCTCGAGCATCGTGGGCAGGTACTTCGGATCGTGCGAGAAGTCCGCGTCCATCGTGATCAGCGCGTCGTAGCCCTCGGCCAGCGCGTACTTGATCGCGATCTTGTGCGCAGTACCGACACCGTTCTTGCCGGGGCGGTGCACCACGTGGAGCCGCGGCTCGCTCGCGCGGATCTGTTCGAGGATGCGTCCCGTGCCATCGGGCGAGTTGTCATCAACGACCAGCATGTCCGCGTTGGGGAGGATCGAGAGCACCTCCTGGACGAGCGTCGTGACGTTGTCCGCTTCATTGTAAGTTGCAGTAAAGACTAGTATTTTATTCATCGCCGCGAGCGCAGCATACACGAGTGATTCCTCGTGTCGATGAAATCCGCTCGACAGTGCGACACCGTTCACACCGCGTGGCAACCGCCTACGGATGCGTCGCTGGATCGACGACGCCGCCCTTGCCGCTCTTGAGGAGCGCGAGGTCCGCATCGACCATCAGCTTCACGAGCTCGTGATACTTCGTCGTCGGTTCCCAGCCCAGGAGGCGCTTCGCCTTGCTCGCATCACCGAGCAACAGATCCACTTCGGTCGGGCGGAAGAACTTCGGATCGACGACCACGTAGTCCTGCCAGTTCAGGCCGACGTGACCGAACGCGACCTCGCAGAACTCGCGGACGGTGTGCGTCTCGCCGGTGGCAACGACGTAGTCATCCGGCTTGTCGGCCTGGAGCATCTTCCACATCGCAAACACGTAGTCCTTCGCGTAGCCCCAGTCCCGCTTTGCATCGAGGTTGCCGAGGGCGAGCTGCTTCTGCATGCCGAGCTTGATCGCTGCGACTGCGCGGGTGATCTTGCGCGACACGAAGCTCTCGCCGCGGCGCGGTGACTCGTGGTTGAACAGGATGCCGTTGCAGATGAACATGCCGTACGCCTCGCGGTAGTTCACCGCGATCCAGTGCGCGTAGAGCTTCGCGGCCGCATACGGCGAACGCGGATAGAACGGCGTGCTCTCGGTCTGCGGCGTCTCGACGACCTTGCCGTACAGCTCCGACGAGCCGGCCTGGTAGAAGCGCGGCGTCACGCCGATCTCGCGGATCGCCTCGAGGATGCGCAGCGTGCCGAGGCCCGCGGTCTCCGCCGTGTACTCCGGAACCTCGAAGCTCACCTTCACGTGGCTCTGCGCGCCGAGGTTGTAGATCTCGTCGGGCGTCGTCGCGCGCAGGATGCGATTGATCGATGACGCGTCGGTCAGATCACCGTAGTGCAGGTGGAGGTCCTGCTTGTCGCGCAGGTGATCGATGCGCATGCGATTGATCGAGCTCGATCGCCGCACCACGCCGTGCACCTCGTATCCCTTCTCGAGCAGAAGCTCGGCGAGATACGAACCATCTTGACCGGTCACGCCGGTGATCAGTGCTTTCTTCGCCATCGAGCGGCGGACTGTAGGGGGAACGCGGTCGGTAGCGCAATGGCAAGGCCTCTGGTAGGTTGCCGCCGCGGTGCTCGGCCAGATCAGAGGAGCGCTCGAGCGCCCCGCTCGATCGAGGAACGCGTACCTGGTGGCGGGCGCGATCGGCGTCACGGTCTATCTGCTCGTGTTCGGCATCGGCCATCCGCTGGGCACGAGCGCGTACTGGGATCTCCCGCTCACCGATCACCGCGCCTACATGATGGGGTACCGGTACTTCCTCGAGGAGCCATGGCAGTGGCCGGTGTTCGTCGTTCACACGATGAACGTGCCGTTCGAGAAGAGCATCGCGTTCAGCGACGCGATACCCGCGTGGGCGTTCGTGAACAAGGCGATCGCGACGCTGATCCCGCCGTGGGGCGACTTCACGGAGCGCGCATACCTCGGGCTCTGGTACCTGGTGCTCTACGTCCTGCAGCCGTTGCTCGCCGTCGCGAATCTGCGCGCGCTCGGGCACCGCAGCTGGGCGGCGACGATCGGCACCGCATTCCTGTTCGTCGCGGCTCCTGCCTGGACGAATCGCTACGTCCACGCGTCGATGTCGGCGCACTTCCTGACGCTGTGGGCGCTCTACCTCTACCTGCGGACGCCGTCGAAGGCTGCCGCTCCGCGCGGCCTCCGCGTGCACGGGCTCGTGCAGCTCGGTGTGGCGACGCTCGTGAACCCGTACCACGCGGTGATGTCGTATGGCTTCTTCGTCGCGTCTCTGTTCCGCGCGGGGAACCGTCGCCAGCTCGCGATCTGGTTGCCCACTGGCTTCGCAGTTATTGGCGCGGGTGCGTGGTTCGCGAGCTACTTCGCGAAGGAGGCCGCGCTGAAGATGTTCGGCTTCGAGGTCGCGAGCACGAATGTGCTGTCGTTCGTGATGCCGTACCACAGCGCGTTGTTCGGGGATCGCCTCACTGTCGACCCGACCGGTTTTCAATACGAAGGTGCGGCCTTCGCCGGACTCGGAATACTCGTGTTGCTGGCCTTGTCCCTCCCGCGCGTGCGCAGTGTATGGCCGGTGATCAAGCGCCATCGCTATCTGTTCGCGATCGCGCTCGGAGCGTGGCTATTCGCGTTGTCGACGCACATCTGGATCGGCGGATTCGAGCTGGTCGCGTACTCGCTACCCTCGAAGCTCGGCTGGCTCGCCGATCAGTTCCGCAGCCCCGGGCGCTTCGTTTGGGTACCCATGTACGTCGCGATGGTGTTCCTCGCGAAGGAAGGGCTCGCGCGGTTCAACACCGGCTGGAAGATCGTCATCGTCCCTGCGCTCGGAGTCCTCCAGCTGATCGACGCCACAGGCGGATGGTCGATGCTTCGCAGCAACACCCGCGCGCAGGACAACCCGCGGATCGAGCTCGCGAGCTGGCGCACGCTCGTGCACGCACACGAGGAAGTGTTCGTCTATCCGTCCTACGACTGCGTCCTCGATGGCACGAAGGACATGGATTACGTCTCGCTCGATATCGAATACCTCGTTTCCGAGCGCGCGCTTCCCATCAACGGCGTGTACAGTGCTCGACCGACGCGCAACTGCCAGTTCGACGAGGTCTTGCTTGCGAAATCGACACCTCGGCCGCGTGCGCTCTACGTGTTCCTGCGTCGCGATCAAGCGAACGCATATCGGTTTCAGCTGCTCGGTGCATCGTGTGGCGAGTTCGAGTTCGGACGCGTCTGCTCCCTGGACAAGGCTGCGATCGACGCGGCGATGAGCCGCAAGATCCTTCGTGCGACGCCGCCCGTGCCGACAGCGACCCCGCTCGGTATCGGGACACGTTTGAAGATCACCCCGGAGGCACCTGCGGCGTATTTCGACTACGGCTGGTCATGGCCCGAAGAGCAGGGTCGGTTCACTGACGGTCCGGTCGCGCGACTGGCGTTCTCGCTCGCGGGCGAGATTCCAGAGGCCGCCCGCCTCTCGCTCCATACGGTTCCCGTGATGTGTGGTGGGCGCAAATCGCAGCATCTCGAAGTGCGCATCAATGGCACAGCGATCGGGACGATCCGCTACTCGGACGAGAACCCACGAAGTGATTCGTTCGCGGTCCCGCGTGCTCTACTTACCGGTCCGGTCACGTACCTGGAGCTCTGGCCGCGTGATCACCGCCGCCTCGACCACGTTGGTTGCAACGCCGATCCTCGTGGTATCGGCGTGAACCTGCGCGAGCTAAACTTCGAATGAGGGCGATCGCTACCTGGTGGCAGAGCGAGGCACGCGCGCGGTACGCATACGCCGTCGCCGCCGTGATCGGCCTGATCATGCTGCTGGTGATCGGCGGGCTCGGCTATCCGATCGGAACCAGCAGCTACTGGGACATGCCCGCGCAGGACCACCGCGCGTACATGATTGGCTACCGCTACTTCCTCGACGAGCCGTGGCACTGGCCGCTCCTCACGACACACACGATGAGCGTGCCGTTCACGAAGAGCATCGCGTTCACTGACAGCATTCCGATCTGGGCGCTGCTGAACAAGGCGATTGGTACGGTCATCCCTCCGTGGGACGGCTTCTCCGGGCGCGCGTATCTCGGGCTCTGGTATGTGCTCACCTACGCGCTACAGGCTGCATTCGGCGTTGCGCTCCTACGTCAACTCGGACAGCGAACATGGGCGGCGACGATCTGCACCGCGGTGATCTTTGTAGCGCTGCCATCGTGGATCTTCCGTTTCAACCACGCGTCTCTCGCTGCGCAGTGGCTGCTCCTATGGTCCATGCTCCTGTACTTCCGCACGCCGGATGGTGCGCCCGCTCCGCGCAAGCTACGTATCGTTCAGGTTGCACATCTCGCGCTCTGCTCGTTGATCAATCCGTATCACGCGGTCGCGTCACTCGCGATCTTCGGCGCCTCGCTGTTGCGCTCGAAGCAATGGCGAATGATCGCAGTGTGGCTGCCGCTCGCGTTCGCGTCGATCGGGATCGCCTTGTGGCTCGCCGGCTACTTCGACCACGACGCGGCGATCAAGATGTGGGGGTTCGACGCCGCCAGTGCGAACGTGCTGACGTTTTTCCTGCCCCGGTTCAGCAGCGTGTTCGGCGAGCGTCTGTGGCTCGATGGCACCGGTGCACAGTATGAGGGGCTCGCTTACCTCGGCGTCGGCGTGATCATCTTGCTCGTATTGTTCCTGCCGAAGCTCCCGAGCGTGCGGGGCATGATCCGGCGGCACCCGTACCTGTTCGCTGTGGTCCTCGGTCTGTTCCTGTTCGCGCTTTCGACCCGCATCTACGTCGGGAGCTACTCGCTCCTGCGCTACAAGTTCCCGAGCGTCCTGCGCTGGATCACCTATCAGTTCCGCTGTCCCGGTCGGTTCATCTGGATACCGATGTACCTGGTCATCATCGTCGTCTTGCAGTCCGCGCTCACGCGGTTTCGCGTCGGATGGAAGCAGCTGATCATCCCGGCGCTCGTCGTGCTGCAGCTGTTCGACGCGTGGGCGCACATCGCATGGAAGCGTAAGGAGGTCGGCGCGGTAAGCCCCACCTACTACGGCGTTCAGGCGTGGAAGGAGTTCGTCGACAAGCACTCGTTCGTTTACGTGATGCCGATCCACGACTGCGTCCTGGGAGGCCCCGCCGGGATCGAGATGGCGCACACGGAGCTGGAGTATCTCGCGTCGCGAAATGCGCTTCCCATCAACGGCGTTTACAGTGCTCGGCCCACGCGCGACTGTGAGAAGGATACGTCGCTTTGGCCCGTCATCGCCGCGCCGGGTGGTCTGTACGTCTTCCTGTGGAATGCCTTGCCTCGTGTTCGTTCGTTCATGGCGCTTGGCGCGACGTGCGCGACCATTCCATTCGGCCGCGTCTGCTCGCGCAACAAGGAGGCGATCGAAGCGCTGATCGCATCTGCCGGCGCCACTCCGCTCGAAGCTCCGCCGAAGCTGGCCGTCGGGCAGCAGCTCAGCTTCGAGAACGGCGCGAACAACAACTATCTCGAGGCCGGCTGGTCGTGGGCCGAGTCCGGGGGACGCTGGACGGAAGGCCAGGCCGGGACCATCGTGCTGCAGCTGGACGGTGACCCTCCAGCCCAGCCGAAGCTGGAGCTCCACGTCGCATCGGTCGTCTGCGGAACACGGACGTCCAATGACGTCGAGGTCCTGGTCAACAACGTCGTGGTCGACACGCTGCGGTTCGACACTGATCAAAACGACATCGACAAACCCCGCCGCATCGCGCTCCCGGACCGGGAGATACTGCGCGCGCCGCTGTTCATCGAGCTGCGTCCTCGAGTGATGCGCCCGCTGTCTCAAAGCAAATGCAACGACGATGCGCGGCAGCTCGGTGTTTTGATCAAGGCGCTGGCGATCCGCTGAACGTGGTCACCGCCACACGGCCGACATCCCCTGTGCACGGCCGTCGTCCTGATGGTCTCGGTGCGCCACTGGCCGGGCAGTGGGTCTCCGGTGCGGAACGGCTCGCGTTCGACCAGGTCGACCTGACGTTCAGGTGGAGCCTCGAGGATCACATGTCACGGAACCACTTCTATCCGGAAGATGCTTCCGTCGAGGTTGGTCTCGTAAAGCTCGCCGCGCGAGTCCGCGTGCAGTGACGTCGGATACGCGATGAACGTGTTCGCGACGTCGACGATCGAGCGAGATCCATCCGGGCCGACACGAGCCATCGCAAGACCGCCGTGTCCGCAGTCCGTGTACACGTGCCATCCGACGAGGTCCGGAAAGCAGTCACCGCGATACACTTGCCCGCCGATGATCGACCACCACGGCGTCGGCGTGCGGGCACGTGAGTCGATCGGGAACGTCTTGCCGGCGACGTCGCACGGCGCCGCGTAGCAGCTGTTTCCTTCGTACATATTCCAGCCGAGGTTCACGCCTGCCTGCTTGCCGGCCGGGAGATAGTTCAGCTCCTCCTCGACTTCCTGGCCGACATCACCGATCCACATGTCGCCGGTCGCGCGATCGAAGGACCACCGCCACGGATTGCGGAGACCGAGGATGAAGACCTCCGGGGCACCGCCACCTGTCGCGAACGGATTGTCTGCCGGAATCAAGTAGGGCTTGCCCGCATCTGTTCGATCGACGTCGATGCGAAGGATCTTGCCGAGCAGCGAGCTCGTGTCCTGCGCGTTGCCGAATGGATCACCGCCGGCGCCGCCGTCACCGGTCGAGATGTAGAGCAGGCCGTCGTTGCCGAACTCGATCATGCCTCCGTTGTGGTTCACGAACGGATCGAGGAGCGAGAGCAACACCTCGGCGCTGGAGGGATCGAGCTGACCGTTTGCATCCACGCGATAGCGCGCGAGGACGTCGAGGTACGGATACTGACTGAGCGAGATCGGATCCGGGTTGAGCGCGGTGTAGAAGACGAACAGCTGGCGATTCGTCGCGAACTGCGGGTGGAACGCGAGGCTCAGGAGGCCCATCTCGTTTCCGTCCGTGTGGACCGGCCCGCCGTCGTCCAGACCCAGCTTCGCGAACGGCATCGCAATCAGCTGTTCGTCGACGAGCACGCGGATCGTCCCATTCCGCTGCACCGCGAACAGTCGCGCATCGCCGGGCGGCGACGTGACGAGCACGACGGTGTCGTCGGTGCATGCTGGGGCAACCGGCGCGCCCGGCACCTTGCAGCCGTAGACAATCCGGCGCTGCTGCAGCTTCTGGCCGCTCACGGGCGTGCACGCGGGACCAGGAACGTCGGGCGCTGCGTCGCGCGCGGGGAGGTTATCTCCACAGGCCGCGAGCGAGAACAGCAGCGGCCAGGTGCGCACCCTTCGAGTATACGGCCGCGGTCACGCGCGCGCGATGATGCCGAGCTCGTCGTCGCCGAGGGCGTAGTACGGCCGCGTGACCTCGCCGACGAGGCGCAGCGCGGTCTTGGTCAGCCCGCCCTTGCCGTTGCCGGCGGAGCCGCCGACAGACATGCCGAGTGTCTGGAGCGCGGACAGCGCGAGGAAGAGGGTGTCGCCGCCGCGCGTGCGCGAGGTCTCGATGTCGAGGCCGGTCGCGGTCATCAGATGCTCGAGCGAGCGAGCGGAGAAGTGGTGCAGGTGGACGGGCACCTGGTACCAGCCCCACGACCGGGGCGCGAGACGGCGCAGGCGAGCGTCGAAGTTGGGGACGCAGATGACGAGCTTGCCGCCGGGCGCGAGCAGCGACTTCGCGGTCGCGAGGAACGCGTGCGGGTCGGGGATGTGCTCGAGCACGTGCTGCGCGAAGATCGCGTCGAACCGGAGCTTCGGGTGCTTGGCCGCGAACGCCTCGATCGTGCCGGTGAACACGTCGTGGCCCTTCGAGGCCGCGACCTGCGCGGGCTCGGGCGACAGCTCGATGCCGTAGGTGACCATGCCGCGGCCACGGGCCTCGTCGAGCAGGAAGCCGAACATGCAGCCGACGTCGAGGATCGTGCCGTGCGAGACGCCGGACCAGTCGAGGATCGCGGCCGCGCGGCGGCGCTTCTCCACTTCGATCAGATCGTGCGTCGAGTAGCCATAGGTGGCCTCGTAACACCGCGCGAGCTCGTCAGCGGTCGGGCGAGGCATCGTGGCACCGGCACCGCACGCGGTGCAGCGATCGATCCGGTAGGTCCCGAGCTCGGCATAGCTGCTGCGCGGGCTCTCGACCGCGGGCTCGAGGTTCCCCCCGCACACGATGCACTGCTGGTCCGCCATGCGCGCCGCAGTCTATGCGTCCCCGGGGCGAACGCAAGCGAGGTCTGTCCATTGCCGTTCGAAGTGCGATAGGACTCTGCGATGCCTTCCCGTCCCCGGCTACGCGCGCTTGGCGTGGCGGCGGGCATCGCGCTGATCTTCCTGCTCGCCACCCGGCAGCTGGGCAGCGACATGTACTCGACGCAGCCGGCGTACCGGAACCAGGTGAGCGCGTTCCTCGAGGGACGGCTCGCGATGCACCCGTCGCCGGGCGCACTCGCGCACGACCTCGCGTGGAGTCCATCGGGCGCGGGCGTGCAGCAGGTGTGGGGCCTCGGCGTGCCGATGTGGCTGACGCCCTTCGATCTGGTCGCGCGACTCGTGGGTCAGGGACCGTTCCCCGAGCGAGTCGCGCTGTGGTTCTGGATGACGCTGACGCTCTTCGTGCTCATTCGCGCGTTCCGACGAGAGGGCGAACCGTGGTGGATCGGCGGCGGTGGGGTGCTGATCGTCGGCCTGTTGCCCGCGCTGGTCACGATGTTCCGCGGCCGAGTCGGCGTGTACGAGGAGGCGGCGGCGTACGCGTACACCGCGGCGGCGATCCTGCTCGGCGGTGTCGTCGCGTTCGCCCGCAATCCCACGCGCAATCGGTATCTGATCCTGCTGCTCGCCGCGGGGCTCACGGGATTGATCCGCCCGACGGTGTGGTTCTACGGGTTCGCGACGGCGGCGATCGCGACGGTGATCTACCTGCAGCACGCGGGCAAGAAGGCGCTGCCGATCCTCGCGCTGGGTGCGGTGCTGTTCGTCGCCGGCGGCGCGACGCTGTATGCGACGAACGTCGCGCGCTTTGGCGGCGGATCGGAGTTCGGCCACAGCCTCAACATCGAGGCGCTGCACGGCAACGTGTACGCGACCCGGTTCTCGTATCCGTTTCAACGCGTCGGACTTGTCGAGGCGGGAGTCGAGCTGGTCGGCGGACTATTCGGCCGACCGACGGGCCAGCACCACGTCTACTACAGCAGCGATCTCCACGTCGGGCAGTCGGCGACGCCGCGCTGGCGCGAGTACTACTTCACCGCGTACTCGTGGCCCTACCTCCCGCTGCTGATCGCGGGGCTCTCGCTGGGCGTGCACGCCTGGCGCAAGCGACGCGACGAGCGCTGGATCGCCGTGTGGGCCGTGATCGGTGCGGCGCCGCTGCTCTGGTTTTACTTGCGATCACCGAGCCTCAGCTCGCGCTATCAGCTCGATCTCGGGCCGGCGTTCGCCGCGCTGCTCGTCGTCGTGTGGCGGTACGGCGCGCAGTGGATGCTCGAGCGCAAGCACCGCATCGTGGCACCGCTGCTCCTGGTGGCGCTGTGGAGCACCGCCGTGCTCACGGGTGAGTCGCGAGGCAAGGGCGCGCTGGGACGAACCGATCGCGAGGGCGCGCGACGCACCGCGTACCGGCCCGGCTTGATGACTGCCGCGACGCCCGAACCGCCGGCGATCTACGACATCGCGGATCCGAAGCTCGAGACGTACCTCGATCACGATGGAAGGCCGCCCGAGCTCTATCTCAACGGCACGGGCTGGTGGCGCCCGAGCGGCAGCGTCGCGCCGACGGTGACCCTCTACATCAGCGACCCGAAGGTCCTCGAGGTCGAGGTCGAGCCCGCGGATGCGCAGGTGCAGGCGAAGATCGATCTCGTGCACCTGACTCTCGTCGAGACGATGCCGAACGAAAAGGGCGCGAAGCTGCGGTTCGCGGTCCCCGACGGGATGACCGGCCTCCACGTGCTGTTCCTCGCCTTCGGACCCGATACCTGGATCGCGCGACCGAAGACGGAGATCGTGCTTCGCCGCGTGCGCACGCGCTGATCAGCGGATCGCGCGGACCTCGGGCGGCGCCTCGACCGGTGGCGCATCGAGATACTTCCGCTCGGGGAGAATCGTGTCCTCGCGGACGAACGTGAACGAGAACTGGTCGACGAGCGGAAGCAGCGCGCGGATCGTGATGTCGCGCTCGCCGTTGTCGCCGAACACGAGGATCTTCCGCGTGATGGAGACGTCCTCCTCACCTTCAACGCTGAGCGTCGCGGTGCCGTTCGTCGCGATCCAGTACGTGCCATCGAGGTGCGCGCGCAGCTTCACGCGGATCTCGGCATCGGAGACATCACCGGACGCGACGAAGCCGGGGGTGTTGAACGCCCAGCTCGGCATGGCATCGTTGAGCAGCGTGGTCATCGCGTCGTGCGCCTCGAGGAGGCCGTGGCACGAGAAGCCGCCGTCGGTGCGCGAGTAGCTGCAGGTCTCCCACTCGCCCTCGCCGCTGCGGCCCTCGACGGTCGCGGTCGCGAGGAGGCCGCTGCCGAGCTCGATGCTGCGCGTGATCTGCCGGCTCTCGACGCAGCCGCGCACGAGCAGGAGGATGCACACGGTCGGGATGCCGTAGCGCACCGCGAGCTCGGCGATCCGCGGAGCGCGAGCACGCAGTCGCGCGAGACGGCGAAGTGCCGGGATGCGCAGCTTGCGGCGGCTCCAGAACACGATGCCGGTGATCGCGGCCAGCGCGGCGAGGATCGAGACCCAGCGGCCCTTGTGATCGGAGGGCAGCGGGCCATCGCAGGTGAAGGTGGTCTTGCCGGGCGCGACCCACGCGGACACCACGTGCAGCTTCGCGCCGGCCTTCGAAGGCAGTGCGAACACGGGCTCGTCGGTGCCGCTCGCGTGCGTGGCGCGCCAGCGCGGGTAGTAGCCGGTGCCGAGCGCGACGAGCACGGGCTCGGTGGTGCCGGTGACCTCGATCTCGACCGCCCGATCGTCGAGGCGTAGCGTCCTGACCTGACCGGTGCCGCGCTCGATGCGTGCGAACTGGCCGTCCCAGCCGGGGACCTCGCGGATGCGGAACGTGCCGAGCTTGGTCTCGGTCGCGGCGTCGCCAAACGACGGCTCCTTGTCGGGCGTGATGATCCAGCGGACGTTGAAGCGCCGGAGGCTCTCCTCCGACAGATCCTCGATCCGCTCGCGCAGCAGAAGGTCGGGGAGCCAGCTGTTGTGGAACGTCGGCAGACCGGTCTCGGCCGTGAGGTGCATGTGCTCGTGCGTGTCGGTCTCGAACACGGCGCGCGCCCACGTGCCGGGCGTGATCGTCAATGCGTGGATCCGCGCCCAGCGCGTCAGCTGCTGGCGGCCGCTCCAGTCCGACGGATACGCGCGGGCCTCGTTCGACGCGCGGTTCGCGGCGTTCCACCACGTCGACGGCGCCGAGCGCATCACGGTGGCGGTCATGATCCCGACGATCGCCGCAGCGATCAGCCGCTGGTTCCTGCCCGCACCCTTCCACGCATTGATCGCCGTGCCGACGAAGATCGCGATGCCATACGCCGCCGCCGCCATCACGAACGGTCGCGCGAGCTGCGCGAGCCGCTCGGTGCCCAGGCGCGCGGCGCCCTGCCCCGGCGCGAGATCGAACGCCATGTACGCGACGTCGCAGAGCCCGACGAGCAGGACGAGCGCGGTCGCCGAGACGAACACGGTCGCGGCCTTGCGCGACCACAGTCCCGCGATCAGCCCGAAGTAGCCCGCGTACACGAGCATCGAGAACGCGGTGTGTGGCGACGGCGACTGCAGCAGATCCTCGATCAGCTTCACCGGTGAGCGGATCGCATTCGGGTAGTGCTGGCCGTACTCGAGGATGCGCGCCGCGAGCGGCATCCACACCGCGGCGCCGAGTGCCGCTCCGATCGCGACGTGCCCGATCGCGGCGAGCGCGCGACGCGGCGGAAGATCCGATGCGAGCAGCGCGACCGCGGCGAGCGCGACGACCGTCGTCGCGGTCGCGAGCAGTCCCGCCGGGTGGGACGCCGTCGCGAGCGCGGTGAACACCCAGATCAGCACCGACATGCCGATCCGCGGCTTGCGCAGCGCACCCAGCACGGCGAGCGCGGCGATCGTCGAGAACGCGAGCGAGATCGCGCTGTGCAGCAGGGCCCAGCGGAACAGCCCGACCGTGCCGCCGTGGGCGATCGCTCCACTATCGACGAGCGTGAGCAGCCCGACGACCAGCGCGATCGGCTTCGGTGCGATCAACATCGCGACCGCCGTGGTCGCGACGCAGATCACGAGGTACGTGAGCACCGCCATCACCATCAGTGCGAGCGGCAGATCGTTCTCGAGGCCGAGCGCGATCGCGACGTGACCCGTCAACAGGTGCGTGAACGCGGGATAGAGCTCGAGCGGTGCGTCGCCCGTCGACAGTGCGTGGTTCCACACCGGCACGTCGAGGCCCGGCAGCGACGGCATGATCCGCGCGAGCACCGCGTGATGCGGCCCCCAGTCGCCGAGCTGCCAGTCGGGCGACTCGGTCATCACCTCCCAGAAGACGGTCAGTCCCGCACATGCCACGATGACAAGCACCAGCGTCGACGTGACGTCGCTTGGTGGCTTGCGGAGCCACTCCGGTGCTCTCGGCCACAGCAGCGCGACGCCCACGCCGAGCGCGCCGGCGATGATCGTGAGGCCGATCGCGCCCGAGGAGCGTGCCGGGAACGCGAGCGCGAGCAGCACGCCGCACAGCACGATCTGCGTCCCCGGCCGGGCGAACGCATCGCGCACCTGTTCGAGGAACGTGCGGTCCGGCGGCCGCGGCGGTTCGCCCACGGCTTCGCGTTAACACGGAGGGATCGGCGTCACAAGCCGGGCGCGGCGCGGATACCCGCGCGACGCGGACTCCTCGGCTGCACACGATGCCCTCGGCACCGCGAGCGTCCGACGATTCGCCGGCGCCGCGCCGGTCCCGTATGCTGCGGCCGATGCGCCGCTGGCTCGGTCTCGCGCTGCGGGTGCTCGGCACCGGCGCCGGGCTCGCGTACATCGCGACGCGCGTGGACCTCGACGACGCGAAGGCGGCGATCGGCCGAATCTCGATCGCCGCTTTCCTCGCCGCGGTCGCGCTCGTGGCGCTCAACGTCGTGGCCGGCGCGGTGCGCTGGCGCGTGCTGATGCGCGCGTACGGAGCGACCGCGATCCCGACGCTACCGCGCGCGACGTACCTCTACTTCGTCGCGTTCTTCTACAACAACTACCTGCCCGGCGCGGTCGCGGGAGACGTGGGCCGCGGCGTGGTCGCGCGCGACGCCTTTCCCGACGAAGGCGCGACGAGCGCACTCGCAGTGGTCCTCGTCGAGCGCGCGCTCGGTCTGTTCGCGCTGTTCTCGCTGCTCGCGCTCGGCATCCTGACCACCGGTGGTGCGATCGACACGCGCGAGCTCTGGCTGTGGACCGCGCTCGGGTGGGCGGGCTCGATCACGCTCGTGCTGAGCATCGCGGGCGCTCGCCGGCTCGCACCAAAGCTGCCGGCGTTCCTCGCGACCCGCGCCGCGAAGTTGCCCGTACTGCACGATCGCGCCGCGTTCGCCGCGGCGGCCGGCTGGTCGGTGGTGACGCAGGCGCTGACCGCCGCCGCGGGCTGGGTGATCCTCGCGGCACTCGCACCGATCGGGCTCGCAGCCTCGCTGTTGCTCGTACCCCTCGCCGCGGCGACGACGTTCCTGCCGATCACCGTCGGAGGAACAGGCGCGCGCGAGGCCGTGTACATCACGCTCGGCGGCACGCTGTTCGGCCTCTCGCTCCCCGACGCCCTCGCCGCCTCGCTCGGCTTCTGGTTCGCGCACCTCGCCGTCGGCGCGGCCGGCGGTCTCGCGCAGCTCGTCGTGCGCCGAAGAAATGGGGTCCGACCCCCTTAATGCGCGTGTTGCGCAGAAATGGGGTCGGACCCCTTTTTTTGCACATCTGGCTCTGCTTCCGGCAAGACTCCGACGGATGCGCGCCTGGCTTCTCATCGCTGCCCTCGCGGCGTGCGGCGACGAGCTGCCGGTGGGGCTGGAGCTGCCGGTGGCGGCGAACGTCACGATCGTCGCGCACCAGGATGATGACCTGCTGTTCATGCAGCCGGATCTGACGGAGCTGGTCGAGGCGCGCGCGGGCTTGCTCAATGTCTATGTCACCGCCGGTGACGGCGGGGCCGACGCGCGGGCGGGCATCACGATCGCGGGCGCGCGATCGGAGGGCCTGCTGAAGGCATATGCGCAGGCGGCGGGCCTCGCACCGACGTGGGCCTGCGGCTGGATCGAGCTCGCGGGCCACGCCGCGCAGCACTGCCGGCTCGACGAGGCGAACGTCTCGCTCGTGTTCCTCGCGTATCCCGACGGCGGCAAGGAGGGCGAGCAACCGGCGAGCCTCCTGCGCCTGTGGGAGGGCAAGGCGCTCGGCGGCACCACGATCGCGCTCGTGCCCGCGACGTACGATCGGCCGGGCCTGATCGCGGCGGTCGGCGAGATCATCGCGACCGCGAAGCCGCGCACGATCCGGACGCTCGAGGTCGCCGCCACGCACGGACGCGATCACTCGGATCACATGCTCGTCGGTGCGCTCGCGTTGCTCGCCGCGGCAGACGTGCAGTCGACCGCCGAGCTGATCTCGTATCGCGGCTACAGCACCGAGAACGAGCCGGCCACGCTGATCGATCCACTGTTCGATCGATCCGTGAATCTGCTGTCGCACTACGCGGCGTGCGCGACCGGCTGCGCGACCTGCGGCTTCGCGTGCCGCACGGTCATCGGCCCGCACGCGACGTGGCTGCGCCGGCGCTACGCCGTCGGGATGCGGCCATCCGCGCGCGGCGCGCTGCGCATCGGCGGGATGTGCGCCGGCATGAGCGGCGACGGCTCGCCGAACGTTGCCCCGTGCAGCGCGACGCCCATGCGCTGGGAGCTCACGCCCACGGGCGTGC
>JACCRC010000211.1 GCA_013813765.1 Deltaproteobacteria bacterium | reverse complement strand
CCTCGAGCTGCGGGTCGAGCTTGCCGGCCCAGTCCTCGGTGCGCAGCGGGAACTTCACGTAGACCGACGGCGAGGTCTTGTCCTTGTATTCGATCTCCGCCTCGGCGAGCGCGGTCTTGTCGCGCGGGCACCACGAGACCGGCTTCTTGCCGCGATACAGGTATCCGTTGCGCGCGAACGTGGCGAGTGCGCGGGCGATCGCGCCCTCGTACTTCGCGTCGAGCGTGAGGTAGGGGCGGTCCCAGTCACCGAGCACGCCGAGCCGCTTGAACTCCGCGCGCTGGATGTCGACGAACTTGAGCGCGTACTCCTTGCACGCCTGGCGCACGTCGGCCGAGCTCATGCTCTTGCGCTTGTCGGCGAGCTCGCGCTCGACGGCGAGCTCGATCGGCAGGCCGTGCGTGTCCCAGCCCGGGACGTACGGCGTGCGGAAGCCCACCATCGTCCGCGACTTGACGACGATGTCCTTCAGGATCTTGTTGAGGATGTGGCCGTAGTGGATGTTACCGTTGGAGTACGGTGGGCCGTCGTGGAGGAGGAACGTCGGCGCGCCGTTCCGTGCCTCCTGGATCCGGGAGTAGAGCTTCGTCGCATCCCAGTTCTTGAGGATCTCCGGCTCGCGCGTCGCGAGGTCACCGCGCATCGGAAACGGCGTTTCCGGGAGATTGACGGTGTCCTTGTATTTCGACTTGGACTGGTCCTGGCCCGACGACATAGGTCGCGGACCATAGCAGAACAGTGAGATCCCGCCGGCACCCGACGCGCGCTCAACGGCGTACGATGCGTCTCATGCCCGAGGAAATCCGGCCGCGTGCGGCGTGGGACGAGTACTTCATGAGCATCGCGCAGGTTGTCGCGACGCGCTCGACGTGCCCCCGCAAGTACGTCGGCTCCGTCATCGTTCGCGACCGCACGATCCTGTCGACCGGCTACAACGGATCGATCCGAGGGATGCCGCACTGCTCGGATGTCGGGCACATGATGGAGGAGGGCCACTGCGTCGCCACCATCCATGCCGAGGCCAACGCGATCATCCAGGCCGCGAAGAACGGCGTCCTGATCGATGGTGGCAGCTGCTACGTCACGGCGAGCCCGTGCTGGAACTGCTTCAAGCAGCTCGCGAACGCTGGCATCACGCGCATCTGCTTCGGCGAGTTCTATCGCGACAACCGCATCTTCGAGATCGCGGCGAAGATCGGCATCGAGCTCGTCCACACCGGGCTCCCCGGCGTGAGTCTTCCGGCGCTCCCGCCGACGCCGACTCCGGAGTGATCACTGAACACTCGTCACGATCCCTCCGAGATTTCCTGGATCGTAGGCCACATATCTTTCCCCAATAGAGCAAATACGCCCCACCTTTCTTGAGTTCGATCCCTAGGAAGGCCTAGCCTTGCGGTCCGATGCGCCGCGCCCTCCTCGTCGTCGCTGCCGCGCTGGCCTTCGCGTTCGTCGGCGCCGTCGATGCGGATGCGAAGCCCCGCTCCAAGGCGAAGGCCGCCGCCCGGGATTCCACGTACGAGTCTGCGAAGCGCCTGCAGAAGTCGAAGGGCACCCGCAAGGAGTGCGGCTCCAGGAACGGCAAGCGCCGCTGCAAGCGGGTCGCGATGTTCCAGGGTCACAACGCGAACAAGTCGACGCTCCGCACCGAGGCGCTGGCCAAGCCCTCCGGTGACGTCTGGCTCCGCGCCGAGAACCTCGCGGAGGAGACGAAGGTCAACATCTACAAGGCGGACGGCTCGTTCGACGACGCCGCGCTCGCCAAGCTCGACAACCTGTTCCGCTGCCGCCAGACCGGCGAGGTCCGTGCGGTCCGCACCGAGCTCTACGAGCAGCTCTCCCGGATCTACGATCACTTCGGAGGCCGCAAGGTCGTCCTGATCTCCGGCTTCCGGTTCGCCGAACGCAACTCCAGCCGCCACTTCCACGCCTCCGCGATGGACATCCGCATCCAGGACGTCTCGATCCGCGAGATGTACAGCTACGCGGAATCGCTGGACGGCGGCGACATGGGCATCGGCATCTACCCGACCTCGAACTTCATCCACGTCGACTATCGCGCCCCGGGCGAGCCGAGCTACCGCTGGACCGACTGGTCCGGTCCCGGCAGCGGCAAGAAGGGCAAGAAGTCGAAGAAGAAGTCCAAGATCAACCGCACGCAGCCCGCTCGCAAGCCGGTCTCGTAGGTGGAGAACATCCCGGAGCTGACCGTCGCCCAGGTGGCGGCGCGGCTCGGCGAGCCCGACTTTCACGTATTCGACAACAACGGCGCGGGCCGCTCGAAGCGGAGCCACGTGCCCGGTGCGAAGAATTTGAATGCGCACTTCATCGAGGCCTCGGATCTCCCCGCCGACAAGGACGCGACCCTCGTCTACTACTGCTCCGGCCCCGGTTGACACAGCTGCCACGCGGGCGCCGGGCGCGCCTTGGAGCTCGGATTCACGCGGGTTTACGTGATGCCGGACGGGATCGCAGGCTGGGAGAAGGCCAAGCTTCCAGTCGAAACCGCGACGTGATTTGCCCGTATCGAATCACCCTCGCCGTGGCATAACTCGGCGCCGTGAATCCGTGGTGGAACAAGGTCGTGGCCGGAGCGCCGGTGGACGCACGCCCGCTCCTGCAGGAGGCGGCGGTTGGTGACCGGGTCGCTCGCGAGCTCGAGGCGGCGCGGGCGAAGTTCCCGGGCGCCAGCATCAGCGATGCGCAGTTCGCGGAGGCGCTCGCGAAGCGGATCGCCTCGCAGAAGGATCTGAGCTCCGCGTGGGCGCGGCTCCGCGTGGAAGATCTGTTCCTCGCGCTGTGGTGCGCGACCGGTGACGCCCGCGCGATCTCCGCGTTCGAGCAGATCCACCGCGCCGATATCGATGGCGCCCTCGCCCGCTTCCGTCGGCTCGCGGTCACCGGTGACGAGCTGCGGCAGACGCTCCGGATCAAGCTGTTCGTGGCAAGCGAGGGCCGCCTGCCGCGGATCGGCGACTACTCCGGCTTCGGCTTCCTGCAGAACTGGCTGCGCGTGACCGCGCTGCGCGCGCTCGTCGACATCGCGCGCAGCGAGAAGGCGCGCAAGCTCGAGGAGCTGCTCGCGGATGACGACCTGCTCGGCATGCCCTCGCTCGGGCCCGACGTCGCATCGCGCTACTCGCGCGAAGTGCTGAGCCGCGCGATCAAGCAGGCATTCGCGAAGGCGGTCGCCGGGCTCGGCCCGCGGCAGCGCAACTTCCTCCGCCACGCACAGGTCGATGGCCTGACGCTCGATCAGATCGCGGCCCTCTACTCCGTGCACCGCGCCACGGTCGCGCGCACGCTGGCGCAGGCCCGCGCCGACCTGACCGAGTCGACGCGCAAGGAGCTCGGTCATGCGCTCGGCATCGACGAGGACTCGCTCGACTCGATCGTGCGCTCCGCTGACTCCCGGATCGATCTCTCGCTGTCGCGCGTGCTGAAGGCTCCCGAGCTCGCGAACGGTTCGGAGGGAGACGACGCGTGAACGATAGCGACTGTCCGAGCGAAGACCAGCTCGTACGCATGGTCGAAGGAGCGCTTGGCCAGGATTCGCTGTCGATGATCGAGTCGCACGTGGACACGTGCGAGGCGTGCGCCGCGGTGCTCGCCGGTCTCGGCGGGCTCGAGCACTCGCAGGTGCGCCGCACGCTCGGCCGCTACCAGCTCGATCGGCGGATCGCAGCCGGAGGCATGGGCGAGGTGTGGGCCGCGTGGGATCCGCAGCTGCGCCGCGAGCTCGCGATCAAGTTCGTGCGTCCCGATCGTGCCGATGATGGCCGCGAGCGCGACCGCCTGCTCCGCGAGGCCCGCGCCCTCGCCCGCCTGACACACCCGAACGTCCTCGCCGTGCACGACGTCGGCGAGATCGACGGAGAAGTCTTCCTCGTCACCGAGCTCGTCGCCGGCGACACACTCTCGTCGCGCGGCGGTCCCAGCTCCGACTGGCGCTCGCTCGTTCGGCTGTACGCGCAGGCCGCGCGCGGCCTCGCCGCCGCGCATGCCGCTGGCCTCGTCCACCGCGACGTGAAGCCCGCAAACCTGTTGCTGGGCGGCGATGGCCGGGTGCGCGTCGCCGACTTCGGTCTCGCCGTTCGCTCGAGCACGCCCTCGCCGCTCGCGCCCACGGAGATGCCGTCGCTCGGCGCGTCGTCCCAGATCACCGCCGCGGGCCACATCGCCGGCACGCCCGCGTACATGGCCCCCGAGCAGCGCGCCGGCCTCGCGGCGGAAGGGCCCGCGGATCAGTTCGCGCTGTGTGTCGCGCTCGGCGAGGGCATCGCCGGCCGCCGCCCGCCCACCGCACCCGAGCGCGAAGCGCTGCGCGCATTCATCGCCGAGCGCCGCACCATCGACGGCGCCCTCGATGCGCTGTGCGGCGTGC
>JACCRC010000199.1 GCA_013813765.1 Deltaproteobacteria bacterium | reverse complement strand
GCTCTACAGGCTCCTAGCGCAGCGCCGCGAGCGCTGCCTGAAGCTCCGCGGGCAGCGGCGCTGCGAACGAGACGTGCTCGCCGGTCGCGGGATGATCGAACGCGAGCGTCGCCGCGTGCAGTGCCTGACGCCCGAGGGCCTCGGCAGCGGCGAGGAGCCGTTCATCGCGCTGGCGGCTGCCGTACATCTGATCGGCGAGCAGCGGCCAGCCGTGATCGGAAGCGTGCACGCGGATCTGATGCGTGCGGCCGGTCTCGAGCCGCACGCGCACGAGCGCGGAGCCGTGCAATCGCTCGACGACCTCGAAGTGCGTGACCGCCGGCTTGCCGGTCGCGACCTTCGAGGAGAACTTCTTCCGGTTCACCGGATGCCTGCCGTAGAGCGTGCGCAGCGAGCCCCCGCTCACCGTGGGCGGTGGCGCCGCGATCGCGAGGTAGGTGCGCTCGATGCCGGTGCCCGGCCGCGCGGTGCCACTCGACTTCGCCGCGAACTGCGCGGTGAGCGAGGCATGCGCGCGGTCCGACTTCGCCGCGACCATCACGCCCGACGTATCGCGATCGAGGCGGTGCACGATGCCGGGCCGCAGCACGCCGTTGATCCCCGACAGATCCTTGCACTGGAAGATGAGCGCGTTGACTAGCGTTCCCGTCGCATGACCCGCGGCCGGATGAACGACGAGGCCCGCGGGCTTGTCGATGACGATCAGATCCGCGTCCTCGTGCAGGATCGCGAGCGGGATGTCCTCGCCGAGCACCTCGAGCGGCTCGGGTGCGGGCACGACGACCACGATCTCGTCGCCCCACTTGAGACGCGTGTTGGCCTTCGTGGCGACCGCCCCTTCGACGGTGACATGACCGTCGTCGATCAACCGCTGGACCTGCGCGCGGGACAGCCCGGCGATCTTCGCGGTGATCACTGCATCGAGCCTGCCGCCGGACTCCTCGTCACCCGCGGCGAACCGATGCTCCTCGACCTCCTCGACCTCGTCTGGCGAGACGGCCGAGTCGGCCGAGACGGGCGAGGTCACCAGATCTTCGACTTGACGTGACCCTTCGACTTCACGAGCACGTCGACGATCGCGCGCTCGTAGATGTGCTGACCGAAGATGTCCTCGGTGACGCGGCTCTTGAACAGCTCGCGCCCCTCGGTGATCTCGTCGGACATCACGTCGAACAGGTTGTCGTTGGCGATCCCCTCGAGAATTTTCGGCTCGTGATAGAGGGTCAAGTCCGACGCGATCGCGCGAGCCAGCTGCCGCGCACGCTTGGGATTGTCGATCAGGGTGGCCATGGTCTGATCGTAGGCAGCGGGTCACCGTCGGGTCAAGCCCGGGGGTCAGGACTTCCCGGGACGATCGCGCGGGTCTTCCTCGTCATCGGGCGACGGTCGCACCGCCCTGTAGCGGCGCAGGTAGGTCTGCTTGACGCGCTCCACGTCGAGGCCGAGCGCGCGGGCGTACTCGGCGAGGAAGCCGCGCACGTACACCGCAGCGGGCAGCTTCGCGAACACCTCGCCCTCGAGTGCGTGCAGGTACGCCATGCCGATCTTCGACTTCTCGGCGATCTCGCGCAGCTCGACGCCCACGGCCTCGCGGATCTGGCGCAGTAGGGGGCCGGAGAACTCGGTGGTCGCCGTGACGTCCGGCATCGGCGGGCGGATCACGATCGTCGCAGGATCATCACCCTTCCCGGGTGGGCGCGCGGGCGGAGCATCCGGGCTCGGCGGGATCGGCGGTGACACCGGCATCGGCACACCATCGGGAAACAGCTCGAGGTCGTACTCCTTGCGCTTCGCGGCATCCATCAGGCTCGTGTACGCGAGGTCGAGCCGGCGGTGCACGGCCTCGAGGCTCGCCGGATCGTAGAGCCCGCTGACAGCGATCGACTCCGCACCGTAGATGTCGCGGATGCGGCGGTTCGCGCGCCGGATGTCTTCGAAGCTCGCCGTCGGTGGCACCTCGAGCAACTCGTAGTGCGAGTCGCTCGGCAGCACGTCGCCATCGAGCACCGGCGGCCGCACCGCGAGCAGACCGCGAGCGACGCGCTCGAAGCACTTCGCGATCCTCGTCTCCGGGTGCTCGATGAGGAGCGGCCGGCGCCGCCTCGTCGATGCCCATACCGCCTCGTCGTACTCGAGGTGACCGAGGTAGCGGATCGGTACCCCGAGCCGACGCCGCGCAACCGAGGCGACCGCGCGGCCGAGCTCCATGTCGCTCTTGCTGCGCGCCGAGTTGATCACCAGGTGCGGCGCGAACGACAGGATCGCGTCGCGCAGCTCGTCGAGCTCGGGCGCTCGATCCTCGACCGCACCGAGCCAGATGTCCATCGGGCTCGGCGACCCACCCTCTTGCTCGCCGCGCGAAATCCCGAGGTGACCGAGGCCGCGGCGCTCGAGCGACTTCAGGAACGCGGCGCGCACGAACCGGTGCATCAGCTCGATCGAGGTCGGATCGGGCACCGAGATGAGGAGCGAGATGTCGGCCTCGAGGAACAGCTCGAGCGTCGGCGACGCGAGCCCCGGCCCTAGATCGACGACGACCCAGTCCGCTGGCAGCTGCCGCAGCTGCTCGCTGATCATCCGCACGAACGCCGGTCCAGGCTCTGCGATCCACGGCGGATCGTGGAACCCGGCGATCAGCTTCACGCCCGGGACATGCGTCGGCATGGCGAGGTCCGTCAGCGCCGGTCCGTTCGCCGCGAGCGCTTCACTCAACGAGCGCGTGGGGCGCGGCACGCCCGCGAAGATGTGGAGGTTCGGTGCCCCGAACGAGCAATCGACGAGGACCACGCGCTTGCCGAGCGTCGCGAGGAAGATGCCGACGTTCGCCGCGACAAGCGACTTACCCACCCCGCCCTTGCCGCCGGCGATGGCGACGATCTTCGGCTGCTGTGCCCCACCCGCGGTCATTCGGGCTGCCATACCACAAGGCGCGGCGAGGAGGATCGTCAGGCGCTCCGTCCCGTAACTAGGCGCCGAGCGCGCAGACAGCGGCTCGAACCCGATCGAGCTCGTCGTCCTGCACCGTCCGGAGGTCGAGCAGCACCTTGCCATCGTCGATCCGCGCGATCACGCCGTGTGCGCGCAGCTTCTCCTCGATCGCGCTCGCCGAGCCAGCGAGCCGCACCGCGCACGATGCGAGCTCCGCCGTGGGCATCGCGCCGCCTCCGACGGTGGACGTGCACGCAGCGACATCGATCGCGATGCCGCGGACCTCGCCGATCGCCGCGACCAGTGCATTCGCGGTGACGCGAAGCTCGTCCGCTGACCGCCCGAGCATCCGCTGCGTCGGAATATCCCCGAGCTTGCCGTCCTTGTAGAGCGAGAGCGTCGCGTGCAGGGCTGCCAGCGTCAGCTTGTCGGGGCGCAGGACGCGCATCAGCGGATGCGTGCGGGCGCGCTCCACTGCGGCCTTCGTGCCGACGGCGACGCCGGCCTGCGGGCCGCCGAGCAGCTTGTCACCGGAGAACGTGACGAGGTCCGCGCCGGTCGCGACGGTCTCGGCGACGGTCGGCTCGTCGGGGAGGCCCCACGCGCGCTGGGTCGGGCGGTCGACGAACGCGCCGGAACCGAGGTCGATCATCGTCGCGATGTCTTTCGCGCGGCCGAGGGCAACGAGCGCTTCCGGGGAGACCTCACTCGTGAAGCCGACGATCGCGAAGTTCGAGCGGTGGACCTTGAGGAGCAGGCCGGTCTGCGCCGTGATCGCCTGCTCGTAGTCGCGCGGGTGCGTCTTGTTCGTGGTGCCGACCTCGACCATCACGCCGCGCGACAGCTTCAGGATCTCGGGGAGGCGGAACGAGCCTCCGATCTCGATCAGCTCGCCGCGCGAGACCACGATCTCCTTGTCGGTCGCGAGCGCCGCGAGACCGAGCACCGTGGCGGCGGCGTTATTGTTGACGACGAGCGCGTCCTCGGCGCCGGTGAGCTCGCGCAGGAGGGCGCGCAGGTGGTCGTGACGAGAGCCGCGTTCGCCCTTCACCAGGTCGTACTCGAGGTTCGAATAGCCAGCGGCGACCTCGTCGATCGCGCGGCGCGCGGCGACGGCGAGCGGCGCACGTCCGAGGTTCGTGTGGAGCACCACGCCGGTCGCGTTGATCACGCGGCGTAGCGCCGGGCGGGCGAGCGAATCCGCGAGCGCAGCAACGGCCGATGCGTCGATCGTCGCGTCGCTCGCGGTGCCGGCGAGGAGCGCAGCGCGGCGCTCGTTGATCAAGCGACGCGCCGCCTCGACCACGGCCCACCGCGGCGCCCCGCTCGACGCTGCGGCGGCGTCTGCGAGAACGTGAACCGCGGGTAGCTTCGCGAGGGGTTGCACGAACGGACGCTACATCGGGAGTATCGGATGTCGCCACGATCCATTGCGCCGTGTTCGAGGCGAGGACTAGGTTGCGCGTTCGACAACGTTCACAGGGGGGATAGACAATGGTGCAGACGAATACGGTGATGTTTGGTTGGAATCGCGCGATCCCGGGCCGCGAGGGGATGGCCGCCGAGCTCTTCGCTCACACGGTCAACTACTACACGCAGCTGAAGAGCTCGGGTCAGCTCGAGAGCTGGGAGCCCGTGTTCCTCAACCGCCACGGTGGGGACCTCAACGGCTTCTTCCTCCTGAAGGGCACGCACGAGCAGCTCGACACCATCATGTCGAGCGACGAGTGGGTCGACCTGACGATGCGCGCCGAGCAGTACCTTCAGGGCGTCGGCGTGATCACTGGCTACTCGGGCAGCGTCATCCCGGAGCTGATGAACCGCTGGACCAAGACGATCCCGTCGCAGCGCTAAGCTGACGTGATCCTCGACGAGCGGCCGGCGGTCTCCGTCGGCCGTTCGCATTTTCGGCCCCATGTGGGAGAGTGCCGGCAGTGGTCGACGTCCAGGCCGTCTCCGCACTGCTCGCCGCGCTGCTGATCCTCGCGATCGGCACGAGCGTCCTGCTCAGGTCTCGCAAGGACAAGATCTACAACTCGTTCGCGCTGTTCACGTTCACCGTGAGCGCGTGGCACCTCTGCACGTTCATCGATGCGTCGACCGAGAGCCCGGTGATGCGCTGGCTCTCGCTGTGGGCCGCCGCGACGATTCCGCCGACCGCGATCCGGTTCTTCCGCACGTTCCTCGCGCAGCCGTCGATCGGTGGTCCGAAGCGCGGACCGCGCGTGACGCTCGCGTGGACGTTGATCGCGTACGCGACGCTGGTCTACGCCGCGATCGCGCAGCCGATCCACGTATCGATCTACTTCCAGCTGCCGTTCGGCCTGTACGTGTTCGGTGGTTTGTACCGGTGCGTCTGGGACATGTGGATGATGTACCGGGCGACCACGAAGCGGGTGGAGCGCACGCGCGTCGGCTACCTCGCACTCGGCGGGTTCGTCGCGACCACGCTGACGCTCACCGACGTGCTGCCGCGCTTCGGTGTGGCGTGGCCCGCGGTCGGCAACGTGCTCGGCATCCTCTACCTCTACTTCCTGTCGCAGACGTTGTTTCGCAACCGGCTGATCGATCTCAACGAGCTCCTCGGCAAGATGGCGGTGCTCGGCACGCTCGTGGTGTTGCTCTGGGCGGTCTACGGCTTCCTCCTGTACTGGCTCACGTCACCGTCGAGCGCGAGCGGTGCCGGTAACCAGAAGGGCCTCTACCTCCTGAACGCGCTGGTCGCGTCGTTCGTGATCCTGATCCTGTTCGAGCCGGTTCGTAACTGGCTCGAGAACGGCATCAACCGCTGGCTGTTGCGACAGCGCACCGAGCTGCGAGGAAAGATCGACGCGGTCCGCAAGGAGCTGCCCGGCGTGGTCGACGTCTCCGACATGGTCGAGCGGATCACCGCAGCGCTCGAGGAGTCGCGGCGGGTGACGGACGCGGCGGTGTTTCTCCTCGATGCCGACGGCGCGGGCTTCGATCGCGCCGGTCAGATCGGCACGACGGCGCCCGAGCGCCTCGACGCGAACGCGGAGCGCGCCCTGCTGGACCGCGTGCGCATGGGCTACATCGATCGCGATATCGTCAACCGGGAGCTCGATGACCTCGGCTCGAGCGCGGACTCCGAGGCGAAGCGCGCGCCGCTGCTCGCGCTCAGGACCCGGCTCGACGAGCTCGGCGCGGACCTCGTGTTCCCGCTGCTCGGCTCGGCCGAGACCGAGCAAGGTCCGTGGCTGCTCGGCCTGTTCTGCGTGCGCGACG
>JACCRC010000179.1 GCA_013813765.1 Deltaproteobacteria bacterium | reverse complement strand
GTTCGCGTCCGCCACGACCTCCTCCATGAGCTCGTTCCACCTTGGATGTACCGTCTCGTCGTTCGCCGACTCAGGTTCGCCGCCACGCGTCTCACCGTTGGCTTCACCATTGGCACCTCGCGAGGTCCCTCGTTGCCGAGGCTTCGGGCGCTGTCCTTTGTCGAGTTCGTCGTCGGTCATCCGTCCTCTCGTTCAGCCCTTCATCTCCGACAAAGGCTTCCGGTTAGTTCACCGGCTTCATCGTGACTACGGCCTCTGCTGACTCCTCGCTGCGCTACATCCTGCGTCGCCCTTTCAGGCGTGAGGCGAGGTCTCCCCAGGTAAGAGCATCCATCTTCGATGCGCGGTCGTCGGATCTACGCCGCCGGAGTCTTGGCCATCGGAGCTTCGCGGTCATTTGCCCGCTCGCCCCACTCGGCGTCGCCTGATATCCGCTTCTCGTTCATCGACCCGCATCTTCGTTCGGCGCTTCCTCCCCACCGTCGGTCGCCCTTCCGCAGTTGCGCTTCACGTCGTTCACGCTGGCCTGTTCACGAGAGGACTTTCACCTCCGGATGGATGCCCATGCTGGGCGCACAAAACGAAAACGCCCTCCGGGGGGAGGGCGAGTCCGTGCCACGAGCGATGAGGGTAACTCGTGACTAGTTGTTGCGCTTACGCCGGCGGAGGAGGGCACCCAGCGTAAAGAGCGACAGGAAGGCAGCGCCGCCCGGGGTGGCGCCAACGGAGCAGCAGCCGGTGTCATCGCCACCGGTGCCGGGGAGATCGCAGGTCGCGGCGCACGCGTCGCCGTCGTCGATGTTGCCGTCGTCGCACGCCTCGCCCTCGTCGAGGTTGCCGTTGCCGCAGGTCGGAGCGGGCGCGGCGGCGACGATGCACACGTCGTCGAGCGTCCAGCCGCCGAGGTTCAGGCCCGGATCGCTGTCGAGCTCGAAGCGAAGTCTGACCTTGCCCGAGGCGGCCTGCGCCGCGAGGTCGATGTCGTGGAAGCGCCACTCCTTGTCGGCGTGGTCCTTCCCGTTCATCGTCTCGGTCGGCGACGCGTAGTTGCTCCAGACCTTGGCCCCATTCGCCATCACGCGCGCGTTATCGAAGAAGCCGTCCTCGACGCCGAGCCAGCGGTAGTACTGGAGGCGGACGTTCGTCTTGCCCTGCAGATCGATCTCGGGCGACTCGGCCCAGAGCTGCGCGTTGCGACGGTACATGCCGTCGAGCGTGAGATCGACGCCGAACACGTTCTGCCCGCCGTGCGCGCTCTTGGGATCACCGGCGAGGCCCATCGGGCGGCCGACTTCCCACTCGTCGCGGTTCGCCGGAAGCGCACCGTGCGTCCAGTCATCCGCGCCGTTCTCGAAGTCCGCGCACCAGAGCTTCTCCACGTCACCGACGTAGAACTGATAGAACTCGTCCGCCTCGTTGTGCGGGTACGAGATGGCGCTGCCATCGCTGAGCTTGACGGAGACCTTGTACTCGACAATCGTGCCCGCGGGCTGCGTCGGGATCACGCCGGTGTAGCTCGTGCCGGCACCGTCGAGGACGATCTTCGTGGTCTGGCCGTCACGCTTCTTCCACTCGACCTCGGCCGTCTGCACGGTCGCCGCATTCGCGCAGGCCTCGGAGCCGGCGGGCGGATTGATCGTCATCGAGATCGTGAAGTTGTCGCGCGCTGGCGGCGTGAGCCCGAGCGTGACCTGCGGGTCCGCGAGGCCGTGCGTGCCGAACGCGTTGTTGATGAGGCACATGTTCGGCGTGCCGTTCGAGATGTTGCCGTCGTCATCGTCGGCGACCAGCACCTCGGCGAACGTGGTCGGGATGTCGACCGACCGCTGCAGGGCGCCGTAGAACACCTTGCGCGCCTTCGCGTTGCCGACCTCGGCGCCGTACTGCGCGACGAACGCTTTCTTCAGCGTCCACATCGCGCCGCCGACGATCTCGCCGTCGTCGTGGACCTCGCCGGTGAGGTCGTCGGGCCAGCGCAGCGGCGTGGACGGGCCGATATCGCGCAGCGGCGCATCGCTCATGAAGAAGCCGCGGCCCATGCCGTGGTCATCGGTGATGAACGCCGAGAACATGTCGGACATGCCTTCGGAGAGCGCGCCGTCGAACGCGCCGACGCCGTCGATGATCGAGTTCGCGTGCAGCGAGTGACCGAACTCGTGATAGACGACGTCCGAGAGGCGCGCCGTGTTCTGGCACTGCCGCACGGGCTGGCCGGTCGTGCTCGGCTGCGTGGCCTTGTAGAAGTGGATGTCATCGCCGGTCGAGTACGCGTTGCAGGTGCTGGCCTCGTTGACGACGACCGGAATCGCCTCGTTGAGCCACGCGAGGTTCGGGTTCAAGTTCGCGCGCGTGTAGGCCTTCGCGGTCGACGTGAACACGAACGCGGAGAGCTGCGCGTCGCCCATCTCGTCGGTGGCGCGGCTCCAGATGACGCTGCCGGCGTCGGCCAGCGTGAGCGAGTCGGTGGTCAGCGAGCCCGCCTTGTTCGAGACGGCGACGAGCGGACCGGTGAGGCCCGGCAGCACGGTCGCGTCGGCGGTGCCGGTCCACGTCACGTGGCCGTCGGTCTCGGCGACCGTCGCGACGGTGTCGACGGTGTGGCGTGCCTGCGCAGCCGCCTTCGGGCTGCGCGCGCCGGCGGGGTGGCGATCGGGGACATCGAACATGATCTTGCCGGTCGCGAACATGATCGTGCTCTTGCGCAGGATCGGCGTGCCGTTCGCGGCGTCGATCCACACGTTCCAGCGGCCGGGCTCGCTGGTCGTCGACTCGACGGAGACTTGCTCGGCGAGGCGGTACTCGATGTCGGGCTGACCCGCGGTGCGCGGGTGGATGATCGGGACGATCACGCGCTCGGCCTGGTGCGAGCGAACGACCACGGAGTAGCCCTCGTTGGAGAGCCAGCCGGTCGCTGCGGCGGCGATGCGTCCGTTACCGATCTTCGTGGGCGGCTGGGCCGCGATGCGCACGCCCGGCAGTGCGGTGGAGCCGACCATGACCATGCGGTCGGCCTTGAACGAGAAGCTGACCGCGCCACCGAGGACGCGGACGCCGCCCGAGAGCTGCTGGAGGCCAACGCTGCGAACGTCGCCATCGGGGTTGGTCTCGTTGCCGACCACGACGAAGTCGCTGATCGACGATCCGGGTGCGAGCAGGTCGATGTGCTTCGCGAGGAACAGCTTCGCAGCGGCCTCGGCGATCGCGGGCGTCGCGACGGAGCCCGCGGTGAACGTGCCCGGACCCCACATGCGGACGGGCACCTGGGTATCGCGGTCGTACATCGCCCTCCAGCCCGGAAGGCCGAGCGAGGCCAGGTGCGAGTCGCGCGACCAGGTGATCATGCGATGCGTGCGCGGCGCCTTGCCGGCGGCGACGACCGGTTCGTCGGCGCCCTTCTGCTGGACGACGGCAGAGCTGGTCTGAAACAGAGCGGCCGACAGAGCGGCGGCGAGACCGATGGTACGCAAGCGCATGGACATCCTCCCTTGGACGAGGGCATCTCACACGCAAAGTCGCGAATCACCAATGCGTGCGCCATGACATCTCCGAACCGCGCGCGAGACCCTGAGGCGTCACGGCGCGAGGCGCCCGCGCCTCACCTTTGACCGTGTCAGCGAAAGCGAGGACGAGCGTCTGCGATGTCTCGTCGAATCTGCGCGATCAGGGAATCCACCGAGTCGAACTTCTGCTCGGGCCGTAACCAGGCGACAAACGTCGTTCGCACGCGCCGATCGTAGAGATCTCCCTCCCAATCCAGCACATGCACCTCGAGGACGAGGCGCCCGCCCTCGACGAACGTGGGGTTGGTGCCGAGGCTGGCGACGGCGGGCAGCTCGGGGCCGCCTTCGACGCTGAGCGTCACGGCGTAGATGCCCGGCGCGACGGGGAGGTCACTCGCGGGGGAGATGTTCGCAGTCGGCACGCCGATCGCGCGACCGCGCTTCGCACCATGGACGACGACGCCGTCGACATCCCAGCGGCGCCCGAGCAGCTGCTCCGCGCGCACGACGTCGCCGGCGTCGAGCGCACGGCGAATCCGTGTCGACGACACGACCTCGCCACCGACGTCGACGGCCGAGACGATCGCGACCTCGACCCCTGCGCGCTCCCCATGCGCGCGCAGCGCCTCGGTGGAGCCCGCGCGGCCAGCGCCATACGAAAAGTCGTATCCGACGATGATCGCGCGCGCGCCGAGCGCACCGAGCACGACGCGATCGATGAACGCATCCGGTGCGAGCGATGCGAGCTCGCGCGTGAACGGCTCGACCAGGACGGCGTCGAGTCCTGCAGCGGCCATCAGCTCGAGGCGACGTTCGAGCGACGTCAGCTTCGGCGGCGCGGTGCCGGGAGACAGCAGCTCGATCGGATGCGGATCGAACGTCAGCGCGGCGGACTTCACGCCGTGCGTGCGTGCGAGCTCGCGGGCACGGTCGATCAATGCCCTGTGCCCCGCGTGCACACCATCGAAGTTTCCGATCGCGACCGCGGAGCCGGGCCACGCACCGCGCGCGAGCTGCAGGCTGGCGTGGCCACGGAACACTTCCATGCGCTGACGTTAGCGCGAAGCGTGCGCACGTGAAACGCGCGAGCCGTGCTCGATCACCGTCCATGCGGGCGTGGCCAGGACGAGCGCCGCGATGGCCGCGCCAGCGAACGCCTGCCCCGCCGCGAAGCGGATCGTCCCGGCGAGCCGGCCGACCGCGAGCCCCGCGCACACCGACGTGATTCCGAGAAGCGACGGATCGACCGCGCCAGACCGCACGCTGACGAGCACGGAGCCGACGACGATCGTTCCTGCCGCGAGCTCGGCGTGGCGTGCCCGCACGAGCGACGAGAGTCCCGCGATCGCGGCGACGGCGGCGAGCGGGCCTATCGTGGTTGCGAGGAGCTCGGCGAGCGACGCGACTCCGCGCGGCGAGCGCGCGCTCCCGCACCACGCATCTCCGAGCGCGCCGAGCGAGCCGTGGTACGCGAGGCCGGCGATCAGCGCGAGCACGAGCGCGAGCGCACCGGCGATCGGAACGCCGACGGCCCAGCGCGGGCGCTGCCAGGGCGCGGTCATGAGGCGTGCACCGGCGATCGCCACCAGCGCGACGTACGCGGGTGACAGGATGCAGGCGATCGTCGCGGGCAACAGCGCGACGAGTGGTGACGTGGTCGGTCGAGCGAGCTCGACGATCGTCCATCCGGCGGCGGCGATCGCGATGCACGCGCGCACGAGCGCCACGCCGTGTGCCTGCGCCGGATCGAGAACGGTCGCGACCACGAGCAGGGGCGCGAGCACTGCGCCCGTCAGCGAGGCAGGAGAATCACCTACGAGTGCGCGGATCGAGGCCGCCACCGCGGCGCCGGCGAGGCCGAGCGCGAGCAGTGGAGCGGCGGCGTGCACGCCGAGCCCCGCGGCGCCCGCGGCGCAGACCGCACCCATCGCGGGAATGATGAACCAGGAGCGCACTCGCTCACGCTACGAAGACCGCCGAGCCGGGGCAAATTCCAGACCATCCCAGGTTATCTTGTCGCCTCATGGCAACCCTCGGGGCCAACAGGGCCGCCGTCGACTTCGCCCGCGCGGCGCTCGCGCGGTTCCTCGCGGCCAATGCCCAGCGCGGCAAGCTGACCGGCCGCTCCGGGTTCGGTGTGTCGGGCGAGGAGATCGCGGCCACGCTCGGCGCTTCGGTCGAGCTGCCCGCAGGCAGCCTCGATGCGGAGGATGTGCGGCTCCGAGCGGCGGCCGAGGCACTGCGCGTCGCGGCGACGAGCAAGCCCGAGCCACTGCTCGGCCGGCTCGCGCGCGTGTTCTCGCTGACGCGCACGGATCTGCAGATCGTATCGCTGCTGCTCGCACCGGAGCTCGAGCACGATCTCGAACGCGTCATCTCCTACGCGCTCGACGACTTCACGCGCAAGCGTCCCGACCTCGGCTTCGTCGCCCGCGTGCTGGGCGGGGGCGACGATACGCAGGCCGATGCAGTGCTGCGCCGCTTTCAAGATGGCGCGCCGCTGCGCCGCCACGGCATCGTCACGGTCGGCCCGCAAGCACCGGAGACCTCGTCGGCGATGCGGCCGGTGCGCCTCGCGGACCGGATCGTCAGCTTCCTGCGCGGGCACGACACCGTCGACGAGTTGGTGCACGGCATCGCCCGGATCGGCGCGCGTCGCGTGACGCTCGACGAGATCGTCATGAACCCCGAGATCGTCGCGCGGATCCGCCGTGCGCTCGACCATCGCAGCGGTCCGCCACGCGTGCTCCTCGCGGGTCCCGAGGGCGTCGGCCGCTCGCTCGTGGTCGAGGCGATCCTCGGTGCGCAGGGCAAGGACTGCGTGAAGATCGATCTGCCCGGCGTGCTTGCCGAGGGTCGGATCGAGGAGCGGATCGCCGCGGCGCTCCGCGAGGCCGCGCTGCGCGACGCGGTGGCGATCTTCGACGGCGGATCGGCGATCGACAAGGACGTGCCCCGCGCGCTGGTGCTGGCGATCTCCGACGGTATCGAGGACCTCGCGGTCCCGATCGTGTTCACGTTGACCACGCACCCGACGTGGCTCGTCGGTGCCGTGGCCTCGCTCGTCGAGCTCGACGTGCCGTCACCGACGTTCCGCGAGCGGCTCACGCTCTGGGGACAGGTGCTGCCACCGCCGCTCGCGACCGAGGAACAGCTCGAGACCGTCGCCAGCCGCTACGCGTTCACCGGCGGTGTGATCAAGCGCGCCGCGGGCCGCGCCGCATCGTCCGCAGAGCTGCGCGATCCGGAGAACCCGGCCGTCACGATCGATGACCTCGGCGACGCGGCGCGGCTGATGTTCTCGCACCGCCTCGGCGCGATGGCTCAGCGGATCCCGACCGGGTTCACGTGGGCCGACCTCGTGCTGCAGAAGGACACGATGGACGCGCTGAAGGAAGTGGTCCGGTTCGGACGCTACCGCGCGTTCCTCCTCGAGGAGTGGGGCTTCGCGGCAAAGCTGCCGTACGGCCGCGGCGTCAGCGCGATCCTCGCGGGACCTCCGGGCACCGGCAAGACGATGGTGGCGCAGCTGCTCGCGCGCGAGCTCGGCTACGACCTCTACCGCATCGATCTCTCGCAGGTCGTCAACAAGTACATCGGCGAGACCGAGAAGAACCTCGCGAAGATCTTCGACGAAGCGGAGAGCTCGCACGCCGTGCTGTTCTTCGACGAGGCCGACTCGCTGTTCGCGAAGCGCACCGAGGTGAAGTCGAGCAACGATCGGTACGCCAACCTCGAGGTGAACTACCTGCTCCAGCGCATGGAGACCTACGACGGCGTCACGCTGCTCGCGACGAACCTCGAGCAGGGCCTCGACGAGGCGTTCAAGCGCCGCGTGCGGTTCAGCGTGCAGTTCGAGCTGCCAGAGGAGACCGAGCGCCGCGAGCTTTGGCGCAGCATGTTCCCACCGAAGGTCCCGCTCGCGCCCGACATCGACTGGGACATGATGGCTCGCAAGTTCGAGATGGCTGGCGGCTACATCAAGAAGGCGGCCTTGCGCGCCGCGCTGATCGCGGCGGAGGCGAAGCGCGCGATCACCACGTCGGATCTACTGGAAGCGGCGCGCCTCGAGTACCGCGAGATGGGCCGCGTCATCTAGGTTCGGACCGGACGTCTACCTTCGCAGCGCCTTCGGCGCTGCTGCGCGGCCCGGCAGAGTCGGGCCTTGCCACGACCGCTGCTAGTACCAGACCGGGGATCGCGAGCGCCGCGGTCACCAGGAAGAAGCCGGACCAGTCGACGGCGTCGACGACGTTCGCGGCGAGGGGGCCGAACAGACGCTGGCCCACCGACGAGAGTGAGGTCAGCAGCGCGAACTGCGTCGCGCTCACCGCCGGTGAGCACACCGACATCAGAAACGCGACGAACGCGGCGGTTCCCATCGCGTTCGCGAGGTTGTCGACGAGCACCGCAGTGCAGAACACCGGGAAGCTCTTGCCGGTCACGGCGAGCAGCGCGTAGAGCAGATTCGTCGACGCCTGCAGCAGGCCGAACACGATCAGCATGCGGCGCAGCCCGAGCTTTGCGACCAGCGAGCCAGCCGCGAGCCCACCGAGCGCGGTGCCGACAAAGCCCAGCGCCTGGTAGATCGCGCCGATCTCCTGCAGCTCGAACTGTGCGCCGCGCACGAGGAACGTGATCACGAGCGCCTGCGCGAAGTAATCGCCGGCCTTGTAGAGCGCGGTGAACGCGAGCACGAGCGCGACGCGCCGCGGCCCGAGCCGGCGCCACAGCTCGAGGAACGGCAGGTAGAGGGACTCGACCAGCGAGCGCGGTCGCCCCTGCGGTACCGGCGGCTCCTCGGCGAGCAGCGTCCCGGCGATGCAGGCCGCCATCAGCGCGGCCATCGTCACGTAGATCGCGCTCCAGCTCACGTGTGCGGTCAGGAGCAGCGCGAGCGTGCCGGTCACGACCATCGCGGTGCGATACCCGAGCACGTAGACCGCCGCGCCTGCTGCACGCTCCTCGGGCGCAAGCACGTCGGCGTTGTACGCATCGAGCACCACGTCCTGCGATGCGGAGAGGAACGCAACCGCGATCGCGACCGCGACGAGCAGCTCTGGATCCGCGACCGGATCGAGGAGGCTCATGAGGCCGATCGCGACCACGAGCCCGACCTGGAACGTGATGATCCACCCCCGCCGGCGGCCGAGGTAGGGCAGCGCGAACCGATCGAGCAGCGGTGCCCACAGGAACTTGAGCGTGTAGGCCAGGCCGACGAGGCTCAGCGCGGCAATCCGGCTGTTCGGGATGCCCGCGTCGGTCAGCCATGCCTGGAGCGTCTGGCTCGTCAAGTACAGGGGCAGCCCCGACGCGAACCCGAGGATGAACAGCAGGCCCATCCGGCGCGACTGAAAGACCGCGAGCGCCTGCACCCCCCGAGGTTGGTACCAACGTGGGGGCGCAGTACAATTTTCGCGCCTTTGTCCGAGGAAGCCCCCACCGACGCCCTGCCCGACCCCGCGCCTGCGGAACCGGAGGTGGCGAGCGAGCCGGAGTCGATCGCTCCCCCGGCGGTCGCGCCCGCGCCGCGCAGCTCGCGAATCGTGCGCGCGCTGCGCTGGCTCGCGCCGAGCGCGGTGGCGGCGTGCGCTGGTGCCTTCATCGCGGGCTGCTACGAGGGAATTGGCGTCGGCGAACCGCTGGGCATCGCCGCGACGATCGGGTTCTTCGCGATGCTCGCGACGCCGGTGCTGTTCGCGCTCGCCATCGTGTCGCGCGCGTTGCTCGCGGGCTGGGGCACGCGCGAGCTCGCAGAGCAGCTCACCGAGGAAGGCGGCGGCATGCCGCGGCTCGCGGGCTGGGTGATGACGATCTTCATCGCGTCGCTCGCGCTCGCCTGGATCGCGTTTCAGGGCACCTGGCAGCTGTTCGCGTGGACCGCGTTCAAGCCGCTGACCGTCGGGTTCGCCCAGCCGATCATCGCGGTCGGTGGAGCGCTCGCGCTGATCGCGATATCGCGACCGGCGGCGCGGATGTTTGCAGCGATCGCCCGCCGGTTCGATCGGCGCTGGCGGCGCAAGGGACGGCGGTCGTTACTGCGCCCCCTGCCGATCTTCGGCACCGCACTCGTGCTCTCGGCGGTCGCGATCTACGTGCTGTGGCGCGTCGTCGTGAAGCACCGGATCGGCCCGCTGGAGGTCGAGCTGTTCTACGCGCCGGTGATCGCGGTCGTGGTGACCGCGATCGCGAGCATCGCGTGGCACTACGTCGGCAGGGCGAGGCGGTACGTCGGGCTCGCCCTGCCCGTTCTCGTCGCAGGATCGATCGGCCTCGCGGTCCACGCGGTGTCGGCGCGCCCCTCGCTGACCCTCGAGGTCTGGGGTGACCGCCCGCTCGCCGGCATCGCGATCGAGAAGCTGTTCAACCTCGAGGAGATCCGCGCGAGCATCTCGCTCGCGGAGTTCCGGCCCGTCGAGAAGCCGGCGTCGCCGCATCCCGACATCGTCTTGATCACGATCGACACCGTGCGCGCCGATCACACGCCGCCGTACGGTGGAACCGCACAGATGCCGGTGCTGAAGGGCCTCGGCGAGCGAGGCGCGGTGTTCAGCTGGGCGTTCTCGCCGAGCAACGTCACGCGCCGGTCGATCCCCTCGATGGTGATCGGCGCGGCTGCGACGCGGATCAAGGGCCGCGTGATCGGGTGGGCACTGCGCGTGGATCCTCGCCACGTGCTCCTGGCGGAGCGGCTGCTCGCAGGCGGCTACGAGACCGCGGGCTTCATGTGCTGCCGCGGCTTCTACGCTCCGGAGGTTCGTACCGGCCTGCAGCGCGGTCTCGAGCACCTCGTGATCGAGGCGAACGGCCGCTCGCTCGGCAAGGCGGCGAAGGACTGGGTCACCGAGCGCGAGAAGCGAACCGACAGGAAGCCGCTGTTCCTGTGGATGCACATCCTCGAGCCTCACAACTGGGAGATGGGTGTCGGCACCCCGGCCGCCGAGGCCGAGAAGATGGCGCTCTACGACCGCTCGCTCTCGATCGCGGACTCGATCGTCGGTGACGTGCTCGGACCGTTTTCCGATCGAGAGCCCGCGCACGCCCCGATCGTGATCGTCACCGCCGATCACGGTGAAGCGCTCGGCGATCACGGCCAGCCCAATCACTCCACCGATCTCTACAACTCGCAGATCCGCGTGCCGCTCGTCGCTGCGGGGCCCGGCATCAAGCCGAACCACATCATGGAGACGGTCAGCGTGACGGACCTCATGCCGACGATCGTCGAGCTCGCGGGCTTCCAGGCACCCAGCGGCCCTGGCATCGACGGCCGCTCGATCGCGGATCTGATGACCGGCAAGCGGATGGATAACTCCGAGGGCGGCACCGCCTTCGCGGCGATGATCAAGGACCGCTCGAATCCCGGTGGCGTCGTCGCGATCGTCTCGGGCCGCTGGAAGCTGATCGAGACCGCGGGCGTGTTCGAGCTCTACGACATCCACTCCGATCCGCACGAGGTCACGAACGTGATCAACATGCGGCCCGACATCGCGGCGCAGATGCGAAAGCTGCTCGAGACGACGCGCGCTGCACACGAGAAGTCGCCGTTCGACTGATCACGGCGACGCGGCGGCGATCGCGTCGAGCTCCTGCCAGCGCGCGAACAGCCGCTCGACATCCAAGCGCGCAGCGTCGAGCTGTGCGACGAGGGACTGGACCTCCGAGCCGCGGTCCTTGAAGACGGTGGGATCCGAGAGCGTCGCCTCGAGCTCGGCGACGCGCTTCTCCGCGGCTGCGATCGACTCCTCGATCGCGGCGAGCTCGGCGCGCTCCTTGAACGTGATCTTGCGGGCCTTGGGGTTCGATCCGTGCAGGATGCGCGCTTCCTTCGCGGCGTCCTTCTTGTCCGCCGCGCTCGGCTTGGGCCGGCGCTCCGCGTAGAACGCGTAGCTGCCCTCGTAGAGCGTGACGCGGCCGTTGCCCTCGAACGCGAGGATCGCGGTCGCCACGCGGTCGAGGAACCAGCGATCGTGCGAGACGATCAGCGCGCACCCGGGGAACCGCGTGAGGCCATCCTCGAGCGCGCCGAGCGTCGGCAGATCGAGATCGTTCGTGGGCTCGTCGAGCACCAGCAGATTTCCGCCCTTGCGGAGCAGCCGCGCGAGCTGCACGCGGTTGCGCTCGCCACCGGAGAGCTTGCCGACGTGCGTGTCGGCGACGGAGTCCGGGAACGCCATCATCCGCAGGAAGCTGCGAACGTGCACCTTGCCGTCGGGCAGCTCGACGTAGTCGTACCCGTCGCCGACCTCCTCGAGCACGGTGAGCTCGTCGCGCAGCTCGGTGCGGCCCTGCTCGAGGTATGCGGGTCGCGTGTTCGAGCCGACCGTGACCTTGCCGGAGTCCGGAGGCTCGACGCCGAGGATCGTCTTGATCAGCGTCGTCTTGCCGACACCGTTCGGTCCGACGATGCCGATGCGATCGCCGGGCTTCATCACGAGCGTCAGGTCCTTGAACAGCACCTTTCCGCCGAGCGACTTCGAGACCCTGTTCAGCTCCACGATCGTCGACCCGAGGCGCGGCCCGGTCGGGAGCGTGAGCGCGAGCGTCGCTCCGCGCACCTCGTCGGTGGCCGGTGCAGATCCGACGGCGGCATCGAACCGATCGATGCGGGCCTTCGCCTTCGTGGTGCGCGCCGGTGCGCCGCGCCGGATCCACTCGATCTCGCGGCGGATGAACGACACGCGCTGGTACTCCGCCTCGGTCTCGGTCGAGAGGCGCTCCGCCTGCTTCATCAAGAACTCGGCGTAGTCGCCCTCGTACGCGTAGACCTTGCCGCGATCGACCTCGAGGATCCGCGTCGCCACGCGATCGAGGAAGTAGCGATCGTGGGTCACGACGATCAGCGCGCCCGGCCACCCACCGAGCCGGCCCTCGAGCCATTCGACGGTCGGCGTGTCGAGGTGGTTCGTCGGCTCGTCGAGCACGAGCACCTCGGAGCGGCCGAGCAGCGCATGACCGAGCGCGACACGCCGGCGCTCGCCATTCGATAGGTTTCGAATCAGCGCGTCCATCGGAGGCAGCTGCAGTGCCGCGGCGATCGTCGAGATCTCGTAGTCGGCCACGCCGTCGCGCTGCAGCGAGCTACTCACGGTGGCATCGGGCACGAGCCGCGGCTCCTGCGCGACGTACTCGAGCGACAGGTCGCGCTTCCAGGTGATCAGCCCGTCGTCGGGGATCAGCGCCGGATCATCGCCACCCATCGCGCGCTGGATGAGCATCTTCAGCAACGTCGACTTGCCGGCGCCGTTCGCGCCGATCATCCCGACGCGGTCGCGCGTGTGCAGCGCGAACGATGCGCCCTGCAGGACGCGGCGGGAGCCGAATCGCTTCTCGAGCCCCTGAACTGTGAGGATGGCGCTCACGAGAGTCGGGCGGCGTCGGTCTGCACGAGCAGGTACGTCAGGCGCATGAGGTTGAGGCGGGCTTCCGGTGAACGAACTTTTGCGCCGAGCTCGCCGAGACGCGTGCGTCCGTCGAGCAGGCTATACACGCGAAGGAGTGCATCGCCGAGGCCAAACTGTGCGAGCTCGCCATCGGCGGTGGGCTCCCGTACCACGAACTGCTGCGTGTTCGCAGCCAACCACTCGTCGATCATCGGCTCGGTGAGCTGCGCGGCACCGGCGCCGATCACCCGAAACGCATCGAGGTGAAGCGAGCGCGTCTTCCACGGATTGGGATGGCGCGGCGTCCAGGTGAAGCGGCCCTTCTGCCACGAGAACGCCTCCATCAGCTTCGCGGCGACCTGCTTCGCGAGCAGACGATACGCCTCGAGCGGATCGAGGATGTCGAGCCCGACCAGCGTGTCGGCGAGCCGGCCGCCGAAGTGGTGCATCACCGAGACCGCGCGCTGCAGCGACTGCTGGTTCAGAGCACCCTGCGCGATCAGGAACTGACCGAGGCGCTCGCCTTCGACGTTGGAGTTGACGAACTGCGGCTGCCCGTCGTTCAGGTACGCCTCCTTCAGCACACCGGCGCGGCCTTCGAGCTTGAGCATGCCCGTGCCCTTCTGCTTCGCGAGCCGGTAGACCACGCGCAGCAGCGGCTGCTCGCGGATGTCACCGATCTCGCGCGGGCCCGACGGAACCTCGACCGGCTCGCCGACTAGGTCGTCCTCGCCCACGGTGATGACGCCGCTCGAGCCCTCGAATTCGATATCTCCGTCGGGGATCGAGTCGCCTGCGATGTACGCCGCGCGCGCGGCGGCGGCCTCGGCCTCGGCGCGCGCGATCGACATCCGTGTCATCGGGCCCGACAGCGCTTCTTCCTCTTGCGTGGGCTGGCGAACGACGCCGCCACTCGCGATCACAGGCGGCTCGAGATCCGCGGTCGGCGCGTTGATCACCTGGCCGATCAGCGACGCGAGGTCCCGCGAGCCAACGCCCGACGTGCGGCGCATCCACTCGTCGATCGCATCGCGGAACTGCGCGGCGCTCTGCCAGCGATCCTCGGGGCGCCGCTGCAGCGCGCGCACCGTGAGCACGCGGAGCTCGACCGGGAACTCGGAGGCGTACTTGTGCAGGCGATCGAGCCGCGCGTCGCGGACCATCAGCAAGATGTCGAGGTCGTTCGTCGACGTGAACAGCCGGCGCGCCATCACCATCTCGGCGAGCAGGATGCCGACCGAGAACAGATCGCTGCGCGGATCGATCTCGCCGCCGGATACTTGTTCGGGAGACATGTAGCCGTACTTGCCCTTCAGCGTGCCGGCCTCGGTCTTGTGCCGGCGCTCGGCCGCGCGCGCGATGCCGAAGTCCGTCAGCTTCACGTCGCCGCGCCACGACAGCAGCACGTTGCCCGGCGAGATATCGCGGTGAATGATGCCGAGCGGACGGCCGATCGTGTCGACCGCGTTGTGCGCGTAGTCGAGGGCGTCGAGCACGTCCCGCGCGATCAGCGCACACAGCTCGGGGGGCAACCGGATCTGCGCGCGCGCACACTCGCGAAGCAGCGCGAGCACGTCGAGGCCATCGACGAGCTGCATCGCGATGTACGGCGTGTCGGAGTCGGTGCCCAGCTCGAACACCTGGACGATGTGGCGGTGGTCCAGCTGCGCGGTGATGCGCGCCTCGTCGATGAACATCTCGACGAACGACCGATCGTTGGCGAGGTGCGGGAGGATCTTCTTGATCACGACCAGCTTCTCGAACCCGTGATCGCCGCTGAGCGTCGCCTTGAACAGCTCCGCCATCCCACCGACTGCCAGCCGGTCCAGGATGGCGTAGCGGCCGATCATCTTCGGCGTGGGCGCGCTCACTGCGCTGCCAGTTTGGCAGGTTTATCGCCGACACGGTGGCCGCGGTGGCGCTCGATCACCGGGCGCTCGCCGGATCTCGCGACCTTGCCTCCACACGCACGCGTGGCATGGGCCTTGATGAATGAAGCAGCGTGGTCAACATGCTGCGATCGACGCTTCACTCGCTCGTGTCTGGCCTCCTTCGTCGGACCTGGTTCGTCGCGCTGGTGACCGTGATCGTGTGCTCCGCATTTGCGGCGCATGCGGTCGCGGCGCTGGTCGAGGCTGACTACCTGGCACCCGCACCCCACGGGGCTCCCCCTCTCCCCGAGGTTGTCAGGCCACAGGCACCGACCCGCACCGCACCGGATGGCAGCGGGCTCGTCGAGCGGAACATGTTCTGCTCGACGTGCACGCCGCCACCGCCCGGCCCGGGTCCGACGAAGTCCGCGTCCTACAGCGGCAAGCCCGCAGTTCTGATCGCGACCGGCACCGGCAGCGATGCGTGGGCCACCGTCCGCGTGCTCGAGACCGAGGTGCAGGGAAGCTTCAGCATCGGTGACACGATCCCAGGCGTCGGAAAGGTCGATCGGATCGGCGGCGTGACGATCGACGTGCTCGACGCGTCTGGAAATCGCGGAACGCTCTCGCTGCTCGGAGTTGCGGCGGCGGACCCTGGCTCGACAGGCGCGGCAACGCCTGTCGCCGAGGC
>JACCRC010000177.1 GCA_013813765.1 Deltaproteobacteria bacterium | reverse complement strand
CACCGGGACAGACCACCGGCGACGTGACGATCCGGATCGTCAGCGACCGCGTGCGGGAGAACGCGAGCAACGGCACGAAGGACGTCGACATGACGATCTCGGGGAACGGCCTCGTGAACGCGACGCGCGCGGGATCGGACATCACGCGCACGCTGACCATCGTCGACGACGACTGACTTACAGCCGCTTGCCGTCAGGCGACCAGCGGTAGTAGCCCTCGCCAGTCTTCTTGCCGAGCTTGCCAGCGGCGACCTTGTCGCGCAGCGTCTGCGGCGGCGTGAACGCGGGGCCGATCGCCTCCGCGAGGTACTCGGCGATGCCGAGTCGAACATCGAGGCCGACGAGATCCGTCAGCTCCAACGGCCCCATCGGATGGCCGTAGCCGAGCTTCATCGCGGTGTCGATGTCGGCCGGCGACGCGACGCCCTGCTCGACCATCCGCATCGCCTCGAGACCGATCACGAGGCCGAGCCGGCTCGACGCGAAGCCCGGGCTGTCGGTCACGGTGATCGGCGTCTTCCCCATCCGCTCCGCGAGGCCGACCGCGAGCGCGACCATCTCGGGCGCCGCCTTCGCGTGACGCACGATCTCGACCAGCTTCATCACGTGCACCGGATTGAAGAAGTGCATCCCGACGACGCGCTCGGGCTGGCTGATCGCCTCCGCGATCTGGGCGATCGGCAGCGACGAGGTGTTCGTGGCGAGCAGCGCGTGAGCGGGCGTCAGCTTCTCGAGGTCCCGGAAGATCTCGCGCTTGAGGTCGAGCTTCTCGGGGACGGCCTCGATCACGCAGTCGGTACCGGCGCACGCCGCCGCGAGCTCGTCGAACGGCAGGATCCGTGCGATCGCGGCGTCGCGATCGGCGGCGGTGACCTTGCCGAGCTCCACGCCCTTCGCGAGGTTCTTCGTGACCTTGTCCTTACCGGCGCTCGCGCCGCCTGCGAGCGCGTCGTAGAGGTGGACGGTGGCGCCCATCACGGCGGCCACGTGCGCGATGCCGTGCCCCATGGTGCCGGCGCCGATCACGGTGAGAGTGCGAAGGTCGGTGGCGTTCACGCGGCGAAGCTATCCCAAGGATCACCTCCTCTGGTAGGTTCGCGGCGCGATGGTCGATGTCGATCGCCTGCAGCGCGACCTCGAGGCCATCTTTGGCCCGCGTCGCGTCTCGATGCGCGTCGTCGACCTCGAGACCTACGCGAAGGACATGTGGCCGCGCCTGCTGATCGCGTATCGCGATGGCATCCACGCGGCACCGCGGCCGCACGCGATCGTGTGGCCCGAGCACGTGCGCGAGGTGATCAGCGTCGTCAAGCTCGCACGTGCCGCAGGCATCCCGATCATCCCGTACGGCGGCGGCTCGGGCGTGTGCGGCGGCGTGATCCCACTCCGCGGCGGCATCACGATCGACACGAAGCGCATGCAGGCGCTGCGATCGGTGCACTCCGACGAGCTGATCTGCGACGTCGAGGCCGGGCTGTCGGGCGAGCGGTTCGAGCGCGAGCTCGCGCGGCGCGGCTACACGTTCGGCCACTTCCCGTCGTCGATCTACTGCTCGACCGTCGGTGGCTGGCTCGCGACGCGTGCGGCCGGTCAGCTCTCCACGAAGTACGGAAAGGTCGAGGACCGTCTCGCCGGGCTCTCGGTGGTCACCGGCCGCGGCGAGCTGATCGAGACCGACGGACCGGGGCGCGCGCTGCGCGGACCGAGCTGGAACCAGCTGATCGTCGGCAGCGAGGGGACGCTCGGCGTGATCACGTCGGCGCGGCTTCGCGTGTCACCCGCGCCGCAGCTACGCGTGTTCCGCGGCTACGAGGTCGATGACGTCCACGCCGGCACCGAGGCGATCCGCCGCGTGCTGCAGAAGGGCCTGCGCCCCGCCGTCGTGCGCCTCTACGACGAGCTCGACACGCTGATCAACTCGTTCGGCTCGCACGAGGACGAGGCCGAGCAAGAGACGCGCGGGCCCGTACCTGGCATCGCGACCGGCGCCCTGCCCGCGTGGCCGGCCGCCGAGAAGCCGAAGGCCGACCGGGTCGTGGATCGCCTGATCGGCTTCGCGAAGAACGCCGCGCTCGGCAACAGCTCGATCGTCAACAAGCTGTTCGGCACCGTCGCCGAGAAGATCGCGCGCCGCGGCTGCCGCCTGATCATCGGCCTCGAGGGCGCACGAATTCGCACCGAGGTCGAGGCCGCGCTGACGTTCCACGAGCTCGAGACGATGGGCGCCCGCGACAAGGGCGAGGATCCGGGCTGGGCGTGGCTCAAGCACCGCTACCACGTGAGCTACCGGATGAGCCCGGTGTTCCGCGACGGCGCGTTCGTCGACACGATGGAGGTCGCGTCGAGCTGGGAGCGGCTGACGGACCTCTATGACTCGGTGCGCAGCGCGATCGGCAAGCATGCGGTGGTGATGGCGCACTTCTCCCACGCGTATCCCGACGGCTGCTCGATCTACTTCACGTTCGCCGGCACCGCCCCCGATCACACCGCGGCGGTGCGCCTGTACGATGCGATCTGGCGCGACGGCATGGAAGCGACGACGCGCGTCGGCGCCACGATCAGCCACCACCACGGCGTCGGTTTGCTGAAGGCGCCGTACATGGCCGGCGAGCACCGCGAGGCGATGGCGATCTTCGAGGCGGCGAAGGCGAGCCTCGATCCCGACGGCATCTTCAACCCCGGCAAGATGGGCCTGCGGGAGAAGAACCGATGAGCAACACGTCCCTCGCTCACGAGCTGATCGGCGCGATCGGCAGCGAGTTCGTGGAGGAGCTCGACGCAGGCAACTGGCGCGTCTCGCCGGGTTCTGCGTCCGAGGTCGCCGAGGTGATCCGGCGCGCCGGTGCATACAAGGCCGCGGTCCACCCGGTCGGAGCGGGAGGCCGCCCGCAGCGCGGCGCCGGAGATCGCCCGCGCGTGTTCATCTCCACGCGCCGGCTCGATCAGGTGCTGCAGCTCGACGAGCACTCGCTGCTCGTCCACGCGGAGGCCGGCCTGACCGGGCTCGAGCTCGAGCGGATCCTCGCACCGCGCAACCTGTCGATCGGCGACTACCCGCCGGTGGTGCTGACCTCGTCGCTCGGTGGCCTGATCGCGGTGCGCACTCCGGGCAAGTCGAGCGCGCGTCACGGCTTCTTCGAGGAGGCCGTCGTGGGTGTCTCCGCGGTGCTCGCCGACGGCCGCACCGTGCACACGCGCGTCGCGCCGCGCCGTGCCACCGGCCCCGACCTCGCGCGCGTGCTGTGCGGCAGCGAGGGCACGATCGGGTTCGTCACGAGCGCGGTGCTGCGC
>JACCRC010000168.1 GCA_013813765.1 Deltaproteobacteria bacterium | reverse complement strand
GTCCTCATGCCCCCGGGCGTAACACCGCGCGCGTGACGGCCTGATCGATAGGATCGGCCGTCACTCAGTAGTGCGGGGGTTTCTCGCCCGGCGCGCCGAGTGGGAGCTCGCCGCCGGTCTTGATCGTCTGCTTGATCTCGGTCAGCTCGCGCTCGGTCTTCACGAGACGATCTCCGAGCTCGCGCACGTGGGCATCGAGCTCGCGGATCAGCCGCTCCTGGTAGGCGAGCTTGACCTCGAGATCCAGGATCTGTTCGGCGTGGTCGCTCACCGGCCTACCGTAGCCGAGATCCGCTAGCATGCGGGGTCGATGAAGGTCCTGGTCGTCAACGTTGGCTCCACGTCGGTCAAGTACAACCTCTACGAGATGGACACGGAGGACCGGCTCGCCGTCGGCCGCGCCGAACGCATGGGCACGCCCGATGCGGTGCACATCCACGAAGGCGGTGAGGTGCAGGTCGACGGCACGAGCGTCAGCAATGCGCTCCGCGCGATCCTCGAGCACCTCACGCGTCCCGGTGGTCCGCTGCCGGATCCGAGCGCGCTGGGTGCGGTCGGTCATCGTGTCGTGCACGGCGGCGAGCAGCTGATCGCGCCGACGAAGATCGACGACAAGGCGCTCGCCGTGATCGACGACTGCGCGCGGTTCGCGCCGCTGCACAACCCGGTCAACGCCGCCGGCATCCGCGCCGCGCAGCAGGTGTTCCCCGGCGTGCCGCACGTCGCCGTGTTCGACACCGCGTTTCACGCGCAGCTGCCGCCGCACGTGTTCACGTATGCGCTGCCGCACGAGCTCTACACGAAGCAAGGCGTGCGCAGGTACGGCTTCCACGGACCGAGCCATCAGTTCATGGCGCTGTCCGCGGCGGAGCACCTGAAGACGGACCTGTCGCGGCTCAAGCTCGTGACCTGCCACCTCGGCGGCGGCGCGAGCGTCTCGGCAATCGACGGCGGGATCTCCGTGGAGACCTCGATGGGCATGACGCCGCTCGAAGGGCTCGTGATGGGCACGCGGTGCGGCGATCTCGATCCTGCGATCCCGCTCATCCTCGCGCGGGGCGGGATGCCGGTCGACGAGATCGAGACGCTGCTCAACAAGCAGTCCGGGCTCGCGGGTCTGTCGGGCCGCGGAGCTGACTTCCGCGACATCCAGACCGCGGCGGAAGCCGGGGATGTGCGCGCGCGGCTCGCCGTCGAGGTGTTCGTGCACCGGATCAAGAAGTACATCGGCTCGTACGCGGCGGTGCTCGGTGGGCCCGACGCGATCGTGTTCACTGGCGGCATCGGCGAGAACGCCGCCGCGGTGCGCAGCCGCGTCTGCGAAGGCCTCGTGTACATGGGCATCGCGCTCGACGAAGAAGCGAACAAGACGAAGCGTCCGTCGGATCACGGCGGCATCGTCGAGATCAGCCAGCCGCGTTCGCCCACGAAGGTCCTGGTCGTACGCACCGACGAGGAGCGGATGATCGCGCGCGAGGTCGTGCGTGCGATCGCCGGCACGACCGGCGCGATCCGCAGCGTGCGCAAGCGTCCGATTCCGATCGGGGTCAGCGTTCGCCACGTGCACCTGAGCCGAGGAGATGCCGACGCGCTGTTCGGCCCCGGCTACGAGCTCACGAAGAAGCGCGAGGTCTCGCAGCCCGGGCAGTTCGTCACGCGCGAGACCGTCGACATCATCGGACCCAAGGGGGAGATCCACAACGTCGCGATCATCGCGCCGCTGCGCAACCAATCGCAGGTCGAGCTCGCGAGGACCGACGCGTTCACGCTCGGCGTGTCGCCGCCGCTGCGCGAGAGCGGCAAGCTCGAGGGCACGCCCGGCATCACGATGCGCGGGCCGGCCGGCACGGTCACCACTACGAGCGGCGTGATCCTCGCGCACCGCCACGTCCACATGAGCCCGGCGCAGGCGCGCGACTACGGTGTCGCCGACAAGGACATGATCAAGGTCCGCGTCGAGGGCTCGCGCGAGATGACGATGGGCGACGTGATCGTGCGCGTGAACCCGGAGTACACGCTCGACATGCACATCGACACCGACGAGGCGAACGCCGCCGGCCTGACCAACGACAGCGTCGTCGCGTTCGACGGCGTGCAGTAAAAGCGTGTCTCGCCGCGTGTCCTCCCGGACGCGCCGGCGTGCAACTGGGCGCGCCGCCTCGACTTGTCCCGCGGCGCAGCGGTTGCAACTCCTCGGGGGATGACCTTGCGTCCCGAGATGATCGCTCCGACTTCGACCTACCTGACGCGCATGCTCGGCGCTGGTCTGGCCACCACGCTGATCGCCGGTGCGTTCGCGCTGGCGACCCGGCCGCAGGAGGAGCGCGTGATTCCGACCGCGACGATCGTGATGACCCACGTACCGGAGCCGGCGATCACGCCCGCACGCGTGCAGGAGGTGACGCCGCCGGTGCCGATGTCGAAGGACATCCACCTCGTGTTCAAGGCGGGTGGAGCGAGCTGGATCAAGCTGGCATCGCTCGAGACGCTGCCGCGCCACGGCAAGCCCGTGCTCGCGGAGGACGACTACCAGAGCTCGGCGATCGCGCGCGTCGCGGATGACAAGGTTCCGGACGCGCACGCGCGCTGGATCGGCAAGCACGTCACGGTTGACGGCGGCTGCCGCGCGACCATCACCGGCTTCGCGGTGATCGCGCGGCTCACCGGTGAGCCGGGCTACGCGGGCATCGAGTCGGTGAACGACAAGTGGACCGCGCCGGCGGTGTTCGAGCACGGCGCGAAGATGCTCGCCGCGAAGCTCGACAACTGCGCCGGTGGTTCGTACGCGCGTGAGTCCGCGTACTCGAACGTGATCGTTCCGCTCGCGATCGAGGACGAACCGCTCGCCGCGGCCGCCGTGACCTCGCTGAAGGCGTCGCCCGAGGCGAGCGGCGCGCAGACCGAGTGGACCGAGTACTCGCAGCCCGGAATCTGGCACCAGAACGAGTACGCGACGACGCAGACGATGGTCCTGCGCCACCCGATGACCGGAGCGACCTGGGTCTCGGTGCACATGCAGTACAGCGGTGGCTGTGGCCTGCCGAACATCAACGTGTGGGGCCTCTACCGCACGGATGCCGACGGCAAGCTCGTGCGCGTGAAGTCGTCGCTCGGTGACATCGTGCAGATCGAGAAGATCGTCGACGTCGACGGTGACGGCGAGCTCGAGGTGATCGGCCGCCCGTGGCTCGGGACCGACCGCGCGATCCAGGGGGCCGATGGCACGACGCTCGACACACTCGAGCTGCCGTACTTCATGTGCCCGTGCTGAGTACGCGTATGCTGCATGCGTGGAGCGCCGTGACGACAACGGAAGCCTCGTTGGCGAAGCCGATGGGAACCCGGCGTCAGGCTGTGATGATCCAGCGGGTGCAAGTCCCGTCTCGGTAGGCACCAGAGCGCCGAGTAGCAGGCC
>JACCRC010000149.1 GCA_013813765.1 Deltaproteobacteria bacterium | reverse complement strand
GCCTCGGCGTGATCTGGGTGCACGGCGCGCTCTCCGGCGCGGGCAGGTTCTCGCCCGCGCCCGAGCTCCACTAGCCGCCGGCGGCGCGCAGCGCGACGAGCATGCTGTTCGCACGCTGGGCGATCTTCGCGCGTGACTCGTCGAGCCACGCCGCGCCCTCGTAGCGCGCGAACACCGGGCACTTGCGCGCCCAGTACGAATCGATCAGGCCGTAGTCGGCGGCGATGGCCAGGCACTCCTTCGTCGCGGTCTCCTGCTGCATCATCACGGCCAGCTCGACGAGCCGCTGCAGCGTCGCGAGCTGGGTGCGACGCGGCTGACCGGGATCGGCGGTCTTGCGCGCGTGCGCGACCCAGCGCTCGGTGTCGAACTCGTTCCGCGAGCGCCAGCGGTTGTAGATGCCAAGCACATCGAAGTCCTCGCCGCGGAGCTGCCTCGGGATCTTCTTCACCGCCTCGAGGATCCGCGAGATGTCGTTGCGCCAGATCGAGAGGCGCGCCTCCATCACGGCGCCCATCTGCATGATCGGCGGATCGGGATCCGCGACGAGTGCGTCGACGCGCTTGAACGCGGCGTCCCAGTTGCCGCGCAGCGCGTCGATCCGGGCGAGGTCGGGCTGGATGACCTTCTCGCGTGCGGCGTCGAGCCCCATCGCCATCTCGAAGTGCTTGAGGCCCTCGTCGACCGCATCGATCTCGATCAGGATGCGCCCGACGGTCTCGTGCGCGAGTGCCGACATCGGGACCCGCACGAGGGCGGTGCCGAGCTCGCCGGCGGCACCCTCGAGGTCGCCCTTGTTGAGGAGGAGGTTCGCCGATGCGAGGTAGGCCTCGCCGAAACCGGTCGCGAGCGCGCGCTCTACCGCTTGCTCGGCGATGCCGCGCTGGTGCGGTTCGCCGCGGCGGATCCACACGTAGACCTGCGCGTACGCGAGCGCTGACAGGATCGGCGCCGACGTCGGAGCGATCAGCGCGGCCTTCTCGAGCAGCTCGCGCGCGTTCTCCGTGTTCTCGCCCCAGAACCGGCGGAGCTCGGCGCGCGCCCGCAGGTAGTAGTCGACAGCCTCTGGATCGATCGCGCTCGGCGACGAACCGGCGCGCGTTGACAGCGCCTGCGCCACGCCGCGCGAGACTTGCTCTGCGATCGACAGGACCTCCGCCTCCGAGCAATCGATGCGCCGCGCCCAGATCTGGAATCCGTCCGCGACCGACAGCAGGCGCGCGGAGATGCGGAGCCCCGCTGGCGTGCGGCGCAGCGATCCGGACACGACGTGATCGACCTCGAGCTCGCTTCCGATCGCACGTGCGTCCTGATCTCCCCGCGATCGGATGACGCCGGCTGGACGGACCTTGAGAGACGGCGTCGACGACAGCGTGTCGATCAGATCCTCGACGAGGCCGTCCGCGAGGTAGTCATCCGCAGGCGCGCACGTGAACGGCAGCACCGCGATCGACGTCTCGTCGGGCACGCTCTGCAGCGTCGGGTGCGGAGTTGGCGACGAAGCCGGTGGCCGCGTCAGCTTCGGCGCGCGCGTGGTCTCCGTCGCCGTGTACACGCACTCGGCGATCGCATCGGCGATCTCGTCGGCGCTCGACGGTCGGTTCGCGCGATCGGTCTCGAGACAGCGCGACACCACCTGCACGAACGCCGCCGGGACCCCGGACGCTTCGAGCGGGCGCATCGGCTGCGTCACCTGCGCGACGGCGATCGAGATCGCGTTGTCGCCGGGCCACGGTCGCTTGCCGCTCGCGAGCTCGTAGAGCATCACGCCGAGCGAGAACAGATCCGCGCGCGCATCGATCTCGGTACCGGCGAGCTGCTCGGGCGACATGTAGCGCGGCGTGCCGATCACGACGCCGATCTGCGTCACGCCCGCGTCGTCGCCGGAGCGCGCGATGCCGAAGTCGGTGATCACGGCGCGATCCGTGCCGCGCTCGATCAGCACGTTGTCGGGCTTGAGATCGCGGTGGATCACACCGCTCTTGTGGGCGGCCGAGAGACCCCCGCAGATCTGCATCGAGAGGCTCTGGATCCGCGGCCACGCGATCGAGGAGCCGAGCTCGCGCGTCAGCGGCGCGCCGTCGACGAGCTCCATCGTCAGGAACTTGTCGCCGTTGTGCTCGCCGATATCGAACATGCGCGCGACGTTGCGATGCTGGATCCGCCGCGTCAGCCGCACCTCGCGACGGAACCGCTCGACCGCTTCCTCCGACAGGCCGCCGCGCAGAACTTTGAGAGCGACGCGCTCGCCGAGCTCCGTGTCCTTGACCTCGTACACGCGGCCCATGCCGCCGCCGCCGAGCCAGCGCACGATCTCGTAGCGGTTCGCGACGACCTCGGCCAGCTGCGTCTGCCCACCCGAGAGGGTCGGCAGCGAGCTCGCCATCGTGTCGTCGTGTCCGTCGACGGCCATCTGCCGTCCATCGTAGCAGCTACTGCGGCGCTTCGTGCGCGTACAGCTTGCTGGCGCCGCGGTTGTCGAGCCAGCGTGGATCCTCGTCGGAGATACGACCCGCCATGAGATCGGCGCGCACCTCCTTCTCGCGGACCGCGAGCTTCTTGACCTCGGCCATGAACCGGTCTGCGCACTTCTTGTAGAGCGTGGGCCGCGGCTTCTCCGCCTGCAGATCCGCGTAGTCGATCGGCGGACCGAACACCGAGATGATCGCCTTCTCGCGCCGCGCCTTGTCGGTGAACGTGACGCGGATATCGGCGACGATGTTGTTGCCGAGCCCGTTGATGAACGCCGGGATGACCATCGGCCTCGCGAGCAGCGCGACCTTGCCGGCGCCGGGCTGGGCGGGCAGAAGCTCGTACGGATCGGGACCCTTGCCGCGCGTGCCCTCGGGGTGCATGCCGAGCACGGAGCCCGGCCGCTTCAGGATCTCGACCATGCGATCGAGCGCCTCGTCGTTGAGCGAGCGCCGCTCCTTGTCGCGGAAGATCGGCGGGTACATCGCTCCGCCGGCGATCGCGGCGTTGATCACGATGCCGAGCGCCTTGTCGTAGAAGAAGTTCGAACGGACGGGGAACTGCAGCGACCGCGCCCACGCGACCGGCCCCATGTAGCAGGCGAGCAGCATCGCGTACGAGTCGAAGAAGCTGCGGTGGTTCGCGACGAGCATCACCCCGGAGGTGGGGCGCAGGGCCATCAGATCCTCGAGCCCCTCGACGATCATCCGGCGCGAGATGGAGGCGCGCACCCACGGGTACGAGATGCCGCGGAGGAACCGGTTCTGGAGCCACTTACCCTGGCGACTCTCGTTGGCAAACTCGCCGAACTTGAGCGCGAGCCGTTCGACGCGGGACAGCGGTGCATCTTCGGCCATCGATTCTCTCGGTCCTTCCCGCGACGAAATACCACGGTCGAAGGCCTCCAAGCACCGGATCCCCGAGCACTCTTTGGCGCCCGCACGGATTGCTTTGGCCGAGGGGGCATCCTAATTTTCGCCCACTTACCCGACCCGCGTCGGTGCAGGGCAACACCCCGATGTCACTCGAATTCTCAGCGGACGCCCAGAAGAAGATCGCGGCCCTCTGCGAACGCTATCCGACCAAGCAACCGGTCGTGATGGCGGCGCTTCACCTGGCGCAGAAGGAGCACGGGCATCTGTCCGACGACGCCCTTCGCCTGGTGGCCGCGACGCTCGGCCTGCCGTACGCGCACGTGTACGGCGTCGCGACGTTCTACACGATGTACCGCCGCGAGCCGTCGGGGAAGACGACGATCCGGATGTGCACGAACATCTCGTGCATGATGCGCGGCGGCTACGAGGTGCTCGCCGCGTTCGAGTCGAAGCTCGGCGTGAAGAAGGGCGGGACGACGAGCGACAAGAAGTTCACCCTCATCGAGGAGGAGTGCATCGCCGCCTGCGCCAACGCGCCGTGTGCGGTGGTCGGCACGAAGTACTTCCTCGACCTCACGCCCGGCGATGTCGGCAAGGTGATCGCCGAGCTCGAGGGCAATCCGTCCCCCGAATCGGAGGTCGTGTAATGCCGTCGGACATCGGGTTCAAGCTCGTCTCGGCGCGGTTCGGCAACCTCGAGGCGCAGACGCTCGCCGGCTACGAGAAGTCCGGCGGCTACGGCACGCTCCGCAAGGCGCTCGCGATGCGCCCCGAGGATCTTATCAACGAGGTCAAGGCGTCGAACCTGCGCGGCCGCGGCGGCGCAGGCTTCTCGACCGGCACGAAGTGGGGCTTCGTCCCCAAGGATGCAAAGCAGGTCCACCTCGTCTGCAACGCCGACGAGAGCGAGCCCGGCACGTGCAAGGACCGCGAGCTGATCTACTGGGATCCGCACCTCCTCATCGAGGGCATGATCATCTCGGCGCACGCGCTCAAGGCCGTGCACAACTACATCTACATCCGCGGCGAGATGATGCGCGAGTACGCGGTGCTGCAGAAGGCCGTCGACGAGGCCTACGCACGCGGCTACCTCGGCAAGAACATCCTCGGCACCGGGCTGAACGTCGAGCTCACCGTGCACCGCGGCGCCGGCGCGTACATCTGCGGCGAGGAGACCGCGCTGCTCAACAGCCTCGAGGGCCTGCGCGGCCAGCCGCGCCTCAAGCCGCCGTTCCCGGCGGTGAAGGGCCTGTTCGGCAACCCGACGATCGTCAACAACGTCGAGACGCTGATGAACGTGCCGTTCATCGTCGACAAGGGCGGGGCCTGGTTCAACGACCTCGGCACCGGCCGCTCGGGCGGCACTCGCATGCTCTGCGTGTCGGGCCACGTCAACAAGCCCGGCGTGTTCGAGCTGCCGATGGGCATCACGTTCAACCAGATCATCAACGACGTCTGCGGCGGCGTGTGGAAGGGCCGCAACGTCAAGGCCGTGATCCCGGGCGGCGTGTCGATGCCGCCGCTCGACGCGAGCGAGCTCGACGTGCCGTGCGAGTTCGACGCGCTGCAGACCGACGAGCGGATCAAGCCGGTGTTCGTCCGCCCCGGTCAGCAGTTCGACCTCGGCGGCGGCCGCGCGCTGCGCACGATGGCGGGCTCCGGCGGTGTCGTCGTGATGGACGACTCCAGCGACATCCCGAAGTACGTGTGGCGGATCATGAAGTTCTTCGCCCACGAGTCGTGCGGTCAGTGCACGCCGTGCCGCGAGGGCACCGGCTGGCTCGAGAAGGTCAGCAGGCGAGTCGCCGACGGCAAGGGCAAGGAGGGCGACCTCGAGCTGCTCGCCTCGATCTCGCACGGCATCGCCGGCAACACGATCTGCGCGCTCGGCGACGCGGCCGCGTGGCCGATGCTCGGCTTCCTCACCAAGTTCCGCCCCGACTTCGAGGCGGCGATCGCGCGTAACAAGGACAAGGCAGCATGATGCGGTTCTTGATCATGATCACCAGCGCGGTCCTCGCCTGGGGAGCGGTGGATGCGTTCGTGCAAGTGGCACACGCGCAGCCCGCCGGGCAGCAGGTGCCGGGCAATCCTCGCGCCCGCGTTCAGCCGAACGTCAACGTGACGAAGGTCCACCCGCACAGCGACCGCGTCGAGTCCAAGGGCAAGGGCATGGCGCTCCTGTTCTGGGCGTTCGCCGCGGCCTCGATCGGCGGTGCGCTGTTCGTGATCACGCGCCGCAACCTGATCGCGGCGGTGATGGGCATGGTCGGCAGCTTCCTCGGAATCGCTGCGATCTACATGATGCTGTACGCGCACTTCCTCTCGGTCGTGCAGATGCTCGTGTATGCGGGCGCGATCATGGTGCTGTTCGTGTTCGTCGTCATGATCCTCAATCGGCCCGAGGACGAACCGGTCGCGCCGTCGGGGCGAGCCGGGCAGGCGATCGCGGGGATCGCGATCCTCTATCTCGTCGGCCGCCTGATCATGCTGCTCTGGAAGACGCAGCCCGCGAATCCGGCCGCCGCCGCTGCGGCACCACCGGTCACGGCCGAGGGCCACGACTGGGGCAGCGTGAAGGCCGTCGGCACCGACCTCTTCAACGGCGGGTTGTTCCCGTTCGAAGCGATCTCGATCCTCCTGCTCGTCGCCGTGGTCGGTGCGATCGCGATCGCGCGGCCGCTCCACGAGGACCAGGACAACACGGGTGAGCCCTCGACACCGACGCCGGCAGGGGGAGGGAAGTAGCCATGGGCAACATCCTGTTCAATGTCGGCTACGGGCACTTCCTCGTGCTCGCCGCCGTGCTGTTCCTGATCGGCGTGGCCGGCGTGCTCATCCGTCGCAACGCGCTGATCATCCTGATGAGCGTCGAGCTGATGCTCAACGCGGCGAACATGACGCTCCTCACCTTCTCGCGGATGTGGGGCGACCTGTCGGGTCACACGTTCGCGTTGATCGTGATCGCGGTGGCCGCTGCCGAAGCATCGGTGGGCCTCGCGATCGTGGTGGCGGTGTTCCGCGGGCGGCGCAACGTCGATGTCGATCGACTCACCACGCTGAGGCACTGAGCCATGGACTACTCACAGTTCAAGTTCCTCGGGCTCCCGGTCCTCGCATGGATCCCGCTGTTCCCGCTGATCGGTGCGCTGATCAACCTCACGCTCGGTCGCCGGCTGTCGAAGACGACGATCCACACGATCGCGATCGCCGCGGTGGTCGCCTCGTTCGGTCTCTCGGCGTGGCTGGTGTTCTCGCACCTCTTCCAGGCCTACAAGAACGGCCTTGGCGGCACCGGCATCGAACAGACGGTCTACACGTGGATGGAGGTCGGCCAGCTCAAGGTCGAGCTCGCGTTCCACCTCGACACGCTGTCGGGCGTGATGATCCTGATCGTCACCGGCGTCGGCTCGCTGATCCACATCTACTCGACGGGCTACATGGCCCACGACCCGCGCTACGCGGCGTTCTTCGGGTACCTGAACCTCTTCACCGGCGCGATGCTGATCCTGGTGCTCGGCTCGAGCATGCCGGTGATGTTCATCGGCTGGGAGGGCGTCGGTCTCTGCTCGTTCCTCCTCATCGGTTTCTGGTACGAGCGCGAGGACTACGCGACGGCGGGACGCAAGGCGTTCGTCGTGAACCGCATCGGCGACTTCTTCTTCCTGCTCGGCATGTTCCTGCTGTTCTGGGCGACCAAGACGCTCGACTTCGGTCAGCTCAAGGACGCGTCCGTCGGCACCGCGCTCGTCCAGCCGTTCTGGGGCGGTGAGCGCCTCGCCGCTGCGGCGGGCATCTGTCTGTTCATCGGTGCGTGCGGAAAGAGCGCGCAGCTTCCGCTGTTCGTCTGGCTGCCCGACGCCATGGCGGGACCGACGCCGGTCTCCGCGCTGATCCACGCCGCGACGATGGTCACGGCCGGCGTCTACATGGTCGTGCGGCTGTCGTTCCTCTACTCCGCATCGACCACCGCGATGATCGTCATCGCGACCGTCGGCCTCCTCACCGCGCTCGCCGCGGCGTTCATGGCGTTCGCGCAGACGGATCTCAAGAAGGTCCTCGCGTACTCCACCGTCAGTCAGCTCGGCTTCATGTTCGTCGCGGTTGGAACCGGCAACTGGACCGCCGCGATCTTCCACCTGATGACGCACGCCTTCTTCAAGGCGTGTCTGTTCCTCGGTGCCGGCTCGGTCATGCACGGCATGGAGCACGGCGGATCCACCACGCCGGGCGACATCATGACGATGGGCGGCCTGCGCACGAAGATGCCGATCACGTGGGCCACGTTCCTCGTGTCGTGCCTCGCGATCGCCGGCATCGTTCCGTTCGCCGGCTTCTTCTCGAAGGACGAGATCCTCGGCGGCGCGTTCAGCATCGTCGGCAACGCCGCGCCTCCAGGCTGGCCGAGCTGGTACGGCTACGTGCTGTGGGGCGGCCTCCTGATCGCCGCGCTCGGCACCGCGTTCTACATGTGGCGCCTGTACTTCCTCGTGTTTCACGGACCGGCACGCTCGGAGGCCGCGAAGAACGCGCACGAGTCGCCGATGTCGATGACGATGCCGCTCGTCGTCCTCGCACTGCTCGCGACGATCGCCGGCGTCATCGGCTTCCCGCACCTCAGCGAGACGAAGCTGCCGGCGTTCACCCACGCACTGTCGAGCTGGCTCGCTCCGTCGGTGGTGCACACCTGGTACAACCCGTCGCTCGACGGCGCCGCCGTCGTGCAGAACATCCTCGGGCACACGAACGACTCGATGATCTTCGTGCTGATGGTGATCGCCTTCGGCGTCGGCATCCTCGGCATCGGCCTCGCGTGGGTGTTCTATGGAGCACCGGGCAAGCCGTCGTCGACCGTCGAGGACCTCGTCGATGGTCCGCTCCACGGCGCGTACGAGGCGTCGAAGGCAAAGCTCTGGTTCGACGAGATCTACGACGCGACGATCGTCAAGCCGTTCCGCATCGTCGCGCGCGGCCTCTACGAGATCGTCGACCGGTTCATCATCGATACGATCGCGGTCAACGGTGCAGCGATGGTCGTCGGGCTGTTCGGCCGCGTGTCGCGCTGGTTCCAGAACGGTCAGGTCCAGCGATACCTCGCCGGCGTCGTGATCGGCGCTGCGCTGGTGTTCGCGATGACGGACTGCCAGTCGAAGCCGTCGTTCAACTACGAGATCGTCGGCGATCGCCTGCGCCTCACGGCGAAGCCGGGCGCCGGCATCATCGGCGCGGCCACGAAGCTGCGCTGGGACGTCGACGGTGACGGAGTCGCCGACAAGGATCCGAACACCGGCGCGGTCTACGACACGCCGGATCTGTACGTGCTCTACGGCGATACGGGCTCGAAGGTGACGCTGTTCATCGACGACCCGCTCACGCGCAAGACGACGAAGGTCACGCGCGTGATCGAAGCTCCGGTTCAGGAGGGCAAGTAGTCATGATCGGCTCGTTCGTCCTTCCGCTGATCATCGGCCTGCCGCTGCTCGGTGCGATCC
>JACCRC010000114.1 GCA_013813765.1 Deltaproteobacteria bacterium | reverse complement strand
CTACCCAGTACCGCTGGTCCGAGAGCTCTCCCGCAAGCCGTGTGCGGGAAATCCGCGAGCACGGTTTCTACGGGGGTCGTATGGAAACTCGCGCAATGCGCGAGGGAAAGTAGACCTACCAATGCGAGCCCTGGTGGTGTTGCTCCTCGCCGTGGCTCGCCCTGCGGCTGGGTTCGAGATCGAGTCGCCGGTGACGACCGGCTGCCACGAGGCCATCACGGTGGCAGGCGCACGCGCTGCGGGCTTCCCCGACCCGGCGGCGGCCCCACGGCCGACCGAGGACCAGCGACGCGCCATGGACGACCTCACGTTCACGTTGCGCGACCGGGACGTGTGGACGATGGCGCTACTCACCGGCGTGCGCTCGAACGACCTCCGCGACAACGAGCCGATCGACCTCTCTCGCCTGGTCCACATCCACAACGACCCCGAGGACCAGCCCGCGCACTGCATGCGCAAGCAGGAGCACGACGGCCCGACCGGCGACGCCGCCGCACTTCAGGCCTGTCGCGACTTCATCCTGAACCAGCTCGCCGATGGCGGCCTGCTCGAGGAGGCGCTGGACCTCGACGCCGTGCGGCCGGTGTCGATGTACCTCGCGTTTCGCGGCCGCGTGGACGTGAAGCTTCCCCGCTTCGCGTACCACCTGGGCAAGGCGATCCACGCACTCGAGGACAGCTACACGCACGCGTTTCGCGATCCGCCGACCGATCGAGTCGTGCACGTCGCGAACTGGATCGACTCGTTCGCCGCCAGCTACGTGGTCGCGCGCGACGGCTATCACCACATCGGCGCGCTCGACGACTGCACGCGCGACGATCCACGCGCGCGCGATCGGGTCGCCCGCGCGACGCTCTCTGTGACGCGACTCATCGCGGCGATCGTGGATCCTGCGCCGGGCCGGCGCGCGCGGATCGAGGCGATGCTCGATGTCGCGTTCGCGCAGAAGCTCGGTTGCGACTCGACGAACCGCTACTGCGGCGCGCAGGAGCTGAACGAGGAGACCTCGAAGGGCTGCAGCGCGTCCGGTGGGGGAACCAGCATCGGCCTCGCGCTCCTCGTGCTCGTCCTGTTGTGCAAGAAAGGGGGCCGCCCCGATCTATTGCGCTTCGTACGTACAAGAGGTGGCAGGCCGCTGCTTCTCATCGCGGTGCTCGCGCCTGCGACCGCGGGGGCGGATGGCAATCGCTGGCACTTCGATGCGCGCATCGGCGGTGCACTCGAGCACGCGGCGCAGGCAACGACCGTGGGCGTTGGCGCGGACCGTGGGCGGTTCACCGCGGCCGCGCTCGTCGAGTGGAATCCGTGGTTCTCGCTCGACACCTCGCGCGCGAAGCTCGGGGCGTTCAACGCGTACCTGACGCTGTCGCGGCGCTGGTACGAGGGCGCGTCATTCTCGCTGTACAGCCGCGCGGAAGCGGGGACGAGCACGATCCTGTTCGAGCTGGTGGGCGTCGACAAGGGGTCGACGGGGCTCTACCTCGGCGGCAGCCTGCTCGGCGTTCGCGTTCCGGTCACGCCGTGCGTCGCGCTGACGTTCGATCCGTCTCACTTCGTGATGCCGATTCCGCAGCTGGCGGGCTTCCCGTTCTACTACCGGCAGTACCGGATCTCCGTCGGGATCGAGGTCGCGCTGTAGACCTGTTGAATCCGCCGGTTAGCTTGACTTGAGGGGCCTACGGGCGCCAGATCGGCGGGATGCACGCGTCGACGATGATCCGGCGCACCCGCGTCGAGGTCGATCTCGGCGCGATCGTCGGCAACGCGCGCTCCGTGCGCACGCTCACCGGCCAGCGCGCGGAGGTGTTCGCCGTCGTCAAGGCGGATGGCTACGGCCACGGCGCCGTCGCGGTCGCGCAGGCGCTCACGCGTGCGAAGGCAGCGTCAGGGTTTGCCGTCAGCCTCGTCGAGGAAGGCGTCACACTGCGCGAGGCAGGCATCACCGCACCGGTGCTCGTGATGGGCCCGAGCCAGCACGGCGGCGAGGACGAGATGGTGATGGCGGGGCTCACGCCGGTCATCGGCTCGACGGAGGACCTCGATGCGATCGCCGCGATCGCCCAGCGCCGGCAGCGCTCGATCGAGGCTCACCTCAAGGTCGACACGGGCATGGGCCGGCTCGGCGTCGCCGTCGAGAGCGCCGCGGAGCTCGCCGTGATGGCCGCGAACAACGGCATCCAGATCGTGGGTCTCATGACCCACTTCGCGTGCGCAGACTCCGACGACCCCGTGGATCCGCAGTCGATGACGCGCGAGCAGCTGGCTCGGTTTGCCGAGGCAGACCGCGCGGTCGTCGCCGCTGGGGCGCCTGTACGGACAAGACACGCGGCGAACAGCAGCGGTGCATTGCTGTTTCCTGAGGCAAGGTTCGACCTGGTGCGCACCGGCATCGCGATCTACGGCAACGGCCGCTGGCCCGACGGCGCGGAGCGAACGCAGGCGATGCGGCTCGTGTCCGAGGTCGCGCAGCTGCGCGCGATCACCGCCGGCACGTCGATCGGGTACGGCGCATCGTGGCGCGCGTCGCGCGACAGCACGGTCGCCGTGCTGCCACTCGGCTACGCAGATGGTCTCCCGCGCCGCGCGTCGGGCCGCGCCGAGGTCGCGATTCGCGGAAAGCGCGTGCCGCTCGTCGGCCGGATCAGCATGGACATCGCGATCGCGGACGTCACCGATGTGCCGGGCGTGAACGTCGGTGATCCGGTGGTGCTCCTCGGACGCGCGGCCGGTGGCGTCATGATCACCGCGGCGGAGTACGGCGACTGGTCCGGTCTCTCCGAGTACGAGGTGACCTGCGGCATGAGCAAGCGGGTGCCGCGCACCTACGTGGGAGATCCACCGTGACGCGCGACGCCGAGGACGAGCCCACCGGCGTTCGTCCGGAGCCCGGACAGCCCGTGGTCGTCGCTCCGCCCGGCGAAGCCCCGCCGGCACCGGCGCCGACACCTGCGCCTGCAAATGGCGCCGCTGCACCGAGCGAGGGCGTCGGGAACGCCGTGATCGGCGGCTTCAAGGACGCGGGCGCGCCGCTCGTGCGGTTCCTCGACACCGTTGGCGGCCACCTGCTGCTGATGGCGCGCGCGCTCGCGTGGCTCCCGCGCCGCCCGTTCCGCGGAAAGAACTATCTCGAGGCCGCCGAGTACATCGGCTTCGGCAGCCTGCCGATCGTGCTGCTCGTCGGCGCGTTCACCGGCATGGTGCTCTCGCTGCAGTCGGTGTTCGCGTTTCGCCAGCTGGGCTTCGAATCGTTCTCCGGCGCCGCGACGGGCAAGGCGCTCTCGCTCGAGCTCGCACCGGTGCTCACCGCGCTCATGCTCTCCGGACGCGCGGGCGCTGGCATCGCGACCGAGCTCGGCACGATGCGAATCTCCGAGCAGATCGACGCGCTCGAATCGATGGCCGTCAACCCGGTGCAGTACCTCGTGCTGCCGCGGTTGATCGCCGCGATGATCGTGACGCCGATCCTCACGCTGTTGTTCTTCGTGATCGGCATGGGCGGCGCGTACTTCGTGGCCGTGATCGTCGAGGGAGTGCACCAGGGACAGTGGTGGGCGAAGCTGCAGGACCTCGTCACGCCCACCGACGTGCTGCAGGGGATGATCAAGAGCGTGATCTTCGGCTTCCTGGTCGCGCTCATCGGCTGCTACCAGGGCTACAACGCACAGGGCGGTGGTCGCGGCGTGGGCATGGGCACCACGCGGGCCGTCGTGCTCGGCAGCGTGACCACGCTCGTGCTCGACTACTTCCTCACCGACATCCTGTTCAGCTTGTTCGGGACGGGTAAGAGCTGATGGCCGAGACCCCTCAGCTCGCGAGCGAGATCATCGGGCTGACGCCTCCGGATCAACCGGATGAGCGCTGGCAGGTTCGTGTGCGGGGTCTCACGAAGTCGTTCGGTACGAACCTCGTGCTCGATAGCATCGACCTCGACCTCGAGCGCGGCAAGGTCAACGTCATCCTCGGCGCATCGGGCGCTGGTAAGAGCGTGCTCATCAAGCACTTCATGTGCCTGCTGCGACCCGACAAAGGTCACATCTGGGTCGACGGAACCGACGTGCTGTCGCTCAACCCACAGGAGCTGGCCAAGTTCCGGCGTAAGTTCGGGTTGGTGTTCCAGTTCTCGGCGCTGTTCGATTCGTTGACCGTCGAGGAGAACTGCGCGTTCCCGCTCAAGGAGCACACGAAGAAGAGCACCGCGGAGATCCGGGACATCGTTTCGGATCGCCTCGGCGCGCTGGGCCTCCAGGGCACGCAGAAGAAGTATCCGGGCGAGCTGTCGGGCGGCATGCGCAAGCGCGTCGGCCTCGCGCGCGCGCTCGTGCTCGAGCCCGAGATCCTCATGTACGACGAGCCGACAACGGGCCTCGATCCCCTCGCGACTCGGAACGTCGACGAGATGATCCTCGACGCCTGCGAGCGGTATAAGGTCACCTCGGTGGTGATCTCGCACGACATGGCCTCCGTCTTCCGCATCGCGGACCGGATCGCCATGTTGCACAACAAGAAGATCCTCGCCGCTGGTCCCGCGAACGCCATCGCGCAGAGCAGTGACCCGTTCGTGTACGAGTTCCTGCGTGCATCGGGCGTCTCCGCGATCGGCAAGCTCGCAGAAGGCGGCAGCAAGTGAAGGCGCTCTCCGCCGGCGTCCGCGTTGGCGTCCTGTTCATCCTCCTCGCGGTCGGCGGGTACGTCGTGTGGAAGAACCTCGGGCGTGACGCTGCGGGCAAGGACGCCGTGGAGTACGTCGCGAAGTTTCGCGACGCCTCCGGTCTACCGAAGGGCAGCAAGGTCGTGGTCGCCGGCATTCCGATGGGCGAGGTCACGAAGCTCGAGGTCCAGGGCCGGTACGCGCGCGTCGAGTTCAAGGTCCGCGACGAGGTGAAGGTCTACTCGAGCGGCGTCGTGATCAAGAAGGCGACCTCGCTGCTCGGCGACAACTACCTCGAGATCGATCCGGGCGAGGCGAGCAAGCAGCGCCCGGATGGCACGAGGCAGGACTACATCGTGCTCGGCCCGGAGTGCGCGACGTATAACGACTCCGACCAGGCGAAGTCCGATGCGTGCCGGCAGATTCCGAACGTGATCGAGTCGACCACGCCCGATCAGCTGATGCACCGCATCGAGCAGACGCTGCCGAACGTCGACCGCGTGCTCGAGAGCGTGCGCGACCTCTCCGAGGACGTGCGCCGCATCGTCAACGGCCCGCTGCAGTCGGTGGCCACCCGCGTCGACGGCCTCGTCCAGCGTGAAGCGGGCACGGTCGCCGACATCATCGAGCGCGCGGATCGCTCGATGCAGAAGATCGAGCAGATCGCCTCCGACCTCCGCAGCATCACGCAGGGCGCGGATCCGAAGATCGACAGGATCCTCAAGAACCTCGACGACGCGTCGGCCGAGGCGAAGGACCTCGTCGCCACCGCGAAGGCCGAGCTCAAGACCACCGGAGATGCGCTGCGCGGCAAGCTCGACAAGCTCGACGGCGTGATCACGAACAGCGAATCGATCACGCAGAAGATCGATCAGGACAAGGGCACGCTCGGCCGGCTCGTCAACGACCCCACGATCGCCGACAACGTCGAGGAGATCACGGACAGCGCGAAGGGCTTCCTCGGCACGCTGTTTGGGCTGAAGGCCTACGTCGGCCTGCGCAGCGAGTACAACGTGTTCGCTGGCCTCGCGCGCCACTACGTCACCGTCGAGCTGCACACGCGGCCCGACAAGTTCTACCTGGTCGAGCTCTCGAAGGGGCCACGCGGCGATTACCCCGACGTCACGCTCGAGTTCGACCCAACGGTCGATCCGAACTACTGGGTCCGCAAGACCACGATCAATGACTCGACGCGCTTCACGTTCCAGTTCGCGAAGCGGTTCGGTTGGCTCACGCTGCGCTACGGCATCAAGGAGTCCACCGGCGGCATCGGCGCGGACGCCGACCTGCGCTGGTGGGGCCACGGCCTGCGGCTCTCCGCGGACGCGTTCGACGCGACGTTCGACGACTACCCGCGCGTGAAGGTCGCGATGGCGTTCGAGATGTTCCGTCACTTCTACATCCTCGGCGGCGTCGACGAGCTCCTGAACACGCCGGAGACGCTCACGATCGTGAAGGGTACGTCTCAGGTGCCGCAGCAGTTCGACACGTTCCGCTACGGCCGTGACTACTTCTTCGGCGCGATGCTGCGGTTCAACGACGAGGACCTCGCGGCGCTGCTCACCGTCGGTGGCTCGGCGCTCGCGGGCGCATCGAAGTAACGCAGCTAGCGATCGTTCGTGATCCGGACGCGCGCGATCAGCTCGCGCAGATCCTCGTCATCGACCGCGGCGACCTCGCTGACGATCTGCTCTCGACGCGCACCGGTCGCGGGCATGCCGACCTCGAGCGGAGGTGCTTGCTTCGTTCGCGGGCGCGGCACCGTGGTGGGCTCGCGGCGGCTCCTGCCGGCGAGCTTGAACCGCACGTCGTCGAACAGCCGGGGCTCGCCGAGACGCGCGAGCAATCCCGAGAGCAGCTGCGCCTTGAGCATGTTCAGCTCCTGCAGCCACGCGCTCGTCGCGACCTCGACGTACAGCACGCGGTCGGTGATGCCCTCGGGCCGCGTGCGCGCCGCGACCCTGGGACCGACGAGCTCGGTCCACTCGGCGAGCACGCGCTGGCCGCGGATCTCGTCCGAGAGACCGTGGTGCTGGAGCGCCGACACGATCGCCTGCGCGGCCGACAACGTCTCCTTCGCGCGCGTGGTGCCTCGCTTCGGAGGCGGTTTCCTCACGACGCCCGCAGGCGCCGGATCAACTCGCGCAGCCGCCGGTCGCCATCGCCATCGCGGCTGACGAAGCGCAGCCCAGAGCCACCGGACGGCACGTGATACGAGACGCGCCCTGCGATCTCGATCGCGCCCGCCGCACCGGGAGGAATCACCTCGATGGTCAGCTCGGTCTCGATCGGCAACGGCTCGTTCGTGGTCAGCAGCGCGCCACCGACTCCGATCTCGGAGATCGCGGACTCGATGAAGCTGTGGCTGTTCGCGATCCGGTAGCGTACATGTACGGATACCGGCAGGCGGTGGTGCCGGCGGCGCGGCACGTCGGTCCGCTTGCCGGAGAACACCTCGTGGAGGAACGTCAGCTTGACCTGCTCGTCCGTGGCGAGCTCGATCGTGGCGCCGGCGCGTACGCGCATGCGTGGGAGGGCGGGGCGCCAGGCCTGCACGGTCCCTCGGATCAGGACCTTGTTCGGCAGGAGGTTCGAAGAGATCTCGATGATCACCTGCTGGCCGGCCTCGAGCTCGTCGGTCGTCGGCACGAAGACGTGTTCCGTCACGTTCTCGCTCGGAGCGAGCTCGCGCCACTCCTCGGCGGTGCGAATGCGGAGCTTCAGGATCACCACGACAACCGCTGCGACGGTAGCAGAGGCAGCCCGGCGTTTGTACTGGGGATCACCGAGACATCCGTTGACAGTCAAGATCGGCGGAATCGCAGCGCCCAGACCTTGAGCATCGCCTCGGCGAAGATCGCGCGTGACATCTTCGATTGGCCCACCCGGCGGTCGGCGAACACGATCGGCGTCTCGACCAGGCGCAGGCCCTTCTTGTGGGCCCGGTACTTCATCTCGATCTGAAAGCTGTAGCCATTCGAGGTGATGGTCGACAGATCGATCGCCTCCAGTGCGGCGCGTCGCCAGCACATGAAGCCCGCCGTGACGTCGCGGATGTCGATACCGAGGACGGCCCGGGCATACACGCCCCCACCACGTGAGATCAGCTTCCGTCCGGTGCCCCAGTTCTCGGTGCCGCCGCCCGGGACGTAGCGCGAGCCGATCACGACGTCGGCGCCATCCTCGGCGAGCGCGAGCATGGTCGGCAGGTATTTCGGATCGTGGCTTCCGTCGGCATCCATCTCGAACAGGTAGTCGAAGCCCCGCGCGAGGCCCCAGCCGAAGCCCTCCACGTACGCGGTGCCGAGACCGAGCTTGCCGGCGCGGTGCATGACGTGGATCCGCGGGTCGGCGGCCGCGAGCTCGTCGAGGATCGCGCCGGTACCGTCGGGCGAGTTGTCGTCGACGAACAGGAGCTCGGTGCCCGGCAGAGCCACGAGGAAGCGTTCCGCGACCTCGCGCACGTTCTCGCGCTCGTTGTAGGTGGGCACCACGATCAGCGACTGCGGCATCGGGCGCGGAGAATACAACGCGCTATGCTGTTCATGGTGCGGTCCCGGCGTGCGTGGATCTACATCCTGTCGGTCGCGGCACTGCTCGTGCCGGCGGGCGGCATCGCGTACCTGGGCGCCGTGTCATACCGCGACGAGCGCGGCGCGATCGCGGCGCAGGACGAGCGCCAGCGCCAGGCCGCGACCGGAATCGCCGACCGCATCAACCGCGCGATCGGAGGCGCACTCGATTCAGTCGAGAGTGCCACCACGCTCGCGCAGGGAACAAACCGCACGACGCCGAGCGCACCTCTCGCCCGCTACTGGTTCTGGATCGATGCCGACGGCCAGATGCGGGCGCCGCACGCCGTGCCCGGTTCCGTGGACCTCGGTGGCGCACTGGACCGCACCGCGCCGTGCGCGCAGGGGACGCCGCTCGAGGACTGCGTGCGCGAGCTCGCTACCCGGCAGACGCGCGTCGCGCGGCTTCAGGCGGCGCAGCGCGCGGAGGCATGCCGCGGGGATGCGTGCGGGGAGAAGTGGACCGAGGCGAAGCGGCAGTACACGTCGCTGGTCCAGTTCGATGACACCGGCCACATCGCGCAGCTCGGCCTCGCGCGCACCCTGCAGCTTCTCGGTGATTCGCGCGCACCCGCCGCGCTCGCGGAGCTCGAGAAGCGGTTTGCGGATCGCACGTTCGAGGGCGTACCGGTCACGCTCGTCGTCGCGATGCTGCGGGCTCAGCCCGCGGGTGCGGATGCGCTGCTCGACGTCGCCGATAGCGTGCTCGACGACAAGTACTCGCTCGATCCGATCGTGCGCCTGGGTGTGCTCGCGCGGATCCGCGGCCGGCTCGCCGGTACGCTGAGCGAGCCGCAAGCGCGCCGCCGCGCCGAGCTCGACGAGCGCGTGAGCTTGATCCGCAGCGAGGCGCGCGCCGCCGCGGGGCTCGCCGACGACGTCCCCGAGATCGTACGCACCGCCGGAGCCACCTGGCGCGGCCGCGCGGCGACGCACGTTCCGCAGCGCACCGTCATCTACCGCCGGCGCGCCGACGGCGGCGTGATCGGCATCTCGGTCGACGCGCCGATGCTCGAGGAGGCCGCGGGCCAGGAGCCTCGCGATGTGGTCGCGAAGAACGCGCGTGCGCTCGTGATGCCGTCGGGCGCCGCGGTGGTGCCGGAGCTGCGGCGCATCGTGCAGGTGCCGCTGGGCGAGGCGCTGCCACACCTGACGCTCGCGATCGTGAATCCGATCGCCGATCCGGATCCGCGCGACGAGGTGATTCGCGAGCGCTCGAAGCGCCACATCATGTACACGTCCGCGCTCGCCGTCGCGCTCGGCCTCGGCCTGTTGCTGATGATCCGCGGCGCAGCGCGTGCACGCGAGCTCGCGCAGCTGAAGAGCGATTTCGTGTCGACCGTGTCGCACGAGCTAAAGACGCCGCTGACCTCGATCCGGATGTTCGCCGAGATGCTGGAGCAGGGCGTCGCGCAGGGTGATCCCGCGAAGATGGCGCGCTACCACGGCGTGATCGTGCAGGAGAGCCAGCGGCTGGGCCTGCTGATCGCCAACCTCCTGGACTACGCGCAGATCGAGAAGGGTACCCGGCGCTACACCCCGAGCCGCCAGGATCTGGCGGGGCTGGCGCGCCTGGCCGTGACCACCTTCGAGACGCTGCGCGACCCCGACGGGGAGCGCAATTCCATCGAGGTCGAGGTGTCTCCCGAGTCCATGCGCGCGGATGTCGAGGTCGATCGCGACGTGGTCGTCCAGGCCGTGCTCAACCTCCTCGCGAACGCCGCGAAGTACGGTGGAGCGGAGAAGCCGATCGAGGTGGCAGCTGGTGCGGATGCCACCGGAGGGTGGATCAGCGTCCGCGACCACGGTCCCGGCATTCCGCCGGTGGAACAGGCGCGGATCTTCCGCGAGTTCTACCGCTCGCCCGAGGCGTATCGCTCGGGGGTGGAGGGCACCGGCCTTGGCCTCGCGCTCGTGAAGCGCCACATCGAGGCGCTCGGCGGCACGGTCGAGGTCGCCTCCGAGCTTGGCCAGGGTGCCACGTTCACGATCCGGCTCCCTCGGGTCCAGGAGCAGCCATGACGAAGATCCTTGTCGTCGAGGACGATCCGTCGATCCGCCTGGGCCTCGTCGACACGCTCACGGCGAAGGGCTACGAGGTCGAGGCCGTCGGCCGCGGCAACGACGGCGCCGAGCGTGCCATCTCGGGGAAGTTCGATCTCGTCGTGCTCGATGTGATGCTCCCCGATATCGACGGTTTCGAGGTCTGTCGTCGGATCCGGCAGAGCCCGGCGCGCGGCGTCGCGGTGATCATGCTGTCGGCGCGCGGTGCCGAGCTCGATCGCGTGCGCGGTCTCGAGCTCGGCGCCGATGACTACGTCACGAAACCGTTCTCGCTGATGGAGCTGCTCGCGCGAGTGGCCTCCGTGCTGCGCCGCGCGAAAGGCGAGATGCCCGAGCCGATCGGCCTCGCGTTCGGCGGAATCGAGATCGATCTCGTGGGTCAGGTGGCCTCGCGCGGTGGCAAGCGGATCGAGCTGCCGAGCCGCGCGTTCGCGATCCTGAAGGTGTTCGCGCGGCGCCCGGGTGAGGTCGTGTCGCGCGATGTCCTGCTCGACGAGGCGTGGGGCTACGACGACTATCCCAACACCCGCACCGTCGACAATCACCTCGTCAAGCTGCGGCGCGCGCTCGAGGAAGAGCCCGACAAGCCGCGCTGGCTCGTCACGGTCCACGGCGCCGGTTACAAGCTCGATGTCTCGCGCGACTCGGTGCGCTGGGCAGGGGAGCGAAGGTGACAAGAGCGTGACGACGTTTTGCAAACGCGTGACGAAACGCAGCGTGCAGGCGGTGTCCAATGATCGCGACACGCTGGCACTCGTGCGAACACCTTTCGGCGGGCGACGCACGGGTGCCGGCGTGGCGCTTCTCCTGCTCGCGCTCGCGGCGTGCGGGGATCCGGAGGAACGTCGCGTGGTCACCGAGACCGCGCCCGCCGCCGATCGCAGCGCGGCCGATCCGGCCGAGGGCGTCCAGACCGAGCTCGATGGCGCTGCGCCCGCGTTCGGTGACGCGGTGCTCGCCGAGCTGACCGGTGACGAGGCCGCGGCGCGGGCCGGGTTCGAGCGCGTGCTCGCCGCCGCAGATTCTCCGGCTCCGCTGGCCGCTCGCGCCGCACTGCACCTCGCGCTGCTCGAGCTCAAGGCCGGCCGCTCGGGTCACGCACGCGACCTCGCCCTTCGCGCTACCTCGCTCGCGCCGAACGATGTGGTGATCTACGAGGGCGGCGCGCAGATCCGCGCAGCGGCGGTGAAGGAGAGCGGCGCAGGCGACATCCGCGGGCCGCGCCTGGGCACCGCGCTCGCCGGTGTCACACCCGCGGTCGCCGAGTCCTTCGCCGCCGCCGAGAAGGCGATGGAGAAGGTGCACCGGCTGAGGCCGCGGCCGATCATCGAAGCGCTCTCGACCTCGATTCGCGCGAAGGAAGACGCGACCGAGGCGGTCGTCGCCCAGTACCGCGCGATCGCGGAGAACGGCGGGGTCGCGATGGTCGCCGGCCGCTACCGCGCGGGCAGCAATTATCACGACCTCGCGCTCGGCCTGTTGTTCGAGCTGCCCTCCGAGCTCGACCCAAATGTTGCCGCCGGCCTGCGCCGCACGCTGCGTCGCCGCGCGCTCGGGTACCTCGAGAAGGCCGCTGCCGAGTACAGGCTCGCGCTCGGCGCGCCGCAGCTCCCCGAGGCCGAGCTGTGGCGCCTCGCCGCCGAGACCGATCTGCGTGCCGCGCAGGATCTCCTCGGCGAGAAGTGACGCTATCGTCCCTGGGTGACTGCGATCTCGATCGATGGAGTGCTCGTCGACGCGGAGCACGCGACGATCAGCGTGCTCGATCGCGGCCTGCTCTACGGCGACGGCCTGTTCGAGGTGCTGCGCACGTGGGGTGGAGTTGCGGTCGATCTCGGCGCGCACCTCGACCGCCTGTTTGCGAGTGCGACCGCCCTCGCGCTCCGCACGATCGAGCGGACGACGCTCGCCGCTGCTGTGGAACGGACGGTCGCAGCGGCGGGAGAGGGCGAACACCGCATCCGGATCGTCGTGACGCGCGGGCCGGGGGCGCTCGGGGCGACCACGCACACGCTCGGGCCGGGGAGAGCGATCGTGATCGTCGAGCCGCTCGGTGAGCTGCCGGATCGGATCTCCGCCGCGATCGTCGACTGGCCGCTGCCACTGCGTGCAGGTCCGATGCACAAGACGCTCGCGTACCTCGATCACATCATCGCGCGCGACCTCGCGCGTGCCGCTGGCGCCGACGAGGCGATCCGGCTCGACGTCGAAGGCCAGGCGGTCGAGGGCTCGACGAGCACGCTGTACGCGGTCTCTGGTGACACGATCCTCACCGCACCCACCACCGCCGGCATCCTTCCTGGCATCGTCCGCGGCCGCGTGATCGCCATCTCGGAGCGCCTCGGGATCGTGGTGCGCGAGGCGGCGATCGCCATCGAGGAGCTCCGCGCCGCTGACGAGATCTTTGTATCGAGCTCCCTCCGCGGCGTGGTCCCGGTCACCCGCCTCGATGGGGCCCCGGTCGCTGCGGGTCCCGTCACCGCCCGGATCGCTGCAGGACTGCGTGATGAAATGTTCGCGCTCGGTCGCCATCACGGTCCAGGCTGATATAGTCGGCCGTCGATGGCCAAGGACGGTCGAGCGCTGCGCGAAGAAGCGGCCGAGGCCACGGCTGCGGGCAAGTACAAGCGCGCGCTCGCGGCGTATCTCGAGCTCGAGCGCATCGAGCCTCGCGACGCGCAGTGGGCGAAGCGCGCGGCCGAGACCTACAAGCGGCTCGGCAACACGAAGAGCGCGATCGACGCCTACGAGCGCTCCGCGGATCGGTACGCGCAGAACGGCTTCCTCGTGCAGGCGATCGCCGTCTGCAAGCTCGTCCTCCAGATCGATCCGAACAACCAGAGCGCACTGAACCGCCTCTCGCAAATGAACGAGGAGGTCGGGGCGGGACCGTCGCGCGCGCAGAGCTACGCGGACAACAACCCCGAGCTCCACGCGAACCCGAACGTCGCGATGCTGCGCCGCGTGCCGGGTCAGACGCTGCCGCCTCCAGTCGAGGCTCCGAAGCGCAACAAGCCGACGACCCCGCCCGTGGTGCCGATCTACTCGCGCACCAAGAGCAAGCCGATCGCGCTGCCGCTTGGCTCTGCCATCGAGCAGCTGGATCTCGCGAAGGAGGTGCCGGACTCGCAGAAGAAGGAGAGCGCGCCCGGCGTCACCGTCATCGCGATCGACGACGAGGAGCTGCTCGCCGCCGACGAGATCACGGGCAACGCACCGGTGATCGAGGTCGAGCCGCCGGATTCCGTGGAAGCGGAGATCGACGATGTCACCGAGCTGGCGCTCGACGACGTCGAGGAGATTCCGCTGCCGGAGCCACGCGCGATCGGTGCTCGCGCCCAGCGCGCGCTCGCCGCGACGCCGCTGTTCGCCGGTCTGCCTGCCGAGGCGCTCGAGGCACTGGTCTCGCACCTCTCGCTGGTTCCGCTCGAGGCCGGTATCGCGCTGTTCAAGGAGGGCGATCCAGGCGACGCGCTGTACGTGATCGTCGAGGGCGAGGTCTCGGTCCAGGCGGAAGGGCCGCCGCGTGTCGAGATGGCGCGGCTCGGACCGGGTTCGTTCATCGGCGAGGTCGCGCTGATGACCGATCAGCCGCGCTCCGCGACGGTCACCGCCACCGTGCCTTCGGAGCTCTTGCGCATCGATCGCCACACGCTGTCGCGTGTCCTCGCGGATCACGGCGACGTGCTTCGCGCGGTGCTTCGGTTCGTGCGCGAGCGGCTCGTCGATCGCTGGATGCGTACGAGCCCGTTGTTCCGCCCGTTCAACGACGAGCAGCGCAACGCACTCGCCGCGCGCTTCAAGTTCCTCGAGATCGAGGCGAACACCAAGCTCCTTGCCGCCGGCCAGCGCCCCGACGGCCTCTACATCACGCTCGCGGGTACCTACAGCGTTGAACGCAATGGTGCGCTGGTCGCCACGGTCGGCCCCGGCGAGCTGATCGGCGAGACGGCGCTGCTCTCGGGGGGGACGTTCCGCAGTGACGTGATCTCCCGCGGCAAGGGGCTCGCACTGTGCCTCCCGGCGCAGGAGTTCCGCGAGGTGATCATGACCCACCCGCATGTCCTCGAGTACATCGGCGAGCACGCCGAGCAGAGTCGGCGGCTACAGATCCTCTAGCTGAGCTACTTCTTCGCGGACGGACCGTCGATCGGGATTCCGTCCTTCGTCGGCGCCTTGTTCTTCGCGGGCACTTCGGTCTCGCCGCCGAAGAAGTTGCCGAACGGATTCCAGCCGAACGAGGTCGCGACGAGCGCGCCGCCGAGCAGCAGATACACGGTGCCGATGAGGAAGTGCGTCCGCCGCCCCATGGCGTATAGACCTTTACGCGCCCTCGCCCGGGCATCTTCTTCGTCGTTCCGGAACCCGAGCCGGATCCTGTAGAGGCCGAAAATGATGACGAGTGCCGCCACTCCAAGGGTGAGCCAGACCGGGACTCGCATGGCCCAAGTACGTACCATTGACAGGCGGAAGATGCCCGGGGCAGAGTGCGCCTCTACTGCCACTCCCGGCCGGCATGCACCCTCAGCCGAAGTACAAGAATTCCGCGGCGTTCTATGACGTCGACGGGACGTTGATCAAGATCAACATCGTCCACGCATTCGCGTACTACGCGTCGCGCCATGCGTCGCTCGCCACGAGCGCGCGGAACACGATCAAGACCGCGCTCTCGATCCCGCTGTTCTGGGCCGCCGACAAGCTGAGCCGGAAGTACTTCAACGAGATCTTCTACCGTTCGTACGAGGGCCAGAGCGAGGACCGCCTGGTCGTCCTCGCGGAGGAGCTGTTCGAGGACGTCATCAAGCCGAACATCTACCCGCGCGCGAAGGACCTGATCGAGGAGAGCCGCCGTGCGGGCTGCCGTCAGGTGCTGCTGTCGGGCGCGCTCGACTTCACGATGAAACCGCTCGCGCGCTACCTCGGCGTCGATGATCTGATCGCGAACCAGCTCGAGTTCGTCGACAACTACGCGACCGGCAAGCTGAAGAAGCCGTTCGTCGCCGGCGCCACGAAGGCTGACATCATGCGCTCGTACGCCAAGGAGCACGGCATCGACCTCGCCGAGAGCTGGGCGTACTCCGACAGCTTCAGCGACTACGCGATGCTCGCCGTCGTCGGTCACCCGACGGCGTGCAACCCCGATCTGCGGCTGCGCTCGATGGCGCGGTCGTACGACTGGCCGGTCCTCGATCTCGATGAAGATGCCGACCGTGCGTCGTCGCGTCGCCCGCACGGCCTCGCGAGAGTGACGCCGCGGCGGCTCCGCACTGGAAAGGCTGACTGATGCGCGCGATCCGTCCCAAGACTCGCACTCACTCGCGCGAGCACATCGTCACGATCGACACCGACTCGGCGCCGCGCATCATGTTCTACGGCGAGAACTTGATGATCGAGGATCTGCCGGTGGGGACTCGCGTCATCTACCCGAAGCGTCCGATGACCGGCGTCGCGAATCCGAAGGCGACGATCCGCTACGCGCTGAATCACCCCGAGGACTCCGAGCCGCTGCACGCGATGCTGCAGCCTGGCATGAAGGTCACGATCGCGGTCGACGACATCTCGATGCCGCTTCCGATCATGCGCACGCCGGATGTGCGGCAGCTCGTGCTCGAGATCGTGTGCGAGATGCTCGCCGATCACGGCGTCGACGACGTGCACATCATCATCGCGCTCGGCCTGCACCGCCGGATGCACGACCGCGAGATCAAGCGGATGGTCGGGCAGAAGGTGTGGGACGAGTACTGGCCCGATCGCCTCTACAACCACGACGGCTGCGATCCCGACGGCATGGTGGTACTCGGCAAGACGCCGCATGGCGAGCTCGTCGAGATGAATCGCCGCGTCGCAGAGAGCGACCTGACGATCTACGTCAACTTGAACTTCGTGCCGATGAACGGCGGTAACAAGAGCATGGCCGTCGGGCTGTGCGGCTACGAGAGCCTGAAGGCGCACCACACGCCGAAGGGCATCGTCCAGTCGAACTCGTTCATGGATCCGCCGAAGAGCTTCCTGTCGCACTCGTTCAAGCGCCAGGGCGATCTGATCGAGAAGACGCTGAAGGTCTTCCACATCGAGACGGTCCTCAACAACCGCTGCTTCGACGGTCCGCTGTCGTTCCTCATGAAGAACGAGGACGACTTCACCGAGGCCGACCGCCTCAAGTTCCAGGGCATGAAGTGGGCGCTCGACAAGCTGCCGTTCGCCGCGCGCCGCGAGATCTTCATGCGCACGCCGGCCGCGTACGAGCTGATCGGCTGCTACGCGGGCGCGTGCGATCCGACGCACGACCGCACGGTGGCCAAGCAGAACGAGCAGAACTGCGTCGAGGTCGACGGCCCGGCCGACATCCTGCTGTTCGGCATCCCCTACATCTCGCCGTACAACGTGAACAGCAAGGCGCTCAATCCGCTGCTCGTGCAGGTGATGGCGCTCGGCTACTTCTATCACATGTACCGGAACCAGCCGATCCTGCGGGATGGCGGGGTACTGATCCTCACGCACCCGTGCTCCGACAAGTTCGATCCGGTGCACCACCCGAGCTACATCGAGTTCTTCAATCGCGTGCTGACCGAGACCACGGACAGCTACGTCATCGAGCAGAAGTACCAGGACGAGCTCGCGTACAACCCGAGCTACATCGAGATGTACCGGCGCGGCAACGCGTACCACGGCGCTCACCCGTGCTTCATGTGGTACTGGGGCCAGCGCGGACGCGAGAAGACGAGCCGCGTGATCGTCGTCGG
>JACCRC010000109.1 GCA_013813765.1 Deltaproteobacteria bacterium | reverse complement strand
GATCGCAAGGTCCGGCGAGCCGGGCCGCGCAGCGCCGCCGGAGGCGGCGCGCAGGTCGATCGAGCCTTCCGAGCCGATCGGCGCATCCGGTGCCCAGCTCGCGCCCTCGAGCGCGACGGCCTCGACGGGCCGCGACATCTGCGAGCGCGCCTTGTCGAGGCGCGCGATCTGCTCGTTGCCCGCGACGAACACGAAGCGGCACTCGGCGTGCTCGAGGATGTACGCGACTTGCTCCGGCGTCGATGCCGGATAGATCGGCACGAACACGGCGCCGGCGGTCTGCGCACCGAGCGCTGCGCTTGCCCACGCGACCGAGTTCGGCGCGTAGATCGCGATGCGCTCGCCGGCGTCCACCTCGCGCTCGATCAACCAGCGCGCGACGCCGCGGATCTGCTGCGCGAACTGGCCCCACGTGACGGGGACCCACGCGTTGCCGGAGCGCACCTGGAACCGCACGCGCTGGCGGTGCGTTTCGAGGCGCTCGAACACCGCGCGCGGTGCTGCCTTGATCTCGAGGAGTTGAGAGACGTCCATGGCCCTAGCTCCGCAGCTTCTCCTCGAGGTCGTACAGCCGACTCTCGAGCTGGTTGAGCTTGTGCAGCGAGCGCTCCTGATCGCGGCGCGTCGGAAGGCCGATCATCGACCACCAGGCGCTCATCGCCTTGTCGGTCGCTGCCTTGGTCTTCATCGCCGCGGTGAGCATCGCGCCCGCGGGCGTGAGCACGCCGGGATTCGACAGCACCTTCTCGACGTACTGCGCGGTGGCCTGTTCCCAGGCGTTGAACCCTTTCTTCCACATGTCCCAGATCATGGTGTCACTCCTAACGCGAATCGTCTGAGGTAGGCAGCCGTCGTGAAGTCGGCGGCGGGCTCGTCGACGCGAGACTCCGCGCGGGCGACCTCGCCGAAACATTCGAACAAGAAGATCGTGTTGCGCCGGGTCACCACCGGCGTGCCCGTTGACGGCTTCCGCGTCACCAGCGTGCGTACTCGCAGCGCCGGCGAGAACCGCACGTACGGCACGTCGAGGCTGCCGTCGCCGGTCACGTCGACATCGACTTGATCCGTTCCGATGAACGGCAGGCCGGCGACGATCCCATCGGGGATCTGGGCGAGCGTGCTGTAACGGTCGCCGTCCGCGACCGGGAATCGAAGCACCGCGATCGGCTGTGCGTAGCGGACCAGCGTCTTGCCGGCGGCCGGCGCCATCTCGCGCGACGCGGTGCCGTCGAGCCACAGCGCGGTGTCGTCCTGGTGGTAGATGCCGTCGAGGCCGCCGCCGCCGTCGACGACGAGCTCACCCGCCGGGAACGACGCGGCGTACCACTGGTTCTTGAGCTCGGTCGGACCGAGCGCGATCACCGGATCGTTCGTCTCGTCGGAGAGATCCCAGTGCCGGTTCATCGCGCCCGTGTTGATCGTGCGGGTGGCGCCGGCCGGCGACGCGTAGTACGCGACGGTCGAGCCGAATGCGATCGGCAGCTCGTCGGGCGTGATCTGGCCATCTCGATCCGGCACGCAGCTCGGAAGCTCCGGCGGTGGCTCCGGGTGCGGCGTGAGGTTCGTGCCGCACGCGGCCACGAGCACGAAGATCGCGGCGCGCATCAGAACGAGAATCCGATCCGAGCGCGGACCACGTGGGCCGGCTTCGCCTGGAGGTTGGTGTTGTCGAACGCAGCGCCCGGTAGCAACAGGCCGTAGGCGAGGGCAGCGACGAAGCCGTCGCGCGAGCCGTAGCGCAGCTCGGGATCGAGCTCGATGCCGAGGGCGCGCTCGCCGCTCGGTGTGGAGCTGGGCTTCACGGCCCACGATGCGATCACCGCCGCGATCGCCTCGAGCTTGCTCGAGCCGACGGTGAACAGCGTCGCCGCGGCGTGCGGGCGAAGGTAGATCGCGTCGGTGACCGTGCCGATGATCTCGCGAAACAGGATCTGGTCGATCCGGTAGTCGGGGTTGAAGCGGAAGTTGTCGACCGTGCGATCGAGCGGCAGATCGGCCTGTGCACCGTCGAAGGCGCCGGGCATCGGCGCGGCCTCGCCGAGCTTCGGAAACGCGCCGAAGCCGGGGGCGTCATCACCGCTCGCGTACCCGGCATCGAAGCCGATGCGCGCGCTTCCGAGCAGCAGCTCGGACTGCATCGCAAAGCCGAGCTGATCCGAGGTGACCGGCACCATGATCTCGGTGCCGGGGATCAGCGACGGCTGCTCGATGCGCGCGTGCCCGTACGCGAGCTCCGCTTCGACGCGGAGGTTCCTCGTCGTGAGCCGCAGCCAGCCGCCGGTGGTGGTTGCGGAGAAGCCGCGGGCGACGAGGTCATCGGGCGTGAACGTCGTCGGTGGCGTCGCCGTGGGGAGGTAGCTCGCGGGCACGTCGCGCTCCTGCCCGCGCGTCGCGACATAGGCGCCGTACTCGAGGCTGGTGCGCCCTGCAGCCGCGCGTCGAGCGAGTGCTGCGGGCGAGTGCGTCTTCAGCACCGCGAACGTCCAGCCCGATGCGCTGTCGGTCGGCTCTAGCGCGATCGCGTGACCACCGTCGCGGCTGCGCGTGAACGGGCCGCGCGAGGCGACATCCCACGCGACGGCGAACAGGTGACCGAACAGTGGCGACACGAACGCGAGGCGGTCTGCTGCATCGCCCCTGTCGCAATCCTCGCAGTCTCCGCTGTTCGCGGTGATGCCGAGGCCGAACTGCGAGCCCATGCGACCGCCGGCGAGGATCCCGAACGGCGTGAGCACCTCGCCCCACGCGCGCTTCACCACGACCTGCGTCGGGCGCTGGCCATACGACGTCGCGGGCGAGCCGTTCGACAGCTCGGGATCGCCGCCGAGCGCGACGTTGTCGAGCCAGTCGATCCGCGCCTTCACCGCGACACCGACGCCCGGCGCGTAGATCGCGACATCGGTGCGTGCGCGCAGATCACCGGCCGCGAGCTTCTGCCCACCGCCGAGCGGCACCGGGAACACGGGCTGCCCGCGCGAGTCGAGGCCGCGATCGAGATCGAGGTTGAACAGGCCCTGCTCGCGAAACCGCAGCGCGCCGTGGAGCTCGACGTGCGTCTTCTCGCGCGGTGCCGCATAGCGCCGTGGCGTGAGCTCGGCGCCGAGCGCGGCGAGGTCTGCGCCAACCGGGAGGCTCACGTGCGCGGCCGCGGGCGGCGGCTCGGCGTCGAACGCGGGCCCGATGCTGCGACCCGAGCTGCCATCCGCTGCTCCGCCTCCCTCGGTCGGCGTCGGCGGGGCAGGGGCCGGAGGTTCCTGCGGCGCGGGCGCGACGTGATCCTTCGCGAGGAAGGCGACAAGGTCGCGCGTCGACGGGTTGTGCGCCTCGATCATCGGAATGTGACCGCAACGCGGATAGACGATCAGCGTCGCGTCGGCGAGCTCGTTGGCGAGGCGCTGGCCGAACCGGAGCGGCGTGACCTCGTCGTTTTCGCCCCACAGGAGCAGCACGGGCTTCGTGAACGACTTCAGCGCCACGTGCAGCTTGCCGAAGTGGTGCCCGCGCGCGGCGGCGAGTGCGGCGGCGGTGGTGCCGGGGCGATCGAGATCCGCCTCGACTCGCTCCAGGCGAGCCTGGGTGACCCAGCGCTCGTCGTGAAACGCGAGCGGCATGCGGTCCTCCATGCGCTCGGTGTAGTAGAGGCCGAACAGCGTCTCGCCGATGCCGCCGGCCTGGGCCCACCGGAAGAAGCTCGGGACCTGCTCGTCGTAGACGTACGCGTCGTAGAGCGCGACGCGGCGCACGCGATCGCTGTGCGCGACCGCCATCTCGAGCGCGACCGACGAGCCCCAGGAGTGGCCGACGATCGCGACGTCCTTCACGCCGAGCTTGTCGAGCACGGCCCACGCGAGCTTCGCCTGTGCTGCGGGGCTGTAGTCGCCCTCGGGGCGGCTCGTCCAGCCGAAGCCCTTGAGGTCGATCGCGATCACGCGGTGACCCGCCGCGACCCTCGGGATCACGGGGAGCCAGCTGTCGCTCGAGGCGGAGAAGCCGTGGATCAGCACGACCGCGGGGCCCGTGCCCGACTCGCGGTAGCGCACGTTCACGCCGTCGATGTCGACGAACGTCGCGTCGGCCGGAGCGCCCGGCAGCGGACCGGCGTGGAACCGTGGACAGCCGGCGCTTGCGAGGAGCAACGCGGCGAGCGCGGCGAGCTGGATCGCAAGGCCCGGCGAGCCGGGCCGCGCAGCACCGCCGAAGGCGGTGCGGAGGTCGATCACGGTGCGAGCCTCCGCACCTCTGCCGGGTCATTGAACTCGGCGGAGGTCTCGAAGTCCTGCGAGGCCACCGTCGCGACCGAGCCGTAGCACTCCGCCGTCCAGGCGAACGTGCGCTTGGTGAGCAGCGTCGAGAAGCCCGAGGTGCGCGTGAGATCGGTCGCGACGCGCACGACCGGAAACTCGCCGAACGGCGTCTTCATCGTCCCGACCTGGTCGACGAGCGACGAGTACTTCTCGGTGTACGCGACGATCGCACCCTGCGCGGTACCCGACACCGTGCTCGTCGACATCCACGTCGCGCCGGCCGTCATCGGCAGCGCGAGGAGCTTCACCGGCGGATCGTACTCGAGCTCGGTCCGGAACGAGCCCGCCTGCGGCGACACGACGCCGAGCAGCGTGACCTGAGCGGCGTCGACATGGAACACGCCGACCAGATCGGAGCCTGCGGCGAGCGTGGTCGCGTAGGTCGCCGTGGGGAAGCTCGCGGCCCACCACTGGCCCGACGGGCTCTGCAGCGCCAGCGGCTTGTCGGAGTCGTTCGAGAGCTGCGTGCTGAGATCCCAGCGGCGCATGCCCGTACCGGCAGCGACACCCGCGGTGTCGAACGTCGCGTTCGTGGCCACGCGAAACGTCGCCATCTTTCCGGGGATCAGCGGCAGCTCGGCCATCGTGATGGTGCCGTCGTGGTTCGGCGTGCAGAGGCCCGACGGGCCATCGAGCGGCGCGTCACCGCCGACCGATGCGTCGACGTCGGCGGGGCCGCAGGTGCCATCCGCCTTGCAGAACCCCGACGCGCACTCGTCATCCCGGGTGCAGACCGCACCGCCCGAGTTACCGCAGGCCGTCACGATCATGCTGCAGAGCAACATCGCGAGGGCAGTTGCAGGGCGAAACATGGCGGCACGCTACGACCGAGCCCCAGCTCTGTCAATCGTTCTTTTGCGATGCAGCAAAAGATGCACTTGCAGCGCAGCATAGGGGCGGGTAGGGTGCGCCTCGTGGCTGCTCCCGTCCTGGTGAAGAAGTACGGCAACCGCCGGCTGTACGATACCGGCGACAGCAAGTACGTGACGCTCGAGGAGCTGGCCACGAAGATCCGCTCGGGCGTCGACATCCGTGTCGTGGACGCGAACACGAACGAGGACCTGACGCAGGCCACGCTGACGCAGCTGGTCCTCGAGACCGGTCACGCCGCGCGGTTCCTGCCCGTCCAGCTGCTGCTCCAGATGATCCGGCTCTCCGATGACGCGCTCGCGGAGTTCTTCTCGCGCTACGTCACCGGCGCGCTCGATCTCTACCTGCAGGCCAAGCGCGGCGTGCAGACGATGGCGTCGTACAACCCGCTGACGCAGATCCCGGTCGCCGCATCCGATGCGCTCGCGCGGATGTGGATGGGCGGTCCGTTCGGCGGCTTTCCGCAGCAGTACCCGAGCTATCCCTCGGCGCCGCCGCAGCCCAGCGCGAGCTTCACGCCCGCGCCGCCGCCGCCCGATCACGACGAGCCGCCGCCCGACGGCAACGGTCACGAGGAACGGAACGATCGCAGCGACGTCGCCGCGATGCGCCGCGAGCTCGACGAGCTGAAGCAGGCGATCCGCGAGGGCTTTGCCGCGAAGGCCCAGAAGCCGTCGCGCAAGAAGAAGTCGACCTGACTCTGCCGCACCGCGCGGCGGCCGGTGCTCGCGCGCGTCGGCGTGTTCCGCCGGTCGCGCTAGCAAACGCTACTCGACCCAGTCGCGCTTGATCGTCTTCGACGCGAGGGCGAATAGCACCGACGAGATCAGGTAGAAGCCGAGGCCGCTGTAGATCGCGTAGCGCAGTGACTCGTCGCCGAAGTAGGGGCGCATCGCGTCGGAGACCGCGCCGAAGTAGTAGTAGCCCACCGCGATGCCGAGGAGGTTGTTGATGAGGAGGAACATCGCCGATGCGGTGGTGCGCATCTGCGCCGGCACGAGGTGCTGCACCGCGGTGAGCACGGGCCCGAGCCACATCAGGTTGAGCGCGGTCGGGATCAGGAACAGCGGGAACGCGAGGTAGAGGTTCGACGTGTTGACCGCGGCGAAGAAGCACGGCATCGCGATCAGGAACGCGATCGACGGGATCTTCGGGTACGCGGAGCGGCTCTTCGCGCCGAGCTTGTCGGCGAGCATGCCGCCGCCGACGATGCCGATGCAGCCGCCGAAGAACGTGAGCGCGCCGTAGAACCACGAGGTCTCGACGAGCGTGAGGCCCATGCTGCGCATGAAGAACGAGGGCAGCCAGAACGCGACGCCGTAGCCGCAGATCGACGACATCGCTGCGCCGAGCGCCATCAGCCAGAACGTCTTCTTGCGCGTGACGAGGCGGAACACCTCCATGAACGCGGGCGGCTTGACCACCGGCTGTCCGGCCGCAGCCTCGCCGCCGCGCCGTGGGTCCTTGACCGTCAGGTACAGAACCGGGGCGAGAAGGAGACCCGCGCCGCCGACGATGATGAACGCGTAGCGCCAGTTGATCGAGGCGGCGATCAGGCCGCCGAACAGGATGCCGCAGCCGCTGCCGATCGGGATGCCCAGCGAGAACACCGAGAGTGCGCGGGCGCGCTGCTCCTTCGGGAAGTAGTCGCCGATCATCGAGTACGACGGTGCGACGCCGCCGGCTTCACCGATGCCAACCCCGATGCGCGCGAGGAAGAGCTGCCAGAACCCCGTCGCGAGGCCGCACAGCGCTGTGAAGCCACTCCAGATGCCGAGCGACCACGCGATGATCTTCTTGCGGCTCGAGCGATCCGCGAGCCACGCGATCGGGATGCCGAGCGTGGAGTAGAGCATCGCGAACGCGAGGCCACCCATCAGCCCCAGCTGACCATCGGTCAGGTCGAGCTCCTTCTTGATCGGTGCGGCGAGGATCCCGAGGATCTGCCGGTCGAGGAAGTTCATCGTGTAAACGACGACGAGAACTCCGAGGACATAGTAGCGGTACCGGCGTGACACCATGTCTTCCACCTCGCGGCTCAGCGACATGACGGTCGTTTACCGCACGTTCATGCCGCAATGCAAGAGAGAATGTTCCTCTGGATTCGCGAAAAATGTTGCACTGCACAAATAATCGCTTGACGCGCAGCAACGCGGTGCCTAGGGTGGCGCTCGAAAGGAATTACCCAGATGCCCACCCCCGAGACCCCGAAGACCGCTCCCGCCACCCCGACCTTCCCGTCGTTCCCGACGCTCCCGAGCTTCGACCCGTACGCCATGTGGCAGCAGGGCCAGCAGACGTTCAACAAGCTGATGGCCGACTCCGTCGCCCGCTGGCAGTCGTTCGGTGACCAGTACGCCGCGATCGAGGTGCAGCTCTCGACTCACGCGCAGACCGCGGTGACGACGTGGGCGCAGCTCGCGAAGGACGCGATCACCTACGGGACGCAGATGTCGGCCGAGGCTCGCAAGCTTGGGCTCGAGACCGCGAAGAAGATGGGCGTCGGAGCCTGATCGTGGACGAGCTGCTCGGCCCGGCGCGATCGATCGCGACCGCGTGGACAGAGCTGGGCAAGGCGCTGGTCGGGATCGCCGACGAGACGCCTCCGCTCGGCCAGACGCCACGCGACGAGCTCCCGCTCGAAGGCGGCGCGCGCCTCCTCCATTTTAGAGGCGACGCGACGATCGCCCGGCCGATCCTCCTCGTCCCCTCCCTGATCAACCGCTGGTACGTGCTCGATCTGAGACCGGGCGCGAGCCTCGTCGAGGCGCTCGTGGGCGCCGGGTTCGACGTCTGGCTCCTCGACTGGGGCATTCCCGAGGCGGAGGACCGCTACCTCGACTGGGATTCCCTGCTGAACCGCCTCGGTCGCGCGGCGCGGCGGGTCCAGCGGGAGACAGCGCAGTCCGCCATCGGGCTGCTCGGGTACTGCATGGGGGGAACGCTCTCCGCGATCCACGCCGCGCAGCACCCGAGCACGATCGCCGCGTTCGTCACGCTGTGCACGCCGATCGACTTCTCGAGCGGCGGTGCGCTGCGGCGGATGGTCGATCCGTCGTGGTTCGACGCGGATGCGGTCGCCGACGCTGGAAACGTCGCGTCGTCGCAGATGCAGGCGGGCTTCGGCGCGCTGCGGCCAACGCTCGAGCTCGCGAAGCTGATGTCGTCACCGGATCGCGCGGCCGACAGCAAGGCGCGAGCGGCGTTCCTCGCACTCGAAGCGTGGGCCTCCGACAACATCCCGTTCCCCGGCGAGGCCTACCGTCGCTACATCCGCGAGATGTACCAGGGCAACGAGCTCGTGCTCGGCGCCCACCGCGCGAACGGAGCTGCGGTGAACCTCGGCGCGATCCGCTGCCCGACGCTGACGATCACCGCCTCGCGGGATCAGATCTGCCCACCGGCTGCGGCGACCGCCTTGCTCCGTCACGTCGGATCGACCGACACGGCGGTGCTCGAGGTGCCCGGTGGTCACGTCGGTGCAGTCGTCGGCAGCATGGCCGCGACCCAGATGTATCCGGGTCTGATCAAGTGGCTCGCGCCACGGCTCGGGATCTAATCGCCGCTCACTGAGCGAACAGGTCGTGCATCGTCACGATCTCGTAGCCCGCAGCGTGTAGCGACGTGACGATCCGCGGCAGTGCGTTCAGCGTCCACTGCTGGCCCTCGTGGAACAGCAACACGTCGCCATCGCCGACCTTGGGCGGCGAGCAGCGCTCCGCGATCACGCCGGGATCGCGCTCGCCATAATCCTCGGAGTCGATCGACCACAGTGCGACCGTGTAGCGAGCCGCGAGCAGCGCCACGATCGACACGGTGTCGAGCGAGCCATGCGGCGGGCGCACCCACGGCCGGCCACTGATCTGACCGCCGAGGGCTTCCTCGGTCTGCTCGCACTGCTCGATCAGCTGCTTGCGCGTGAGCTTCGTGAACCGCGTGTGGTCGTAGCCGTGGCTCGCGATCTGATGACCGCGGCGCATGTAGTCACGCACGTCATCCGGTCGCGCGCGCGCGTACTCGCCGAGCAGGAAGAACGTCGCCGGCACGCCGAGGTCGTCGAGCACGTCGAGGTACTGGCTCGTCATGTCGTCGGGACCGTCATCGAACGTCAACGCGACCCGCTTCGAGCCCGCCGGCCCCTTCCTGAGCAGGCCCGGAACGCGGTCGAACACGACCTGCTTGATCCGAGCACGCAACGACGTAGCCATCTCTCTGTGGTTACAAGGTTTCCCCGGCGCCGACAAGGCGGACGTGCTCGTCCTCACGTTCACATTCCGTAACGCAATATCGCAGCGTGTTCGACGGTCTATGCCATTGCCGTCTCCGAAAGGTCGTATGCGCGTCACGCTGGTGGTCCTCGCGGTGCTGTCTGCAGCACCCGCAGTCGCCGCTCCTCGTCCCGTCACCGTCTATCTCGAACGCAACGGTCAGACCGTCCCTACGCGGGGCGGCAATGAGGTGCGCATCCCGAAGTTCGGCGGCGGCGATCGCGCGTGGAACGCGATGGTCACCTGCGTGAAGCAGCAGTTCGCGCCGTTCCAGATCGAGATCGTCGAGCGCCGCCCTGCGGCCCGCGACCACATCACCGCGCTTGTCGGCGGCAAGGCGTCGATGATGGGCCTCAGCGATCGGACCACGAACGGCATCGGCCCGTACGACGGGAGCGTCCTGCGCGGCGCGCTCGTCCACGTGTTCTCGCAGGTCGGCACCGGCGAGCGCGATCACGAGAACCTGTGTGCGGTCACCGCGCACGAGGTCGGCCACGCACTCGGCCTCGACCACACGTACAAGTGCGGCGACGTGATGAGCTACTTCAACGACCAGTGCGGACCGCAGACGTTCCTCGACATGGACATGCCGTGCGGCGAGGGCGAGGAGCGCGCGTGCGCGACCGGCGACGAGACGCAGAATAGCTACCAGCGCCTCGCATCACTCGTCGGCCTCAAGGGCGGCACTGCGCCCCCTGCGGAACCAGAGCCGCCGCAGGCGGTCTTCGAAGAGCAGGAGGAAGAGTACGAAGAGTACGAGGAGTACGAGGAGTACGAAGGGGGCGAGAACACGACGGATGCGGCATCCGATCCGTGGGACGGCCCGGCGTTCGTGCCGGAGACGTACACGGAGGACGAGTCCGAAGCGGACGAGGTCGAGGAAGTCGAGACCGAGGACGCGCAGGAGGAGGCGCCGGCGGTACCCTCTCGCGAATGCTACGGCTCCGCCGACCATCGCCCGAGGTCGTCCGATCGTTCCTCGCGTCGCAACAGACGCTGGCGCTGAGCTACGACGGGGAGGGCGGCACGAACCGCGGCGAGACGCCGCGGGGCTACGCGGTCGATCACAACCGCCAGCGGCTCGGCAGCGGCGCGGAGGCGTTCGAGCGGGCGAAGATGGCGATCCGCCAGTGGCGCACGTTCCCCGCGCCGTGGACGGTGATCGAGCCGGTGACGACTCCGATCGAGGTGGGGCAGGTGCTCGCCGTGCACGTCCGCATCTTCGGCATCTGGTGGCTGAACGCGACGCGGATCGTCTACGTGATCGACGAGCCGCGCCGGTTCGGCTTCGCGTACGGCACGCTGCCGGGGCACGCGGAGCGCGGCGAGGAGCGCTTCACGGTCGAGTGGCTCGACGACGACACGGTCTGGTACGACGTGCTCGCGTTCTCTCGTCCGCGCCACCCCCTCGCCCGACTCGGATATCCCCTCGCGCGGATGTTTCAGCGCCGGTTCGGTCGCGCGTCGAAGGCCTCGATGGCCGCCGCGGTCTAGGTCTTGTCCTCGGGTGCTGTGGCGTAGAAATACAGGATGACGCCGCCGACGAAGAGGCCCGCGGCCACGATCGCCCCCGCGATCAGGTGGATGCCGCGGATCCCCGATGGCTTCGGCGTCGAGGACTCCGCGCACTCCGCGACACTCTCGCCCGGCGCGAGCTCGATCGAATCGCCACAGCGCCCAGACAGGCTCTGGCTGTTGCTCTGACCACGCGCGAAGCACGCGCGCTGCGGCAATCGATCCGTGTCCGCGCACGGGCCGGGCATCACGGTCGCGCCGTCACACCGCTCGAGGCATGCGGAGGGCGGTGTGCTCGCGAGGCACGCCTGGTAACACGCATTCGCGGCATCGGTGTCGAGCGCGAGCGCGACGTGCGAGGTCCGGTTGATCGTGACGCTCCGTGACCACGTCACACCGCCGCCGCAACCGACGGTCACGGCGAGCAGCAACGCGACGACCCGTTTCATGTGAAGTGCTTCGCGTAGGTGTCGCGTAGCTCGGTCTTCTTGAACTTGCCGGCGCTGGTGCGCGGAATCGCGTCGACGAACACGAACGCGTCGGGGAGCCAGAACTTCGCGAACTTCGGCGCGAGGAAGTCACGCAGCTCGTCGGCAGTGGCGGTGGCGCCCGGCTTGAGCACCACGGCGGCGAGCGGACGCTCGGACCACTTCGGATGCGGCACGCCGACCACGGCGGCTTCCTTCACGGCGGGGTGGCCCATCAACGTGTTCTCGAGCTCCTGGGACGAGATCCACTCGCCGCCGCTCTTGATCTGATCGGCGACGCGATCGACGAGCTGGATGAAGCCGTGCTGATCCATGCGGGCGACATCGCCCGTGCGGAACCAGCCGTCGGAGGTCCAGCGATCCGGTGTGTGACCGCCCATGTAGCTCGCCGAGATCCACGGGCCGCGGATCATCAGCTCGCCGCTGGTCTTGTCGTCAGCGGGAACTTCACCGGCGTCGTTGCGGATGCAGATGTCGACGAGCGGTGTGGGCGTGCCCTGCCGTGCGCGCAGCCGATACCTCGTATCCTCGTCGGCATCCGCGAGGTGGGGCGGCACACGCGACACGGTGCCGATCGGCGAGGTCTCGGTCATGCCCCACGCGTGGAGCAGCGTCATGCCGAGGCGATCGAAGTCGCGGATCATCTGCTCGGGCGCGGCGGACCCACCGACGATCATGCGGAGGCCGGGCTGCAGCGTCCACTTGCCTGGATTCGCGTCGAGCGCCTCGCGGATGCCGAGCCAGATCGTCGGCACGCCGGCTCCGACGGTCACCTTCTCGTTCTGGAACAGCTCGAGCAGGCTCGCGGCGTCGAGGTGCGGGCCGGGGAACACGAGCTTCGCACCGACGAGCGCGCAGGTGTACGGCAGGCCCCACGCGTTGACGTGGAACATCGGCACCACGGGGAGCAGCGTGTCGGCGCGGGAGAGTCCGAGCGAGTCGGGCACCGCGGCGACGATCGAGTGCAGCACCGTCGACTTGTGGCTGTAGACGACGCCCTTCGGCTTACCGGTGGTGCCGCTCGTGTAACAAACGCCGAGCGGATCGGTCTCGGCGAGCTTCGGCAGCGTCGTGGACTCGTTCGCGGAGGCGAGGAACGCCTCGTACGGGACGTGATCGCCCGCCTTGCCCACGACGATCACCTTCTCGAACTTCGCGCCGGCTGCGACGACCTTGTCGAACAGCGGCAGCAGGCAGTCGTCGACGATCGCGAACCGATCACTCGCGTCGTTCGCGATGTACGCGATCTCGTCCGGATGCAAGCGCAGGTTCAGCGTGTGCGTCACGCCGCCGGAGAGCGGAATTCCGAAGTAGCACTCGAGGTGCTCGCTGTGATTCCACATGAGCGTCGCGACGCGGTCGCCGCGGCGGATGCCGGCCCCGACGAGAGCACGAGCGAGACGGCGTGCGCGCTTTGCGACATCTCCGTACGTGGTCCGGGTGATGCTCTTGTCAGGACGGCGGGACACCACCTCGATCCCCGCGGTCCACCGTTCGGCTCGATCGACCACGAGGTCGATGGTGAGCGGAACGTCCATCATCGTCGCGCTGAAGCTCATCGAGCGCGACCGTACACCAGGGGGGTATGGCGTGGATCTGCGCGACGTTGCGTTCAGTGAGCGAAATCGCACGGCAGTGAGTAACGATGCGTGGCGGGCCGGACTCGCGATCGGGTGGTATTCAGGCGACAATTTCGGCCCGGACATGAAGCGACTCCTGATCGTCGACGACAGCAAACTGATGCGCGACATGGTCGCGGCGTGCCTGCGTCCACTCGGCGAAGTTTCGTTCGAATACGCGGGGACCGGGCTCGAGGCGATCGAGCGGCTGTCGCTCGCGGGATACGACCTTGTCGTCCTCGATCTCAACATGCCCGACGTCGGCGGCATCGAGGTCATCGAGTTCGTGCGGTCGCAGGACCATCTCGCGAAGCTGCCGATCCTCGTGGTGACAACGCGCGGCGATAATGACAACCGCTCCCGCGTGCTCGCGGCCGGGGCCTCGGCCTTTCTCGCGAAGCCGTTCGCTCCTCCGCAGATCCTCGAAGAAGTTCGCCGTCTCATCGCGAGCAGCGCGACGTGAACGAGCGCGTCGATCTCCAGGAATTCATCGGGGGATTTGTCGTCGAGGCCGACGAGCTGGTCGCGCTCGCGACCGCGTCACTCGTGGAGATCGAGACCGGGAACGCGACGGGGGCCAACCGTCCGAAGGCGGTGCGCGAGCTGTTTCGCGCACTGCACACCATCAAGGGCCTCGCCGCGATGATCGGCGTCGAACCGATCGTCGAGATCTCGCATGCCCTGGAGACGCTGATCCGCACCGCCGACAAGGGCGGAGGTCGGCTCCGCCAGGGCGCGATCGACGTCTCGATCCAGGGCGTGCGCGCGATCGGCGAGCGTGTTCGCGCCGTCGCCGAGCAACGCACTCCCGCCGCGGCTCCGCCTGGTCTGATCGAGACGATCGCGACGACGGATGTTGCCTCCGATGCGCCGAGTGCGCCGCCGCCGCTCGCGCATGCCTGGGATTCGCGGCTCTCGCTCGGCGAACGCCAGCACCTCTATCAAGGCCTGCGCAGCGGGATGATCGCGTACGCGCTGACGTTCCAGCCTTCGGAGGACAAGGTCGCGAAGGGGATCACGATCGCGACCGTGCGTGCGCGGCTCGCGGAGCTCGGCGAGGTCGTGAAGGTCGCGCCCCGCACGGTCACGCACCCGGTGCGCGGCGTGGTGTTCGACGTGCTGTTCATCGGCAACGCGGAGCCCGCGAAGATCGCGGAGGCAACGACCGTCGCCGTTGACTCGCTCGAGCGGATCGCGTTGCCGGTTGGCCCCGCCGATACCGAGCTGCCGATCGAGCTCGTGGAGGAGGCCTCGGCGGTCACGCCGCTCGGCCGTTCGATCGTGCGCGTAGAGCTGGCTCGGCTCGACGAGCTGCAGGAGCAGCTGTCGCTCCTGATCGTGTCGCGGTTCCGGCTCGAGCGCGAGATCGTTGCCCTCGCCGCCTCCGGTGTCGACGTGCGCCGCCTGCGCGAGGTCTCGGACCTCCAGACGCGGCAGCTCCGCGATCTCCGGCGCGCGATCCTCCGCGCTCGCCTGATCCGCGTCGGTGAGGTGCTCGAGCCGCTGACGCTACTCGTGCGCAGCCTGGTCAAGCCCGGCTACAAGGAAGTCCGACTCTCGCTCGATACGCGCGATTCCGAGCTCGACAAGGCGGTCGCCGATCGTCTGCTCCCCGCGATCGTGCACCTGGTGCGCAACGCGATCGATCATGCGATCGAGCCGATCGACGAGCGTCGTTCCAAGGACAAGCCGGCGGTCGGTTCGCTGCGCGTGACGTGTGCCGAGACGTCGGGCAACCGGCTCGAGCTATCGATCACCGACGACGGCCGTGGGATCGATCGCGATGCGATCGCACGGCGGGCGAACCGGCAGATCCCGGACGACGACGCGCTCATCGATGTGCTCACCACGCCGGGGTTCTCGACGCGCGATGTCGCGACCGAGACCAGCGGCCGCGGGCTCGGCATGGACATCGTTCGCCGGATCATCGTCGATCAGCTCGGCGGGGAGCTGCGCGTGCGCACCGAGCTCGGTGCCGGAACCACGTTCCGGATGCTCGTACCCGTCACGATCGCGATCATCGACGTGTTCTCGTTCTCCTGTGGATCGCAGTCGTTCGTCGTCCCGGTCGCAGCGGTCGAGGAGATCTTCGAGCTGGCTCCGGAGCAGCGCGTCTCACCGCCATCGTCGGGCGGCGCCGCTGGAGTCTCGCTCCTCGAACGCCGTGGCAAAGCGATCACGCTGGTCTCGCTCGGCGAGGTGCTCGCGATCGATCCGGGCACCTCGGCGAGCAAGGCGCTCGTCGTGCGTCGCAACGGCGAGCCGATCGCGTTCGCGGTCGATCGCATGCTCGGCCGTCAGGAAGTCGTGGTGCGGCCGATCGACGACATCCTCGCGCGCGCACCGGGGATCGCCGGAGCCACCGATCTTGGCGATGGCCGTCCAACGCTGGTGCTCGACCTCGTCGAGCTGGGCGCGAAGATCGCGAGCCGCGAGAGGAGTGCCTGATGGCCACCGAGCTCCATGTCACGTTCCGCGTCGGAACCGCCGACTACGCGGTCCCCGCCGCTCAGGTGCTGCACCTCGAGTCGTACGACAGCGCGACGCCCGTCCCCGGGGCGCCGTCGTACGTCGCGGGGCTCGTACAAGTTCGCGGTCGCCTCGTTCCGGTGGTGGATCTCCGGGCTCGGTTCGGGCTCGCCCCGGTACCGCACTCGATCGACCACCGCGTCGTCGTCTGTCAGGTCGGCACCCGCGTCGCGGGGTTGCTCGTCGACAGCGCGCGCGACGTGATCCGGATCGAGGACGGCGCGTTCGAGAAGCCGCCCGATCTGGTCGAGCAGCAGGCGGGCGGGTTCATCAAGGGCATCGCGACGGTCACGAAGAAGATGTTTTTACTGGTCGACGTCCCCCGGATCATCGGCGAGGAGCTGAGCCATGGCTAGCAATACAGCGAACGGCAACGGTAAGCGGAACGGGTCCACTCCTGCAGCGACGCTCGCGCGCTCGCTGCGCACGAGCGCTGGTCAGGCCGAACGGGTCGAGGCGCTGGCCGCGAAGATCGCGCAGAGCGGAACGCAGCAGGCGGCAGCCGCCGACGCGGCGCGCGCCAGTGTCGAGGACATCGTTGCGAGCGTGGAAGAGACCGCAACCGCATCCGAGGAGCTCGCGCGCACGAACACGACCGTCGCGGGGAACACGCGCGATGTCTTGCAGGGGCTCGAGTCCACGGTCGCGGGACTGCAGGAGATCACCGCATCGGTCGCGGCGGTCCGCAAGGACACCGACTCGCTGGCGCTCGCTGCCGACAGCACCGCGACCAGCCTCGAGCAGCTCGGCCGGTCGACGAAGAGCACGGCTGCGAACGCCGAGGAACTCTCCGAGACCAGCGCCCGGCTGACCTCGGCGGCGACCGAGACCAGCGCGAGCGTCGCATCGGCCGCACTTCGCGGTCAGGAGACGGCCACGATGATCGAGGAGGTCGCCACGACCGTCGAGCAGATGGCCGTCACCTCGGCGCGGCTCGCCGGGGACTCGCGGCTGGTCGGCGACCGGATGGTCACGGTCGCTTCGGGCCTCAAGGAGCTCGGCGGGTCGCTCGAAGAGGTCGCGGCGGACGCGGCCGAAACCGCGACCTCCGTCGAGCAGTCCTCGGCCACTGCCGAGGAGCTCGCGCGGTCGTTTCGCGGTGTCGCGGAGCTCGCGCAGAACCTCACGAGCGCGGCTACCGAGTCCGCGAGTGCACTCTCGGAGGTCGCCGCGTCCGTCGAGGAGGTGGCCGCCACGGCCGAGAAGAACGCGTCGGTCGTCGAGTCGAATGCGTCGTCGATCGAGCAGGTCGCGCGCTCGGCGCAGGTCGTCGCGCAGTCAGCGCAGGAGGTCTCGAACCTCGCGTCGCAGAACGCGGCCGCGACGGCGCAGCTCGAGAGCTCGTCACGGCGGATCGCCGGTGTCGTCGAGACCGCGCGCGTGACGTCGGAGCGCGTCGCGGTCTCCGCGCGCGCGAGCGGCCAGACCGTGGGCCGCACGATCGCCGGGTTCGCGAAGATCCGCGAGGCGATGGGGCAGGGCGCGACGGTGATGAAGGACATGGGCAAGCGCGCCGAGGAGATCGGCGACATTGTCCAGGCGATCAACCTGATCGCGGACCGCACGAACCTCCTGTCGCTCAACGCGAGCATCGAGGCGGCGCGTGCGGGAGAGCACGGCCGCGGCTTCGCGGTGATCGCGGAAGAGGTTCGGGCGCTCGCGGATCGCGCCGCGGCGGCCGCCACGGACGTCGCGAAGATCGTCCGCAGCCTGCAGAGCGTCGCCCGCGATGCGGTCAGCGCGAACACCGACGGCTTGCGCCTCGCCGATGAGGGTGCGCAGCTCAGCGAGGATGCGCGCACTGGACTGCAAGTGATCCTCGAGGGCGTCGACCAGCTCGCGAGCTCGGTGAAGTCCATCAGCGCGGCGACCGAGGAGCAGGTGAGGGGCGTCCAGTCCGTGACCGCTGCGACCGCAAGGCTCGAGACCGAGAGTCGCTCGATCGCCCGTGCGAGCGCGGAGCAGACCCTCGCGACCTCGTCGCTGGCTCGATCCGGTGGCGAGATGCGAACGATGGCGAAGCAGACCCGCGACGCGACGCTCGAGCAGGCGAAGGCGTTGCGCGACATGGTGAAGAGCAACGATCAGCTGACCGCGAACATCGACAAGGTCAGCCGCGCGACCGAGGAGCAGGCCACGAGTGCCGCTCAGCTCGCTCGCGCCGTGGTGCAGATGCGCGGAGCGGCGCAGCGCACGACGACGGCGATGGTCGCGCAGCTGCGGACACTCACCGCGATGAGCACGAACGTGCAGGAGGTCTCCGGATCGACGCAGCGCACGGTAACCGCGATCGGCGAGAACGCGAAGGGTGCAGCCGAGATCGCGAAGGCGATGGACGCGGCGCGAAAGCAGGCGATGCAGGCCGCGCGCGCGGTCACCGAGCAGGCGCGCGCCGCGAAAGAGATCGAGGCGACCGCGAGCGACGTCGCGCGGCTCTCCGCCGAGGTGACGTCGGCGAGCAACGAACAGGCCGAAGCGCTCGGGCTGCTCGCGACAGATGCCGATAGCGTGCGCAAGGTCGCGAAGCAGAGCTCGCGTGCGGTGGGCGAGCAATCGGATGCGCTTTCGTCACTGAGCAGCCTCGCAGCGCGTCAGAGCGCCGCGCTGCAGACGATCACGCGGTCGACGAACGAGCAGGCAGCGGCCACCGATCAGATCGCCCAGGCGATGCGGGCGCTTCGCGGCCAGAGCCGGGAGATGACGGGTGTGCTGGTGGGCCAGGCGAAGAGCGCTGCGGCCACGGCTGCCGATGTGGCGACCGTCGCGCAGGAGATCGCGGCACTTCGGGCCGCCAACGGCGAGCAGGCGGCGATGGTGTCCGCCATGGCGGGGACGGACGAGGACCACGCAGGCACGGAAGATCCGCGGACGTGACCTCGGGCGCCTCCCTCAGCTTGACCGCCGCCGAACGCGAGCGGATCGAGCACATCGATCGGCTCGTCGCGCTTGGCGAGGCCGGAGTCGACGAGCTGATCGGTGCGCTCTCCGAGCGCAGCTGGACGGTCCGCCGCGCCGCAGTGGCCGCGCTCGCGGCGCTCGGGGATGATGCGGCGCGGCCGCTGTGTGCGTGGCTCGCGGAGAAGCGCACGAGCGAGCACGCGATCGCCGCTGCCGTCGAAGCGCTCTCGGGCTCGATCGGATCGACGACCACCTCGGAGGTGATCTCGCTCGCGTCACGTGCCGGCGGTCCCGTGCTCGAGGATGTGGCGCGGATCGTCGGTCGACGTCGGGCGTTCGAGGGTGTCGAGCTCCTCCGTCTGCTGCTCGAAGATTCAAACGACAACGTCGCGATGGCCGCGATCGAGGCGCTCGGCGCGATCGGTGGAACCGCGTCGATCGCCGCGCTCATCACCGTCATCGAGAGCAAGAACTTCTTCCGCACGTTTCCGGCGATGCAGGTCGCCGCACGGACGGGCGATCCGCGCGTGATCGAGCCGCTCGCGGCGTTGCTCGACGACGAGTGGTACCGGTTCGAGGCGGCGCGCGCGCTCGGGCGGACGGGATCCGCGCTCGCGATCGCTCCGCTCGGCCGACTGCTCGCCGCCAACGACGAGACGGCGAACGTGCGACTGCTCGCCGCGTCGCTCGACGAGCTGTGGACGCGCGCCGCATGGTCGGGCGCGGTCGATCACGTCCTCGATACGATGCGGCAGCGCCTGGTTCCGGCGGTGCCGAGCTTCGTGAAGGCGCTGCACGGGGGCGAGATCGCGGAGCGTGCGGCGATCATCCGCGTGCTCGGCGCGGTCGGCGGGGCCGCGACGGTCGACGCGATCGCACCCCTGCTCGGCGAGCCCGAGCTGCGCGCGGCAGCCACCGACGCGATCCAGCGCCTCGTGCGCGCGGACGATGGCGCGCTGCTCCGCGCATTCGAGAGCGCGGATCCAGAGACTCGCGCGGCGGCGCTTCCGGTGGTGACGACGCATCGTTCGGCACCGGCGGTTCGCAAGCTCCTGGCGGACGAGGATCCCGAAGTACGCGCCCGCGCGTGCGAGGCACTCGCCCGGATCGGCGACACCGCGGCGGTGAAGCCGCTGTTCGCCGCGCTCGGCGATCCCAACCCCCGCGTCGCGCATGCGGCTGCCTCGGCGATCCAGTCGCTTGGCAGCGCAGAGACCCCGGCGCTCGCGATCGCGGCGGCGCGTCACGAGCGGCCCGCGATCCGCCGGCAGGGGCTTCGGATCATCGCCTACCTCGGTCACGATGCCGCGTACGACGTCGTGCGCGCGGCGATCGACGATCCCGATCCCCGCGTCGCGGAGCTCGCGGTCAGCGCGCTCGCCGCGCTCACGGATCGTCGGGTCGATGAGGTCCTCGCCGAGATCGCTCGCTCGCCAAGCGAGATCCTGCGCGCTGCGGTGATGCGCGCGGCTGGTCACCGCCTCGGCGATCGAATGCACGCGCTGCTCGAGCAGGGTGTCGAAGACGACGCGGCGTGGGTTCGCTACTACGCGTGCCAGGGCCTGGGCCGCGTCGGCCAGAGCTCGGCCGCCTCCCGGCTGATGGGTCGGCTCGCGGATGCGACGCCGCATGTTCGCGTCGCCGCGATCGAAGCACTCGCGCGGCTCGATACACCGGAGTCCTGGCAGCTGTTGCTCTCGCTCGCTCGCTCGCGCGATCCGGACGAGCAACGTGCCGCGCTGGTCGGTATCGGTCACCACACCCGCCCCGCTGCGATCGCCCTGCTCGTCGAGGCGTGCATGTCCGGTGA
>JACCRC010000101.1 GCA_013813765.1 Deltaproteobacteria bacterium | reverse complement strand
TTGCTCAGGTTGCTGCTGTTCGCGTCGTAGACGAACACGAGATCACGACGTGGTACGCGGTCACGGATCACGACGTCACCGACAACAACGTGTGAAGCGTCTCCGGGGCGATCAGCACGCGCGCGGTGAGCAGCGCATGAAGTCTCTCGAGGTCCGCGGGCCGGTCGATGTCGAACCACCGGTCGAGGATCACGGTCTGCAGGCCGCGCTCGTGCAGCCGCGCGAGCGTGGCCGTGAACGTGTCGGGGTCACTCCACGGAAGATTCGACAGCAAACCTTCGGGGCAGTGGCGCAGCGCCAGGAGATAGAAGCCGCCGTCGTCGGTGGGACCGATCGCTGCATCCGCGAGCGTCAGAGCCGCATGTGCCCGATCGAGCAACTCGCTCGGCAACCCCGGCGTGTCAGCGCCCAGTGCGATCGCTCCGGGCGCGGACTCGAGTGCACGCGTCAGCACTCGTTCGATCCGTGCACCGAGGTCGCCATCTCCTTGTGGCCAGATCGGAAGCTCGAGCTGGCGCTCGAGGTCAGCGCCCAACGAGCCCGTCGTCGCGAGGATCGGCTCGGCCCACGGAAGCGCCCGCACGGCGGCGCACGTGTCGAGGAGGAAGGCACGCGCGAGGCGCGCAGCCTGTTCCGCGCCGGCCAGCCGCGTCTTGACCGTTCCCGCCACGGGCGGCTTGGCGAAGATGCAGACGGTGACCCGCGGCGTCTCGCTCATGGAGCGCCGCCGAGTCGGCGGGACAGGATCACGCCGAGTCGGCGCCGGGCAGCGTCGTCGATCGCATCCACCGGCGTCACGAGTGCGGCATCGAGGCTGCGCTGACACGAGCAGGTGCGCGCGGGATCGAGCGTGGCCAGCGCGTCTCCGAGAATCCGTCGCGCCTTGTCGACGTTCGCCCGCAACACGGCGAGCGCATCCGTGACCGTGACCTCGTCGCGCGCTCGCCAGCAGTCGTAATCCGTCACCAGTGCGAGCGTGGCGTAGCAAAGCTCGGCCTCGCGCGCGAGCCTCGCCTCCGGCAGGTTGGTCATGCCGACGACGTCCGCGCCCCAGCCGCGCATCAGGTCCGACTCCGCTCGGGTGCCGAACTGGGGACCCTCGATGCACACGTAGGTCCCCGACGGGTGGACCAACCCGCCGTCGACAGTCGCGGAGTCAACGAGAGCGCTGGCCACGACGTCGCACACCGGATCGGCGAGGCTGACGTGCGCGACCACGCCTTGGCCGAAGAACGTCGATGGTCTCGCGACGGTGCGATCGATGAACTGCCGCGGAACGACCACGTCACCCGGGGAGATGGTCTCGCGCAGCGAACCAACCGCGGAGATCGACACGACATGGGTCGCACCGAGCAGCTTGAGCGCGTAGAGGTTCGCGCGGGCGTTGACCTCGGTCGGCGACAAGCTGTGCCTGCGGCCATGACGCGGAAGGAAGACGACGCGCCGGCCAGAGAAGCTGCCGATCGTCAGTGAGTCGGCGGGGCGGCCGAAGGGTGTATCGACCTCGACCGACTCGATATTCGTCACGCCAGGCAGATCGTAGAACCCGCTGCCGCCGAGAACTCCGATCGAGGGATGAGTCACAGGATGCTCCCTCCGCAGCTGGAGCCCGCGCCCGCTGTGCAACCAAAGCAGTGTGCGCCAGTGGCGATACCCTCACCTTCGAGATCGACGGACGCGAGCTCGAAGATCGATCTCGCTGACTTCAGGGGAATGTCCAGCATCTGGTTGAAGTCGCAGTCGTAGAGGGTCCCGTCCCAGCCCACGCTGATCAGCGAGCGACACATCACGCCGGTGACTGCCTGCGGGTTGAAGTGCGTCACGAGCAGGCTCATGTACTGGTCGAACAAGCCCTGGGAGTCCAGGTAATCGGCGTACCTGGCGATTGGCAGGTTCGTGATCGTGAACAGTCGATCGAAGGTGACCTGGAAGTTTGCTGCGAGCTCCGCCTTGTACCTGGCCTCGAGCGGCACCTGCGATGGCGGCAAGAACGCGCCGTTGGGGTTGTAGACCAGGTTCAACGTGCGTGGGCCGTCGGTTCCATATCCGAGCGCATTGAGGCGACGCAGCCCGGCAATGCTCTTGGCGAACACACCATGGCCACGTTGCTCCTCGACGTTGCGTTCGCTGTAGCACGGCATGCTCGCGATGATCTCGACCTCGCGTTCCGCGAGGAACTCGGCGAGGTGTTCCTTCCCGGGCTCGAACAGCACGGTCAAGTTGCACCGATCGATGACATGGCGGCCGAGTCGGCGAACCTCGTCGACCAGCCACGTGAAGTGCGGGTTCAGCTCTGGCGCACCTCCGGTGAAGTCGACCGTCGCGATGCCCGGACTTCGCTCGACGATCTCGACGATCCGACTCGCTACCTCATCCGACATGATCTCGGTGCGCAGGGGGCCGGCCTCGACGTGGCAGTGATGGCAAGCCTGGTTGCAGAGCTTGCCGACGTTGACCTGAAGTGTCGTCGTTGCCCCGCGCCGTAGCTCGAGCCCACGTTCCACGAGCGCGCGTTCGAACTGCGGCAGCTGGCGCTGCGCGAGGGGCAATCGTGGGCGCACGGCTGGCATCAGCAGTCCGTTTTGTACCGTCATGTCGCCGGTCGTGTACGAGGAGACGGCAGCACATCGTCGTTAGAGCGGCCTCCGTGTAACGAGTCGCGTGCGTAATCAACCGGACGGATCCGTTTGCTGTGCGCGTGGCCGCGGACGTGACCGCGACGCTCGTTAGCGGCGATTGCATAGCTTGTTCGAATCACCGTCGCCGAGCGTCGCTCAGGTGCATTGCTATGCGTTCACGCGACCGCATCGAGGATCGAGGAATCGTTGCAGACAGACGCGTTCGACGCGTGTGACTCCCTTGACGCCTGGCGCACCCGTTGCACCACGGCGCATCGACAACAGGAGGTCACGAGATGACAATGGCAGGGAAGAGCTTCACCACGATGCATTGGCTCACGCTCGCTCTCGTCGCGATCGCGGGCTGCGAGAACGATTCCGATCGAGATCGCCCGAGTACCGATCAAGACGTCACGCCGATCGTCGACCCTCCGCCGCCACTGCCCGAGGGCGAAACGTTCGAGCAGATGAAGCTGCGGATGGAAGCCGCGAAACCCGCGCTCATGGCACAGCAACTGGCGCTGCTCCAAGCGCGCTACGACCTCGATGATCAGCGCGGACCCGTCACGATGACCCGCGGCAAGGCAGTCCAGATCGGAGTGCGCGCGCGGCTCGCGCCAGGTCAGACCTGGCAGTCGCTCGCTGCGATGTCACCGGCGGAGATCAAGAGCGCCGACTTGTTCCCCGCGGGGTTCATGCCGCTCCCACATCCCAACCAACCCGAGGGCGGGATGCTCTTCCCGCAGCCGACCATCGACGAGGTACTCGCGCAAACAGGACGTGACCTCGAACGCTTCGATCTGGAATTCGATCTGCCGCAGCACATCCTGCCGGAGTTCCCGGCTGCGATCTTCCTGACCACGCGTCCCGACCTCGGTGATGTCTCGCAGGGCGAGCTCGTCACGACCCACAACTTCTTTCGCCTGTTCAAGGACAAGCTCAACAAGAAGGATCTCGATGGCCTTCGTCTGCTCGTGTTTCCATTCGCGCAGCAGCAGTTCAACCTGATCGACGATCGACGCTCGGCGGAGCCACAGCTCGGCGTTTCATGCTTCGACTGTCACGCCAACGGTCACAGCAACGGAGCGACTCACCTCGTCGGCGACATCCGTCCGCAGTCGCACCGCAACCGCATCGAGACGCCCTCGCTTCGGGGCGTGTTCCAGCAGCGCCTGTTCGGGTCACAGCGTGCGTTGATGTCGGTCGAGGACTTCACGGAGTTCGAGCAGCGCGCCGCGTACTTCGATGGGGACATCGACAAGGCCGCGCTGAAAGGCATCAATCCTCTCGATCGCGCGAGCCAGGTGCATCACATGGCCGAGCTTCAGAAGCTTCTGGATTTCCCACCGGCACCGAAGCTCGATGAGTTCGGGCGGCTCAACCAGCTGGCGACCGCTGCCGAGCTGCGGGGCGAAGCACTGTTCGCGGGCAAGGCGCGTTGCATCGCGTGCCACTCGGGGCCGCACTTCTCCGATAACAACATGCACGACCTCAAGCTCGAGCGGTTCTTCACACCTCGCGTGATCAACGGCCTCGTGGCGAATGGCGATGGCCCGATCAAGACGTTCCCGCTTCGTGGCATCAAGGAATCGCCGCCGTACTTCCACGACGGTCGACTGCTGACGCTCGATGACACGGTTGAATTCTTCAACCTCGTGCTCGGGCTGCAGCTGTCACAGCAGGAGAAGGCGGACCTGCTCGCCTATCTGTACGTGCTCTGAGGTCGCTACGCGACCGCCTCACCGGCTTGAAACAAGCTGAAACGCGCTGTGAGTGAACGTTTTCCCCGCGCGCGGCACGAACGGTCTAGGCTCGGAGGCATCGTGAATCGACGAATGGTGCTGGCATGTGTGTCGTTGCTCGCGGCGTGCGACGGCGGAGGTAGCTCCACGACGGATGCGCCGGCGACGATCGCCGATGCTGCGGCCCCGGACTCGGGCTCGCCGGATGCCCCGATGGCGAACAACTTCAGCTTCTTCGTCACGAGCCTCGCCACGATGCGGTCGCAGTCGGGAAGCCAGGATGGTTTCGGCGGCAACCTCGGCGGGCTCGCGGGTGCCGACGCGATCTGCCAGCGCGCGGCCATGGATGTGGGGGCGGGCGCCAAGACGTGGCGCGCGTTCCTCAGCGTGACCACGGGCGGCGGCATCCACGCGATCGATCGGATCGGCAACGGCCCCTGGTACGACAAGAACGGTCTACTCATCGCGATGAACAAGGCGGGTCTGCTACAGAACCGGCCGGCGGGCGATACCACGACCGTCAACGATCTTCCGGACGAGACCGGCATCAAGCTCACGACCCTGGGCGACTCGCACGACGTCATGACCGGCTCGAACAACCAGGGTCGGTTGCAGAGCACCGACCCGACGTTCACGTGCATGGACTGGACGTCGGCATCCGCTGACATCTCGCTCACGAACAAGGCGTACGTCGGCCACTCGTGGCCCTCGCAGAGTGGACAGAACTGGATGCAGGCGCATCGGATGCGCGGCTGTGCGCCGGGCGTCAACCTCATCCAGAACGGACCGGGCACCGGCAACTGTGTCGGTTGTGGCGGCGGCTGGGGTGGGATCTACTGCTTCGCGCTCACGCCGTGAAGCTCGACGACGCGGCCGCGATCCTCGATGCATTGCCGGGTGTGACGGTCGGGACGAAGTGGGGTAATCGCACGTGGCTCGTCGGGAAGCGCTTCTTCGCGTGGCAGCGGCCGTTCAGCAAGGCGGACCTCAAGCGCTTCGGCGACGAGACGCCGCCGTCGGGTGACATCCTCGCGGTGAAGGTCGAGAACCTCGACGCGAAGGATGCGCTGCTCGAGATGGGGCCGCCCGGTTTTTTCACCATTCCGCACTTCACTGGATATGCGGCGGTGCTCATCGAGCTCCGCAAGGCGCGCATTCGCGACGTGCGAGCAGCGATCACGGCCGCGCATCACAGCGTGACGCCGGCGAAGAAGAAGTCGAAGTCCTAGGGCGCGCGCTGCTTGGCGGCGTAGGTGCTCCACGACATACGTCGCCGCTTCTTGTCCTTCGCGTCGGCCGCGAAGCAGCCCTTCTCCCACAACCACTTCCTTGAGACGACGGCGTCCACGTAGAGAGCGAAGGCGGCGCCGAAGCTGGCCGAGCACCAGAGGCCATCGACGTAGCCTTTTCCGAAGCACACCAGTTGCCCGGGCGCGCCATTCGGACCGGGGATGAAGTCGAGGTACGTGTTGTCCTGGTCCCACCACGGATTGCCCGCGATCGGGATGCGCTTCGGGTGCCAGAGGTAGTGCATCATCCGGCCCTTGTCGATCTCGATCGGTGCGTCGGAGCCCTGGAACTTCTCGTGGGTCTCGCACTGATCCTTCCAGGCCTCGACGATGCGATCGAGCGATGCGAGGCGTGGGTGGCCACTCAGCCACGGGAACGTGTCGTCGCCGTCGCCCTTCTCCTGACCATCATGGACGAGCAAGGATGCGCGAAAGTCGTCGGGGAACGACTGCTTCATCGTGCGCTCGGCCGCGCGGATCGCCTTCTCCTTGGCCGGAGGGTTCAGGTGCAGACGCTGCGGTGTCGTCGCCACGAACTCCTCGAGCGATGCCCATAGCTCCGCGATGCTCGGGGTCTTGCCGGCGGCGCGACGCGGCGTCTTCTTCGCCGGAACGGGTTTGCCTGCCGCGGGCGCGCCGGCCTGGACGTAGCCTTTGCGACGCTTCTCGCCGATGAGCTTTTCGAGCTCGGCTGTGGCGGCGGTGGAAGAGGCGAGGGCCTTCTTCTTGGTCTGGCCCTCCGTGCCGTTCTTGCCGAACCGCACGACGAGCGTGCGGCCCTCGACGCGGCCTTCCCAGAACTTGTTCGACGTTCCCTTCGCGTACGTGAGTCGCATCAGGTCGGTAGCGTACCGCTCGAGACGTTCGGGAGGCGGCCCATTCCCTCCTCGTTGACCTTGCGGCGGAACCACGGGCGTGTGGACCGGCGCCGCGCGCGGTAGCCGATCCAGAACACCAGCGGTGCGACGGCGATGATCGCGCCGTGCCACCAACGGAGTGTTGGCGAGGCACCGAGGTTCCAGTTCGTGCTGCTCGCGATGCGTATCGGGAGCCTCGTTCCCTGGAGGATGCGATCGTAGTCGTCGCCGTCGACCTCGACCTCGACGCCCCGGATCTTGATCATGTGGTGATCGGTGGTGTCCCCCTCGCTATCGGTCGAGTAGTAGTAGCGCTTCGACTCGACGCTCATCACCTCGGGGCTGGCGGCGACCCGACCGTAGAACCACACGAGCGACAGCTGCGTTGCGACGAGCAGGGTCAGCGCCCACCACCCGTTGCGGCGGTGAAACGTGGCGCGCTTCCGCATGCCGGCACCGAGCGGCTCGGAGGACAGCAGCATCTGGCCGCCGGTGGGACGCAGCGTGAAGCCCCACTGGACGTCGCGATAGGCATCGGCGGGCGCCGCTTGATCGGAGCGCTCCAGTCGCCCACGCGCGTAGATGTGCTCACCCGGGACGAGCTCGGCGGAGAGCACGCGCTTGTTGCGATCGATCCAGACCTTCTGATCGAGTGCATCGGCGACGTCGACGTTCTTCGGTGGTTCGACGAGGACGCGCTGACCGTTCGCGAGCTCGAGCAGGAATGGCGCGAGGATGATCTCGCGATCGATCTCGGTCCACGAGTGACTCCACGAACCGGAGCTCTCGGCCTCGGACCCGTACTGCGTGACTGCGACTTTCACCGCGACGTCGTGACCCTCGTGGTGCCGGACGATTCCCGACAGCACGACATCCAAGCCCTCGACGAGCAGTGGGGGCTCGTCGCCCACGCTTGCCTCCGCGCTGGCGGCGAGCAAGGTCCGACGCCGCGCGCGCAAGAAAGCGGCGAGCACGCCGCTGACGAGAGCGATCAGACATCCGCCGACGACGAAGATCGCGATCACCGCCGGCATCGCCCATTCCGCGTACACGTCCATGGTCAAGGCCGCAGCATAACGCGCGGGAAGTTGATGAGTGTTCGTGGCGCGCCCTCGCCTCCGTCGCCCCCCGCGCTCGGCTGCCGTTACCGATGAAGGTCGACGACGAGGATGCGCATGGCATGTCCGATGCTGGACCTCGGGCAGGAGGATTCCATATTCACGATTTCCAGAGTTGCTGCCGCCAGCGACGCCGCGATCCGGATGTGGGCGGATCGCGGGGTGACCACGCTGAGCCAGAGCCCGGTGCCGCGGCACCCGCGGTTCGCGGTCCGACCGAACGACGCCGATGCCGAACAGCTCGAAGCACTGTGGGGCCGCTGCGACGGTGCGGCATCGCAAATAGAACCGGGGTCAGGACGTGCTGCGCCGGGTCATCGCATCGGCAAGGGGCAGTAAAACAGCTCCCTTTACGGGTCTGTCCGGTTCCCATACAGTCCGCGGCGATGAGAGGGGTCCTCGTCGCCGCTGTTTCGCTCGCCGCTGGTGAAGCGCTCGCCGGCGGCTTCTACGTTCCTGAGATCGGCTCGCGCGCGACGAGTCTCGGCGTCGCGGTGACCTCGGATGTCGCGGATCCGTCGGCGACGTTTCACAACCCGGCGGGACTCGGGAACGCGGACGGGCTGCAGCTCGAGCTCGCGACGGATCTGTTCTTTCCGAGCGTGACGTTCTTCCGCCGGCCGCACACGGATCCGAACACCGGAGACAACCTCCGCTACGACGGCATCTCGAACACGAACTCCGTGATCGCCGTGCCGTTTCTCGGCGCGAGCTATCGCTTGAACGAGCGGCTGACCGTGGGGCTCGCAGTGTTCGCTCCGTTCGGTGCGACGCTCGAGTATCCGCTCGAAGGGTCGCAGCGCCAGGTCGTCACGAAGATCGCGTTGCGCACCATCTTCGTGAGCCCCTCGATCGGCGTGAAGCTGCCGAGCGGCTTCTCGGTCGGCATCGCGGCGAACGTGATCTACGGCGACCTCGTTCTCGAGCAGCGCAACGCGATCCCGTACGTGACGGGAGATCCCGAGCAGTATCCGGATCCAGAAGGCTCGATCCAGGGTACGACGCACCTCGGGGGCAAGGATCCGTTCAGCCTCGGCGCGACGATCGGTGTGGGGTGGCACGACGAGCGGTTCGCGGTGGGCGCCAGCGTGATGACGCCGGTGACGCTGAACCTCGAAGGCGAGGCGCACATCGAGAACCCGGGCATCGCGCCGCTCATCGATGCCAACAACAACACGCTGCAGGCGGCCGGTGCGCGCGAGGACAGCATCCGCGTCAACATTCCGCTGCCGCTGGTCGCGCGGCTTGGCATCGCCTTCAAACCGACGAAGCAGTGGCGCGTGGGCGCCGACGTGAACTGGCAGCGCTGGTCGACGTTCAAGACGCTCGCGGTCGACTTCGTGAACGAGCACGAGCTCCTGCCGACGCCAGGCGCATACCTCTACGACGTCAACGTCGAGAACGACTGGAAGGACACGTGGAGCGCGCGCCTGGGCGTCGAGGCCGAGCCGTTCACCACGCCGATCGCGTTGCGAGCAGGCGTGCTGTGGGATCAGTCGCCGATCGACGATCGCCACTTCAGCGTGCTGACGCCGGACTCCGACAAGGTCGGTATCACCGCGGGTGCGCGGTACTCGCTCGTCGTCGGCGGCGGCAAGCTCGACCTGAGCCTCGCCGCGATGCATCTGTTCCTGCGCGAGCGCGATGTCGCACCCGCGTCGAACGGGGATCCCGGATCCGATGGAACGATTCTCAACAAACCGGCGCCGAGCTTTTTCCACGGCGTGACTCGTGCCGGTTTCGATCTGCTCACGGTCGCCGTGGCTTGGAGGCACTGACATGCGAGCTCATCACCTTGCCCTGTTGTTCCTCGCTGCCTGCGGCAGCGACAAGGATCCGTTCGCCGGAGGCGCCGACGCGCCGCCCCGAGAGGACGGCGGTGTCATCGGCGATGGCAGCACGACCGTCGACGCGGCGCCGCGAATGTGCGCGGCCAAGCCGTCGCGCGTCGTCGTGCTCGGAGACAGCATCACCGCGTGCTCGGTGATCGGCGGACCGAACACGGCGGACTGCGTGTCGAAGAAGGTCGCCGACTACGTGATGGCGCAGCACGGCGCGACCGCGTATCAGAACCACGCCGTCGGTGGCGCGAAGCTCTCCGGCATCGCGGCCCAGCTCAATGCGATCCAGCCGGCGCCGGGTCCTGCACTCGTGATCCTCTACATCGGCGGCAACGATCTCTCGCCGTTCATCTTCCAGTCGGATCAGCAGGCGATGCAGGGCTACCAGATGATCGAGCCGATGCTGGTTTCGGTCTACGCCGCCGTGTTCGCGAAGCTGAAGAACACGACGACGTTCCCGGACGGTGCGGTGCTGCTGACGAACACGCAGTACAGCCCATTCGATGATTGCACCGCGTCGCCATACAACCTGAGCGCGACGAAGACCGGCCTGCTCCACAAGTTCAACAACAAGGTGAAGTCGATCGCGGACGCGCAAGGTGCCGATGCGATCGTCGTCGACCAGCACCCGGCGTACCTGGGGCACGGGCACCACTACAACGTCACGATGTGCCCGCACTACGCGGCCGGGCAGACGCCGTGGATGCAAGACACGATTCACGCGAACGTCGCCGGCAACGTCGGGCTCGCCGCGGTGATGAACGGTGGAGTGGATCGCCTCTACCGCGACTGCATCCAGTAGCGCGTCACGAGTCCTTGGAGTTCGCGACCGGCTGGTCGGCGATCTGGAGCACGCGCTCGAGCGCGTGCTCCAGGAACCGCGCGGTCGATGCGGTCGGAAGGTTGGAGAGCAGGACCTTCTCCTCGCCGTTCAGGAGCATCGCGCAGAGCTGCCACAGGTGGTTCTTGCCGGTCCCCTGTGGCGCGGAATAGAGCTGGCGGATCTCGATCGCATCGAGGCCGATGGAGCCTCGCCACGGCACCGGACCCTGTCGGATCGACAGGTACGACATCGCGGCGAACATCATCAGCACGGGTCGCCGCGTCGTCAATGGTCACTTCTGGCCGGGCAGCTTCAGCGTCCGATCGAGGCCCGCGGCGAGCTCGAGCGTCTCCTCCTTCGTCAGATCCGCTTCCGGGTGCGCGACGCGGTACTTGGTCGGCGGCATGCCGTAGGAGCGGACCGACAGGGCGGAGTACGGAGCGAGCGGCTGCGGGCGATGCCACTCGGAAAAGTTGATGACCTCGCGTGCGGCGTCGACGTCGCGCTGCACGACCCAGGAGAATGGCGCGACGTTCGCGTACCACGGCCACTTCGTCTCGTTGCTGTGGCAGTCGAAGCACGCACGCACGGCGAGGTCGCGCGTACGCGGCGAGTCCCACGCTGGCTCTCCTGTGATGCGCGGATTCGAGTGCGTGCGCCCGTAGGGCACGAGTTGCATGAGCCCGAACATCACGATCAGGACGCCCAGCGTGGTCAGGAGGCCCTTGAGAAAGCGGCGCATCGACTTGTCGTATTCTAGCGCTGCCCGGGCTTCTTCAACGTCGCGTCGAGTCCGCGCGCGAGATCGTGCTTCTCCTCATCGGTCAGATCCGCTTCGGGGTGCGCGAGGCGGTACTGGGGCGGAGGCATGCCGTGACTGCGGACCGACAGGCCCGAGTAGTGCGCGAGATCGTGCGGGCGGTGCCACTCGGAGAAGTTGAACACCTCGCGACCAGCGTTGACATCGCGCTGCACGACCCACGACAGCGGGGCGACCTTCGCGTACGTCGGCCACTTCGTCTCGTTGCTGTGGCAATCGAAGCACGCGCGCACGGCGAGCTCGCGGGTCCGCGGCGAGTCCCACTTCGGCTCGGCAACGACAGGCGGATTCGAATGTGCGCGGCCGTAGGGAACGAGCTGCATCGCGCCGAACAGCGCGCCGGTCCCGGTCACTGCCACCAGGAGACCCCGGAGAAAGCGGCGAACGCGTGGGTTCATGCCAGTTGGATTCAGCGGGGACGCTTCTTGGCTGGTGCCAAGTTGCCGCAGGGTGTTACCCCTGAGAATCCGTGAAGAAGGGCGAGCTCGCAGCCAAGGCGTTCCTGCACGTCACCTCCGCCGTGTTCCGCGCGCGCCAGCTGGCGTCGGCTCTCGCGGGATGGGGTGCGCGGGCCCCCGCCGAGGCCCTCGCGCAGACGCAGGCGGTAGCGACGCGTCGGCGGAACATCCTGTTCGTCACCGTCGATCAGCAGCGCTACGACGCGCTCGGGATCAACGGCGGCAAGGTCGCGCGCACGCCGGTGATCGATGGGCTCGGCGCGAGCGGGATCGTGTTTCGCCGTGCACACGTTCACAACGTCGTGTGCATGCCGTCGCGCGCGACGATGCTGACGGGGCAGTACCCGCGCACACATGGCGTGATCGCGAACGGGATCCCGCTGCCGGCGGATGCGCCGAGCGTTGCCGAGTACCTGCGTGCGGCGGGCGGCTATCGCACCGCGCTGCTCGGCAAGGCGCACTTCGATCCGCACCTCGATCCGTGGCTCCGCTATCCCGAGAATCAGCTCGCGGCGCGCGGTGATCGCAGTGGACGATGGCGCGGCTTCGAGCACGTCGAGCTCGCGACGCACGGTCCGCTCGGCGGTCACCACTACGCGGTGTGGCTGCGCGGCAAGCACCCGCGAGAGGTCGCAGGGTTTGGGGGCGTGCTGACCGGTGCCGGCGGTGGCGAGACCAGTGCGCCCGAGGTCGCGCACAACCACGTCGCCCGCGAGCACTATCACACCGACTGGATCGCGGACCGCACGATCGCGTGGCTAGGCAGCGTGCCGCGCGAGCAGCCGTTCTTCTGCTGGATGAGCTTTCCCGATCCGCATCATCCATACGATCCGCCCTACGACGAGGTGAAGAAGCGGATCGACTGGCGCGACGTGCCGCTGCCCGCGGCTCACCCCGGATCGCGCGAGCGCGCCGAGGCGCAGCACCGGAAGCGGCCGAAGCACTGGGAGATGTACTGGACCGGCACGTTCCGGAACCCCGAGGGTGGGCCGACATCGGTGGTGCCGTCGCAGCTCTCCGACGATCAGCTGCGCGAGATCAACGCGATGATCCACGTCGAGAACGAGCTGATCGACGAGGCACTCGGCCGGGTGATGGCGTATCTCCGCGCGATCGGCCGCGACGAGGACACCGACGTCGTGTTCACGTCCGATCACGGCGAGCTGCAGGGAGATCACGGTCTCGTGTTCAAGGGCCCGTATCACGTCGATGCGCTGCTGCGCATCCCGCTGATCTGGCGACCGGCACCGAGCGCCGGAGTTGCGGCGGCCGACGTGCGCGCGCCGGTGGGCAACGTCACGATCGCGCCGACGTTCTGCGCGATCGCCGACCTGCCGGTTCCCGACTGGATGGATGGGGAACCACTGCCGGTGTCGGATGCGGATCCCGCGGCGCGCCGCTGCGAGCGGATCATCAGCACGTTCGACAGCCAGTTCGCGCCGGTCGGCATGCACTTGCGCACGATCTATCGCGATGGCCATCTGTGCACGGCGTACGAGCCCAGCACGACCGGCGAGGGCGGGGTGTTTCCCATCTACTGGGCGATCTGGGGGCGCGGCTCGACGGTGCCTCGCTACGACGGCAGCGAGGGCGAGTTGTACGCATGCGACGAGGATCCGCACCAGCACGATAACCTGTGGGCGGATCCTGCGCGCCGCCGGCTGCGCGACGAGCTGATCGCTGATCTGCGCGCGCACCTGCCGCCGCTCGTGCGCCGGCTGCGCGTCGAGTCGCCGACCTGATCACGCCATCGCGACGGCGATGAGGCGCAACGAGCGCACGCGCGCCTCGCGATCGGGGAGCAGCGTCGAGAGCATCAGCTCGTTGGAGCGGGTCTCGGGCGCGAGCGCGGTGAGCTTTGCGGCGACCGTGGTCGGCGATCCGATCACGGCGCCCTCGAAGAACTCGTCCGCGATCGCGCGCTCCTCGGGCGTGAACTGGTAGGCGAGCGCTTCCTCGATCGGTGCGATCGGCATGCGCACGCCGGTCCGGCTCCGCACGATCGCGAGGCGCAGTGGTGCGGCGAGGCGCTGCGCTTCCTCGTCGGTCTCTGCGCACACCGTGGTGACGGCGAGCATCGCGTACGGCGTCGGGTGCTTCGGCGATGGCTCGTAGTTTTCGCGGTAGTACGCGATCGCCTCCTTCGCGTGGCGCATCGCGAAGTGACCGGCGAAGGAGTACGGGACTCCGAGCTGTGCTGCGATGGCCGCGCCCGCGAGCGTCGAGCCGAGCATCCACAGCGTCCCGGCGGAGACGTCGGAGGGCATCGGCTCGATCTTCGCGAACGGATGCTTCGGCGGGAACCCGCCGCGCTCGAACGCCAGCAGCTCGGCGAGCAGGTTGTTGACCTCGACCTGCTCGCGGCGCAGCGCCGCGGCTGCGACCGGATCCGTGCCAGGCGCGCGACCGAGGCCGAGATCGATGCGACCGGGCGCGAGCGCCTCGAGCGTGCGGAACATCTCGATGACGTGCAGCGGCGCGTGGTTCGGGATCATGATCCCGCCGGCGCCGAGCCTGATGCGCGAGGTCACGGCGGCGGCGTGCGCGATCAGGACCTCGGGTGCCGAGGTCGCGATGCTCGACATGTTGTGATGCTCCGCGAACCAGTAGCGCGTGTAGCCCAGCTCCTCCGCCACCCGTGCGAGGGCGATCGAGTCGCGGATCGCCTGGCTCGGTGCGACGCCCGCTCCGACCGGTGACAGGTCGAGCACCGAGAGCGGCAGTTTCATCCGCGCACCATAGCCGCCAGAGGAATTTGGAGGGCACCGTTAGCGACCTCACGTTCTCGTGAGTCGGCGCGCACGCGGTGCTTCGACACATCGGTTCCAGATTCGAAAGGGATCTCGCGGTGTAAGAACACCTAACGGTCGATGCCCTGTCTCGTAAAAGCACACTGCGCTTTTTCGCGCAGTCGCGATGACGACAGCGCTCGGTAAGGTGGCGAGAACTGTCGAATCCAACGTCGGCCCGGCTCTTGAAAACGTCCCGGTCCGTGCCCGCCCCGTCCGCATCGACGCGACGCCGAACCAAACCAGCGGTTCGCATTCACGGCATCGAGAAGGTCCCCTCCGGGATCGCGGGCCTCGATGAGATCACCGGCGGCGGTCTGCCGAAGGGTAGGACCACACTCGTATGCGGTGGTGCCGGCTGCGGCAAGACGCTGTTCGGCATGGAGTTCCTGATCAACGGCGCGCGCGAGCATGGCGACCCCGGCGTGTTGCTCGCGTTCGAGGAGACCGCGGACGAGATCGCAAAGAACGTCGCGTCGCTCGGGTTCGATGTCCAGGACCTGGTCGAGCGGAGCTTGCTCACGATCGACTTCGTGAAGATCGATCGCAGCGAGATCCAGGAGGCCGGCGAGTACGACCTCGAGGGTCTGTTCGTTCGGCTCGATCACGCGATCAAGTCGGTGAAGGCAAAGCGAGTCGTGCTCGACACGCTCGAGGCGCTGTTCGCCGGGTTCACCAACGAGGCACTGCTTCGCTCCGAGCTGCGCCGGCTGTTCCACTGGCTCAAGGACACGGGGGTGACGGCGGTGATCACCGGCGAGCGCGGTGAGGGCACGCTGACCCGTTATGGCATCGAGGAGTACGTCTCGGACTGTGTGATCTCTCTCGACAACCGCGTCGAGGATCAGATCTCCACGCGCCGGATGCGGATCGTCAAGTACCGCGGGTCCGCGCACGGTGCGAACGAGTACCCGTTCCTGATCGACGACGGCGGGTTCTCGGTGCTGCCGGTCACGAGCCTCGGTCTCAACTACGAGGTCTCCTACGAACGAGTCCCCACCGGAGTCCCGGCGCTCGATGACATGCTCGAGGGCGGCGGATACTTCCGCGGCGCCAGCATCCTGGTGTCGGGCACCGCGGGAACGGGCAAGAGCAGCCTCGCCGGGCTCTTCGCCGACGCGAGCTGTCGCCGGAAGGAGAAGGCGCTGTACTTCGCGCTCGAGGAGTCGGGCTCGCAGATCCGCCGCAACATGCGATCGATCGGGCTCGACCTCGACGGCTGGTGCAAGAAGGGTCTCTTGAAGATCCAGGCAGCGCGGCCGAGCGTGTTCGGCCTCGAGATGCACCTCGTCACGATTCACAAGCTGATCGAGGAGTTCGAGCCGCGCGCGGTGGTCGTCGATCCGCTCTCGAGCCTCGTCACGACGGGCAACGTCGGCGAAGTGAAGTCGATGCTCGTGCGGTTGTTCGACTATCTGAAGATGAAGCAGATCACGTGCCTCGTGACGTCGCTGACGTCCGCGCGTGGCTTCGAGGAGACCGAGGTCGGCATCTCGTCGCTGATCGACACGTGGTTCCAGGTCCGCGACATCGAGATCGGCGGCGAGCGCACGCGCGGCCTCTACCTCGTGAAGTCGCGGGGCATGGGGCACTCCAATCAGATCCGCGAGTTCCTGATCACGTCGAAGGGCGTGAACTTGATCCCGGTCGCCGTCGGGCCGAACGGGGTGCTCACCGGATCTGCGCGAGTCAACCAGGAGACGGAGCAACGGGCGCAGGCCCTGGCCCGCCAGCAGGAGATCGAACGCAAGCAGCGTGCGCTGCTGCGCAAGAGCAAGGCGCTCGATAACCAGATCGAGGCGATGCGCGCCGAGCTGGCGGCCGAGGAGGAGGAGCAGCGCTCGCTCGCCACGGAGCTCCACGATCGCCAGATGAGGCTGACCGAGTCCCGCACGAAGCTAGCCGAAGGGCGGAGAAAGTCATGAGTCCAAAGCAGACACCACGCACGGCGACCGCGAACCGCAACGCGGCGAAGGCCGCCAGCAGTGAATATCTGTTGAGGCTCTACGTGGCGGGCCAGACGCCGAAGAGCCTGCAGGCCTTCGCGAACCTCAAGGAGATCTGCGAGAGGCATCTGAAGGGGCGCTACCAGATCGAGGTCGTGGACCTGATCGAGAACCCGGCGCTCGCGCGCGGGCACCAGATCCTGGCGCTCCCGGCCGTGGTGCGGCAGCTGCCGCCACCCGTGAAGAAGATCATCGGCGACTTCTCGAATGCCGAGCGCGTGCTCGTCGGACTCGACCTGAGACCCCTCAAGAAGCTGCGGTCCGCGTGAAGCCGAAGTCCTCGACGAGGGCGTTCGAGCGAAGCACCGACTCGAGGAAGAGACAGACCGTGCTCCGGCTCTACATCGCAGGCTCCTCGGCGCGCTCGATGCGAGCGATCGAGAACGCGAGGCAGATCTGCGACGAGTACCTCGCGGGTAGCTACGAGCTGGACGTCATCGACATCTTCAAGCAACCGGCCCTGGCGAAGGACGACCAGATCCTCGCTGTTCCTACCCTGATCAAGAAGCTGCCGCTGCCCTTGCGGCGGTTCATCGGCGACCTCTCCGACCGCGACGTCGTGCTGGTTGGACTGGACGTGAAACGGAAGTAGCACCGTGAAGAACAAGCCCCACACACCGGCGAAGCGTAAGGCGACCACAGCGTCACGCCGTCGGCCACGTGGGCTCGCGGCGAGGCTCCAGGAGGCCGAGGAGACGCTCGAGGCGATCCGCAGCGGCGACGTCGATGCACTCGTCATCCAGGGCCCCGCCGGCGACCAGGTGTTCACGCTCAAGGGCGCGGATCATCGCTATCGGCAGCTGGTCGAGACCATGAACGAGGGCGCCTTGATGATCACGGCCGATGGCACGATCGTTTATGCGAACGCGCGGTTCGCACGGCTGGTCAGGGCGCCTCACGAGCGCGTGCTCGGCTCCACGTTCGACACCTACGTCGCGAGTACGTCGCTGAAGATGGTCGATGCGCTGCTGCGGGACCGTGTCGAAGGAGGTACGAAGACCGAGGCCGAGCTGATCGCCGCCGACGGCGCGATCGTGCCGGTGTACCTGTCGGCGATGGCGAGCTGGGACAACGATCATCAGCTCACCTGCGTGATCGCGACGGATTTGTCCGAGCAGAAGCGCACCCGCGAGATGCTCGCGGCCGAGCGGCTGACGGCCGAGATCGTCGACCAGGCCGCCGAGGGCATCGTGGTGTGTGACCTGAACGGGATCGTGGTCCGCGCGAGTCAGCCGGCGCAGCGCGTTACCGGCAAAAATCCCTTGCTGCGTCCGTTCGTGGAGGCCTTTCCGCTGCAAACGATCGACGACCCGCGCGCGAGCCGAACGCTGCTGGACCTGGCGCTGTCGGGCGCGACCGCGAAGGGCCGCGAGGTCGGCCTCCTGCGCGATGAGGACGAACCGCTCGTGCTGCTGGTGTCGGCCGGGCCCGTACTCGGCAGCCAGGGCGAGCCGCTCGGATGTGTGATCTCGTTCGTCGATGTCACGCAGGCGAAGCGCGCGGCGGAGGAACGCCAGCGCCTGCTCGTCAGCGCGACGCAGGCACGCGTGGAAGCCGAGGCCGCGAACCGCGCGAAGGACGAGTTCCTCGCGATGCTTGGCCACGAGCTCCGCAATCCGCTCGCTCCGATCCTGACGGCGCTCGAGCTGATGAAGAAGCGCTCCGACCAGGGATGTTTGCGCGAGCGCGACGTGATCGAGCGTCAGGTGAAGCATGTCGTGATGCTCGTGAACGATCTGCTCGATGTGTCACGGATCGCTCAGGGCAAGGTCGAGCTCCACCGCAAGCCCGTGAAGATCGCGGACGTGATCGCGAAGGCGATCGAAGCGTGCAGCCCGATTCTCGAGGAGCGCCGGCACGAGCTCGAGGTGGAGATCGAGCCGGGGCTCGTGATCGACGGTGACGAAGCTCGGCTGTGTCAGGTCATCTCCAACCTGCTGACGAACGCCGCGAAGTACACCGACCGCAACGGTCAGATTCACGTCGAGGCGATGCGGGTCGGTGACGAGGTGGTGATCATCGTGGGTGACAGCGGCATGGGCATCGCGCCGGACCTGCTGCCGACGCTGTTCGAACGCTTCGTGCAGGGGACGCGCACGATCGACCGCTCCGAGGGCGGTCTCGGGCTCGGCCTCTCGATCGTGCAGAGCCTCGTCGCGCTGCACGGCGGAACCGTGTCGGTGCGCAGCGAGGGCATCGGGCGCGGCAGCGAGTTCGAGGTTCGATTCCCGGCGCTCGACGCGGCCGCGCTAGAGCTGTCGGTCCGCGGACCGGTCGAGGTCGAGCTCGTGCCCGCCGGCGGGCGTAAGGTCCTGATCGTCGACGACAACACGGACGCCGCCGAGATGCTCGCCGAGGCGCTCGCGGCGATGGGCCACGAGACGCGCGTCGCGTTCGACGGTCCCTCCGGTCTCGATGCAGCCGCTGGCTTCGTGCCCGATATCGCGTTCCTCGACATCGGTCTGCCCGCGATGGACGGCTACGAGCTCGCGCGGAAGATGCGCTCGGAGCTCGCCGCTCCGAGCCTGCGCCTCGTCGCGCTCACGGGTTACGGGCAGGACTCCGACCGGCAGCGCAGCGCCGAGGCAGGGTTCGACAGCCACATGGTGAAGCCGATCGACATCTCCGCGGTGGCGTCGACGATCAAGCGGCTGACCTAGGAGTACGTAGGGGGTAGGCCTGCGC
>JACCRC010000060.1 GCA_013813765.1 Deltaproteobacteria bacterium | reverse complement strand
GTGCTCCCCGACCCGATGCCGACCGGCCCGCTGCGCAAGACGACGCTGCGCTACGCGATCAAGCTCATCCATCCGCTGCTCCTCGCGTGCCGCGCCGACGAGCGCACGCGCGGTCGGCTCGCCGTGCGCGGCGCAGCTGTGGAGGCTGCGGACGCCGACGAAGGCGATGACGATGCCGTGGTGGCTGCCGGCGCCGATGACGCGGACACCGCCTCGCGGATCGCGAAGCCACCGACGACGGCGAGCACGGCGGCGCCGATCGCGAGCGGTACGACGGGCTTCGCCGCCGGCGCTGCGGTGGCTGCCGCCGCCTCGGGCATGCGACCGGCCGCGAGCGCGGCGATACACGCGACGGTGAACGCGGGACCGGGCCGAGTCGCACGCAGCGTTGCCTCGACGGATGCGATCGCGGTGCGCAAGCGCTCGCGCGCGCGGGACAGGCGCTTCTGCGCGGTCGGCACCGGCACCTCGAGCGCGGCCGCGACCGACGCGATCGACTCGTCTCCGCGGTAGTAGAGGACGACGACCTCGCGATCCTCGTCGCGCAGCGTCGCGAGTGCGCGGTTGGAGATGTCGAGGTGCTCGCGCGACAGTGCGCAGTCGAGCGGTGTCGTCGCGGCCGCGGGCTCGCGCGTCGTTGCCGTCATCGGTGTCTCCCGGTGCTTGCGAGCCGCGTTACGCGCGAGGTTGCGGGCGATGCCGCAGATCCATGCCGGTAGCGGAGGTTGCGGTGTCAGCTCGGGGAGCCTGCGCCACGCGATGAGGAACGCGTCCTGGGCGATCTCCTCGCTGCGCCCGCGATCGCGGAGCACCGCGAACGCCGTCGCGCAGACGGCGGCCTGATGCTCGCGGACGAGCGCCTCGAATCCGGTCACAGCTTGCCAGTGTAGTTCGCGTCGACGACCAGCGGCGCGCGGATCGTCCACCGCTCTGCGGTCTCGGGCGTATCGAGCACCGTGACGTCGGTCGCGAGCCACGCATCGCGGATGCACTGCGCGAGAGAGACGTCGCCGAACGCCTCGACGAGCGCGCCATCGACATACGCGTCGGTCACCGGATCGAGCTCCACGAACAGCGTCACGTCGACAGTGCCCGCGGGGTGGTTCGTGTTGCGCAGGCACGATGCGATCTCCGTGCGCGCGCTGCCGAGTGCGAACACGATCTGGCGCTTCGCCGACGCGCCGGGCGGTGGTAGTGGCGCCGGTGCCGCGTCGAGGCGGCGCGGCGAGAAGTCATAGAGCCGGTCCGAGGCGACCTCCGACTCGGTGATGACCTCGGCGGTGCACGAGGTGAGGACGACGAGGGACGACACGAGGACGCGCGCGAGGTGGGTCATGACCATCAGTGTCGCGAGCGGCGCTCTCCAGACCCGAAATCGACACGGTCGTACTAACAGAACGGCGTTCGCGGGCTAGTGAGGCGTGATCACTCTTGAAACAGCGGAGAGAGGGGCCGAGGCTACGCGCATGCGAATCATCCTACTGGGTGTGCTGGGTGCTCTTGCCGCGTGTGGTGCCGAGGGCGCCGACACGGTGTTCGATGGAGAGATGCTGCCGGATGGCTACATCCGCTACACCGGTGCGCCGGTGACGCTGCAGCCGGGAGAGACCGCACAGTACGTGCAGTGGGTCTCGGGACCGATCGATCGCGATGTCGACGTGATCGACATCCGCGGCAGCCAGGGCCCGGGTGGACACCACGCGATCCTGTACGCATCGCCCGACGTCGAGACGATCGGCTCCACGCGCCTGTGGAGCGGGGCGGATCAGATCACCGCGCGGTTCCTTGGTGGCGTGGGCGGTGAGGGCATCACCGGCGGCATGGGGTTCCCCGAGGGCGCGGTGATCCGCGTCCCCGCCGGCTCTGGCTTCTACATCCAGACCCACTACCTGAACGCGACCGACGAGGCCATGAAGACGAGCTCGACGCTCGAGCTCAAGGTCGCCGATCCGTCGCCCGACGTCACCCCGCTGTCGATGTTCGTCGTCTCGACGCTCGACATCGCGGTGCCGACCGGTGCCCCGTCCGAGCAGACGCTCGCCTGCGAGGTCCAGGAGGAAACCGCGCTGGTCATGTACGTCAACCACATCCACGAGACCGGCACGTCGATCTCGACATCGCTGCAGGCGAGCGGTGGCGGCTCCGAGCGGATGCTGAAGGACGACCCGAAGTGGAACTACGAGTGGAGCACCAGCCCCAACTTCCAGGTCACCACGCTCGACAGGCCGCTCGTGCTGCACAAGGGCGACAAGCTGACCACGCGCTGCGCGTGGGACAACCGCTCCGGCAAGACGCTGACGTTCCCCGACGAGATGTGCGCGTTCTTCACGTTCTACAAAGGCACGAACGATCGGGCGTGTGTGAACGGCAAGTGGGTCGATATCTAGGCGCCTGAGGTAGAGTGGGGCCCTCATGTGGGCCCGCGTTCACAAGCTCGACCGCGTGCGGCCCCTGCCGACAGGCGGCGCCATCATCTTGATCGAAGACGGGCGCAGCGCCGCGCAGATGCAGCGCGTGCCGAGCCTCTCCACGCTGATCGCGATCGCTCGCGTGATGAGCGGGAAGCGCGCGCTCGAGGCGAAGTTCGACGGCAAGGGCGAGGTGCGCTACGCGATCAGCACGACGATGCCGAGCTTCCTCTCGGAAGCGGTCGCGCGCGCCGGCGGCTCGATCGCGAGCAGCGATGGCCAGACCGTGCTCATCCCGGCGCAGCCCTCGAGCGTCTCGGCGCTGATCGATGTCGCGTTCTCGGAGCTCGCGCACAATGCCCGGCTGAATATCGGCGTCTCGGATCTGCCCGCGGCGCTGAAGAAGACCGAGGAGCACCGGCGCGCGCGGCCGCTGGACAAGGATGCCGATCCGGAGAAGTACTGGACCGCCGTGCTCGAGCTCGCCGCGCTCGCCGGGGAGCTCTCCCGCAACAAGGGCGGGCGCTGGATCGACACGCTCGACATGCCGCTCCCATTCGCGCTCAAGTTTCCCGACGGCGGCATCGCGCATCCGACGGCGGTGGCGCAGAAGCTCGTGGAGGGGAAGGAACACGAGCCGGCCGTGGCGAAGGAAGAGCCTTCGAAGGTGGAGCCCGCCTTGGCGAAGGAGGAGCCTCCCGAGGACGAGACGGCCGTGGCGAAGGAAGAGCCTCCGGAGGAGGAGCCCGCGGTGGCGACGACGGCCGACGTTCCTCAGGAGAAGCCCGCGGCGAAGAAGGAGCCCGTGGTGTCGGAGGAGTCCGTGGCGAGGGAGGAGCTTCCCGATGGCGAGCCGGCCGTCAAGACGGAGCTCGCCGACGAGAAACCTTCCACGTCTGACGCGACCAAGGACGAGCCTTCGCCGTGAAGGTTGCGGCGCTCTGCGTGGTGCTGAGCGCGTGTGGCGCGTCGCCGCCGCCGGCCGAGCCGACCGCGCCGGCGATACCCGCGGTCCGCTCGGCTCCCAAGGTTGACGAGCAAGTACGGCGCGCGGAGCTCGCGAGCACGCACCGAAAGCTCGAGGAGGAGCAGTCGGTCGCGCTCGCCGCGGGCTGCGATCAGCCGCCGCCGCACGCGCCGAGATGCGCGCCGTCTTGTTACTCCATCGAGCCGCCGGATCCGCGCGCGCCGGCGAAGAAGCCGAAGCCGTCGCGGCGGCGGGTTGGGCCGCTCGAGGTGCAGCACGTCGTCTGCGAGCAACCCGGCGACGACACGCACGCGGGTCCGTTCATCCATGCGGACGAGCTCGACGGTGCGAGGCTGACCGCGAAGCCGGTGCGCGGGAGATTCCCGAAGCCACACACGACCGGCACCTGGGAAGGCACGCTCGCTGCGGCGCTCGCGAGCCAGCCGGCGTTTCCGAAGAGCGATGTGATCCGCGTGACGTCGAGCTGGCGCGCGCGCGTGCACCCGGTGACGAAGGCGCGGCTGCGCTGCGTGACGGTGTCGCACTTCATGCGCTCACCGAAGCGGCCGATCGATGCGTGCGGCAGCGATGGATCGCTCGCGTGCGAGGCGAGCGGAGACTCGGCCGCGCACGGGATCAACGTCGTCCACTACCGGCTCGCCGAGGCGCGCACGCTGCAGGCCGCCGGCAAGAGCGCCGAGTGCCAGCAAGCCTCGCTCGAGGCGCTCGCGGTCGCACGTGGAATGCCTCGCTGGCGGCAGTATGCACAGCTCAACGCCGCCTCGTGGATCCCACGCGCGGGCTATCGCACGCGGTTCGACGGCGTCCTCGACGAGGACGCGCTGTTCGTCAGGGCCGCCGCGCTCGGCGTGCAAGCGGAGCAGATCCACGTCGCGTGCGGAGGCGCGCCAGGACCGAAGACCACCGCCGAGCAAGAGCAGTCGTTCCACACCTGCTGGTGAGTGCCGCAGTAAGCTCGCGCGCGTGGACCTGTCCCGAATTGCTCTCTCGATCACGCTCGCGGCATGCAGCTCTGCGTCACCGGCGGCCGAGCGGCCGGAGCAGCCTCCGCAGCTCCCGCCCGACGCGTCGATCGACGCGCCGGCGCCGGATGCGAGTGCACCGCAGGCGGTGATCGATGCGCCGGCGTGGGTATTTCGCTACAGCACCGCCGATCGCAAGGAGACCTGGACGCTGCGCCATGTCGGCGGCTCCGCGATGCTCGTCGTCGAGAGCGCGAGCGGATCGCTGACCTACCTCGGTACGGCGGTGGCAGGACCGTCGCTCGCACTCGACGTGTCGACCGGAAGCGCGAAGATGACGCTCGAGTGCAAGCCCGCGAAGCGATCGCTGAGCGCGAAGTGCAACGACGCGAAGGCGAAGCCGGTCGAGGTGCTCGACTGCTTCCACAAGGGCTTCAAGGAGCCGATGCCGTTCGGCGCGGCGCCCGGTGTCGAGTACACCGTCGCGCCCGGGTGCAACGGATACCGGCTGGTGACGCCGTGACGACAAGAGTCCTCGCTCCCCGACGCTGTTCGTCACGCCGCGTGTGGAATGACGTATGATCGGTCGATGATCGCGAACGCAGCGCGGTTGCTCCTCGTCGGAGGTGGGCTGCTCGCCGTGCTCGGTTCCGCGGCGTCGAACCCGCAGCCGTCGTATTACACGCGGAAGCAGCCGCCACAGCCGCAGGGCTACGCGGCGCCGCATCAGGAGGCGGCGCCGGGCCAGTACTCGTCGTGTCAGTACGCGTGCGGCCAGGTCTCGCGGTGCTCCGTCCAGCCATACGAGGCGTGCATCACGGAGTGCCAGCGCCTCGGATCCGAGAACAGTCCGAGCGGACGCCAGCAGCTCGACACGATCGCGCGGATGAGCTGTCAGCAGCTCGGGGTGCTGAACCAGCAGGGCAACGGGCAGCAGCCTACCGGGCCGCGTCAGTGGCAGTGCAGCGCGAGCGGTGGCTGGCAGAAGTGCGATCCGCAGAGCAGTCAGTGCACTCCACAGAGCGCGAGCGCGACCGGAGTGGGTCAGAGCGAGGTGCTCGCTCGCGAAGCGGCCGAGACGAACTGCGGCAACACGATGAACGGCATGATGGGGGCGAGCTTCACGTTCCGGACCAGCGTGACCTCGGGCTGCCGCGCGATCTCGTGCAATCAGCGCTGATCAGCGCGTCGCGCGCGCCTCGACACGATCGCGTACGCCGTCATCGTCACGATCACGAACACCGCGATCGCGAGCACTCCGACCGAGGCCGAGCTGATCGGATCTCCGCTCGGCCCGCGCCCCGACGAGAGCATCGCCTGGAGGGTGAACCACGTGAACACGGCACTGATCGCGGCAGCGATCGCGAGCCGGATCAGGCGCGGCCGGAAGTTTCGAAGATCGGGCGCATCGTCCATGGCGGGAAGACAGGAGGGTAGCGGACCGGTTGCGGTCTTGCCCGTCCTGCTGCCGAATGCGGCACCCTCTCGCGATCGACGCAACTCGTATAGGTTCCAGGAAGCGTGGGGAGCTTCACGGTTCTGTCTTGAAACTCAGCGTGAGTCAGAGCCGACGAGCGCACATGTCGACACCAGGAAACGCGGAGTTGGATCCTCTGTCGAGGCCGCGAGCGTCGTGCGGACCACAAACCTTACGCGTTGACGCCTACATCTCAGCGCCCCGAGCGTGCATCGCATGCGCAGCCAATTCCTCGCGATGGTCGTGTTCGTGGGAGCGTGCAATGTCGAGCCGACAGAGGTGGAGACCGGCCGTATCGAGCAGGCATTGACCCCTGCTCTCCAGAAGGGCAAGGACACCTGGTTCAAGGCCACGTTCGGGGGTGAGAAGTTCTTCAGCCTCATCCTGCCTCATCCGCCGTTCAATCTGTCGCTCGGTCTCGACCAGGCGCTGACCTCGGACCGCAACACGCGGTTCGACACGTGGGGTCTCATCAACGACCCCGACTGCGTGCAAGGGGACGCCTCGAGTGGCTACCTCGACAAGTGCACCGATCCGGCATCGGCCGGCGTCGTCGGCGTGCGCAAGCGCATCGTCATGACGCCCGCGGGACCCAAGGCGCTGATCGGTGTCGCGTGCGCGTCCTGCCACGCGGGCCTCGATCCCGAGAACCCGCCCGCGGATCCGAATCACCCGACATGGGAGAACATCCACCCGACGGTCGGCAACCAGTTCATCGAGATCGGCAAGCTGTTCGGCTCGCACCTCGCCGCGAACGATCCGCGCAGGCAGGTGTTCGACTCGTGGGCGCCGGGCACCGTCGACACGACGGCGATCGAGTCCGACGGCATCAACAACCCGGGCATCATCACCCAGTTCTTCAACGTGCCTGATCGCCCGTTCTTCGACCTCCACGATCACAGCATGGGCATCACGGTGCACCGCGGTGGTCAGGGCGGCGAGGACGACGTCGGCTGTGAGAAGGCCGCGCTGCGCGTCTACTTCAATATCGGTATGTGCGCCGCGGAGTGCATGGTGCCGCACCTGGCCAACGGCCCGGGCGGCACGTCGACGCCGATCGACGATGCGGAGTGCACCGCGAAGTGCCCCGAGTACGTGCAGGCCAAGGCGGACGTCGTCGACGAGTGCGCGTTCATGCAGACCGCCACACCGCCGCGCCTGAAGCACGCGCCGGGCGGCACGCACCTCATCGATCACTCGAAGGCCGGCAAGGGCAAGAAGGTGTTCCGCGAGAACTGCGCGGGCTGCCACTCGAACGGAGAGAACCTCGGACCGCACGACGTGCTCTCCGATGACGAGATGAATCCGGCGGCGGCGATCGGGACGAACACGTGTCGCTCGAAGACGACGAACTGGATGGCAGGTCGCATCTGGGCGAACTTCTCCTCCGACGAGTACAAGGCGCGTCCGACGGGTGGCCCGGGCTTCTACCGCAACGTGCCGCTGCTCGGCATCTGGGCGACCGCGCCGTTCCTCCACAACAACAAGCTCGGCGTCTACAACGGTGACCCATCGGTCGCGGGCCGCATCGCCGCGTACGAGGCATCGATGGATCTGCTGCTGAACCCGTGGAAGCGCGACCTGTTCGGATCGATCTCCCGTACGTCGACGCCCGTCACGATTCCGACGGCGGGCGGCCCCGTCACGCTGCCGGCAGGTTTCCCCATCGCGCTGTACGCGAACCTCAATCCGGCGAACCCGACGGACAACCGCTGCCCGGATCTGCTCGAGAACCAGGGGCACTACTTCGGCGCGCACCTGTCCGCGAGCGACAAGAAGGCGCTGACCGAGTATCTGAAGACGAAGTAGTCGCCATTTCATGAGCCCCCTTAGACCAGGCAGCGCGTAAACGCGTTACACCTGGTCATAGGGGGGCGAATGAGAATTGCCACTGTTGCCACGGCCGGCCTGGCTCTCGCCGCGGTCGTCGGCTCGATTGTTCCAGCACACGCGTTCTGCGGGTTCTACGTCAGCGGATCGGACAAGAAGATGTTCGCTGACGCGTCGCAGGTCATCCTGATGCGACAGGGCACGCGCACCGTGCTCTCGATGCAGAACGATTACCGCGGTCCGCTCGAGGACTTCGCGATGGTCGTCCCCGTGCCGGTCGTCCTCAAGGAGGGCGACGTCAAGGTGATCCCGAAGTCGGTGTTCGACCGGGTCGACTCGCTCGGCTCGCCGCGCCTGGTCGAGTACTGGGAGCAGGACCCGTGTCCCGCGCCGCAGCCCGACTACTCGCGCGACAAGCGTTACTCGGGTCCGCGGCCCTCGGTCGCGACGAAGAGCACGGGTGCCGGGATGTCTCGCGCGGATGTCGACTCCGCGCCGATGGCTCCGCGCGAGGAAGCCGCACGCAAGGTCGTGCCGCCGCAGCTCGCGAGCTTCGACGTGAGCCCACCGGCGATCACGGCGAACACCGCGCAGCAGCTCACGTGGAGCTTCCAGTACTCGAACGCGCCGTGGCCGGAGCCGGTGTGCACCGTCGACCATGGTGTCGGCCGCGTGACCGCGGGCCAGACCACGACGGTCAACATCCCCGAGAGCACGAACTTCAGGCTCACCTGCGCGAACTCGGGCGGCAAGGCGACGAAGGAGTTCAAGGTCAACGTCGTCAAGATCGAGGCGAAGTTCGACGTCGCCGAGTACCAGATCTTGATCCTGTCGGCCGCCGAGGCGACGGGGCTCGACCAGTGGCTCAAGCTCAACAAGTACAAGATCCCCGCCGATGCGGAGCCGCTGCTGCGGCCATACGTCGAGGCAGGCTCGAAGTTCTTCGTGGCGAAGGTCAATCCGCAGAAGGTGCAGATGGTCGACGGCGTCGCCGCGCTCTCGCCGCTGCGCTTCCACTACGACAGCGAGGAGTTCACGCTGCCGATCCGCCTCGGCCTCGCAAACTCGCCGGGCAAGCAGGACCTGATCGTCAACATCATCTCGGCCGACAAGCGCTACGAGGTCTCGAACTACAAGAACGTCGTGATCCCCACGAACTTCGACGTGAAGCCCGCGGTCAAGACTCGCTTCACCGAGTTCTACACGGCGCTGTTCGACAAGACGGTCGAGGCGAACCCGGGCGCGGTGATCACCGAGTACGCGTGGCAAGCAGTGCCGTCGCCCACGTGGGGCACGGGGCCGAAGTGCGATCCGTGCCCGCCGGTCATCCCCGAGGACAAGGACATGCTGACGCTCGGCGCTGATCTCATCGGCGGGCAGATCCAGCAGGGCGGGTTCGTGCTGACGCGCCTACACGCGCGCTACGGCAAGAACGACATGAAGGACGACCTGCGGTTCAAGGAAGCGGCTCCGATCACCGGTGGCCGCGAGATGTGGAGCAAGCAAGGCCTCGAGTACGGTGCTGCGCCCGCGAGCGTGAACCACTTCCAGGCGCGGTACGCGATCCGCTACTGGTGGACCGGCGCGATCAAGTGCAAGAACCCGCAGCGCGGCGTCTGGGGCGGTCCGCCGAACGGCGGCAACAACCAGATCCTCGCCGCCGGCAAGACTGCATCGGCGCCGCGCGGAAAGCTCGAGCTCGCGAGCGTGATCAAGCGCGACCTCTGGGAGATCGGCTACAAGCGCGGAGCGGCGCAGCCCAACAACAAGGTCGCGCCACCGGCGAAGGGCAAGGCGATGTTCTTCGGCGGCGGAGCGATCGGCCTCCTGGCAATCGCGATCGGCTTCATGCTGACGCGTCGCCGTCGGGTGTAACTTCAGCGGGTGAAGCGCACGGAGCATCGCATCGCCCTCGTGCTCGCCCTCGCTGCGTGCGGTTCGTCTGCACCATCGAAGCCGCAGCCGACCGCCGCGCCGGCGACCTGGCCGGTGCCCGCGGGCTGGAAGCACGAGCTGATCCCGTTCCCGCTCGAGTTCGCGCCGACGCTCGCGCACCGCGGCGTCGAGGAGCTTCGCTTCCCGCCGGGCTTCCTCGACGAGGCCAGCCCGAACCGTTGGTCCTACGCGTTCGTGTGGCGGCTCGAGGACCCGGCGGTGCTCGATGCTCCGAAGCTCGCGGCGGAGCTCGCCGCCTACTTACGCGGGCTGCTCGTGT
>JACCRC010000015.1 GCA_013813765.1 Deltaproteobacteria bacterium | reverse complement strand
TCGAGCTGTGCACGCGCGGTCTCGAGCTCGGCCGCGGCCTGCGCGCGCTTTGACAGCTCCTGCTGCGTGGTCGCGAGCTGCGCCGCGAGCGCCTTCTCGCGCGCCTCGGAGGTGGCGACCTTGCTGCTCTCCGCCGACGCACGCTGCATCAGCTCGGCGGCCTTCGCCTCGAACGCGCTCTTGTCCTGCTGCGCGCGCTGAAGCTTCGCCTGCAGATCGGCGAGCTCGCGGTCGCGCGACGCGAGATCTTCCTTCGCCTTCGACAGATCCTTGCCGGCATTGAGGAGGTTCTCGCGCAGCTTCAGGAACTCGCCCTCGCGGCTCCCCGTGCGCGAGGACGTCTCCGCGCTCGCACGCGTCCGGTCGAGCTCGACCTTCAGCTGTGCGATCTGGCGCTCGAGCTCGCCGACCTTGCGCAGGCCGCGCCGATCGTGGAGACCCGACTGCTCGCGGTTCGCATCGGCGGCGACGTCATCGAGGCCGAGGTCCGGAACGTTGATCGCGAGCAGACCCGAGCTGCCGCGCGCACCGGTACCGGCGCCTCCGATCGGCTGCGAGGTGATCGACGGCGAGCGACGCGGCAACTCCGCAGGCGGCGGGGGAGGCGGGGGTTCCGGGGGCTCGATCAACGGCGCGACCTCGACCGGCGGCGGCGGCTCGACGTACGTCGGCGTTTCGATGAACCGCGAGCGGTCGTCCTGCTCGGGCTCGGGCTCTGCTGTCTGCGCGACTTGCTCGAGCTCCGGCTCTGGCTCTGCCAGCGGCGGCGGGGCATCGATATCTTCGTCAGCCACCTCGACCGGCGCGTCGTCCGGGATCGAGACGTCGTCGTCGACCACCTGCAGATCATCGGCATCGAGCAGGATCGCCGGCGATGACTCGAGGATCGTCGGGATCGCCATCTCCGTGCCGCGCTGCATCACCGGCCGCGGATGGTCCTCGATCAGCAAGTCCTGCGCGCCGATCGGCGGGCGGATCGCCTCGCTCGAGAACGTGTCGAAGCCGCCGTCGTCATCGCCGCGGCCACCGTCGTGGATCGGCTCCGGCGCGTTGACCTCGTCGACCTCGGCAACCGGCCGGTCGAGCGCGAACGGCGGCGGGCGCGTGATCGAGCCGACTCGCTGCGGGATGCCCTCCACGACGGAGTTCTCGTCCCGCTCCCTCGGTGGCTCCTCCTCGGGGAACACGGGACCAAGCTCCGCGGGAGCCTTCGTCGGCATCTCCTCGGCGGCGAAGTCATCGCCGAGCATGCCGCCGAACGCGTTCTCGATGTCGGCGTCCACACCCGCGTCGAATCCCTGGCCCGCGTCGCCCCTCGTGTGCGGATCGTCGCCGAAGTCGCCGCCCGAATCCACGGCGACCTCTTCCTCGAGGACCATGTCGCCATCGGCGAGCGGGATGTCTTCGACCTCGACCGGGATGTCGAGGTCGTCATCGGCCTGCACCGGGTCGCCTAGGTTGATCAGCCCGTCGATCTTCCCGACGAGCTCGTGGGTCGTCATGTTCCGCTTGTCGAGGTACTCGTCGGCGTGCGTCTTGAGGCCCTTGTGCTTCGCGAAGCTATCGGGCGGCACCGACGCCGTGACGAGCATGATCGGCACCTTCGCGAGAGCGCCCTTGCGGCAGCGCTGGAACACCTTGAAGCCGCTCTTCTCGGGCTCCTCGACGCCGACGATCAAGAGCGCCGGAAGATCAGCAGTCGCGAGCGCGATCGCCTGGTCCGGATTCGCCTCGACGACGACCGCGACATCGTACTTCCCGAGCTCGCCGGTGAGGGTGTCGTGGAACTCAGGGTCGGCGTCGATCAGCAGGATGCGTCGGTTCATGCCCCGCGGGCATGATACCCCGGGACCTAGCGGATCTGTTGCTGCGACCGCGCGATCAGGTCCGACGTGGTGACCAGCTCGATCAGCTCCTGCATGGACATCCGCTCGGAGGTGAACACGTAGCCGACGTGGTTCTGGTCGATGAAGCTGATCGCGGGCTGGCCGTCGGCGTCGTGGATCCTGAACGTCAGGTTGCCGATCTTCACGGGCTGACCGTTCGACAGCTCGTCACCGCGCATGTCGGCGATCAGGACCGCCGTCAGCGACACGCGGTTGACCCCGACGTTGACGAGGTAGCGGAGCAGGGCGGCGTCGTGGCCGGCGACGGCGGTTGCGCGTGCCCCGATCAGCTCGATGCCGGGATCGGTGAACTGCGGAGGCTCGACCGCGGCGAAGTTCTGGCGCAGCCAGCGCCCGGTGCTCGCGCCCTGGACCTCGAGCGGTAGCGAGCGGATCTGCTGGCGCACGACCTCCTTCGCGACCGTCGTGGACTCGTTGTTCTTCGCCTTGTCGGTGACGCCGGCGCCGATGAACAGGGCGAGGGCTGCGGCCGCCGCGGCGAGCGCGGTGCCCGGCAACAGCCACTTGCCCAGCCGCGTGCGTGCGGCCTGCTTGTTCGCGCCGGCGATGCGCGCGTCTTCCTGGTCGAGCGCTCGCGCGATCCGCGCCTTCACCATGTCGGGCGCAGGAGGCGGTGCGAGCGCCGCGCGCAGCATCGCCTGATCGGCGCGCTCCGCTTCCAGGTGCTTCTTGCAGTCGCCGCAATCGACGACGTGCAGCTCGAGCTCGCGCTTCTCTTCGGGCGCCAGCTCACCATCGAGGTAGGCCATCGCAAGCGTATCGATGCTCTCACACAGGCTCATTGCGATCCCTCCCGCGCTTTCTTCTGGGCGCGGTACGTCTCCAGATCGATTGTTTTCTCCGCGGCGGCGTCCGCCGCGGCCTTCGCATCACGAACATAGCCCTGCGTCATCGCGAACTCGCGGAGGGCTGCCGCGAGCAGCTTGCGCCCGCGGAACAACCGGCTCATCACCGTGCCGACGGGCGTCTGCATGATCTCCGCGATCTCCTTGTACGACAGCCCTTGGACGTCACACAGGACGACCGCGGTACGGAAGTCATCGGGTAGTGCATCGAGCGCCTTCTGCACATCATCCGAGACGCTGCGCTCGAGCAGCGTGCGCTCCGGCGATTGGCGGTCGCTCGCGTCGGCGTGAACTAGCACACCATCGGTCGCGTCTTGCTCGGCGCTCGCGGCGTCCAGCACCTCGCGGCTCCGCTTCTTGCGCTGATACTCGTTGATGAACGTGTTCGTCACGATGCGCAGTAGCCAGGCCTTGCAGTTCGAGTCCTGCTCGAACGAGTCCCAGAACCGGTACGCGCGAAGCAGCGAGTCCTGAACCAGGTCCTCGGCGTCGCGTGGGTTCCGGGTCAACCGGTAGGCCGCTCCGTAGAGCGCGTCGGTGTGGACGAGCGCTTGCCGCTCGAACTCCGCGCGCTTCTCACGAGCTGGCTGCATGTGTGGTTGATTACCTGCGCCCACCCACCCGTTGTTCCCGAAAACAGCGCCTTGTAACTAGCGAGAATCTCTCAGGCGCGGAACTGCGTGTGCGGCACGCCGAGCGCCTCGGCGACCGCCGGATGCGGCACCGTGCCCTTGTACGTGTTGAGGCCGCTCACGATGTGGCCCGTGTCCTTGATCGCACCCTCGAGGCCGAGGTCGGCGAGCTTGACCACGTACTTGATGGTCGCGTTCGTCAGCGCGTAGGTCGACGTGCGGGGCACCGCGCCCGGCATGTTCGCGACCATGTAGTGGATCACGTCGTGAATCACGTAGGTCGGGTTGTCGTGATAGGTCGGGCGCGCCGTCTCGACGCAGCCGCCCTGGTCGATCGACACGTCGACGATCACGGAGCCCGGCTCCATCTGCTTCAGCATCGCCTCGGTGACGAGCCGCGGCGCACGCGCGCCCGGCAGGAGCACCGCGCCGATCACGAGGTCGCTCTCGAGCACCGCGCGCTCGATGCTGATCGGATCCGAGAACTGCGTGGAGACACGGCCCGCGTAGATGTCATCGAGGTACGCGAGCGTCTTCAGATTCACATCGAGCACCGTGACGTTCGCGCCGAGGCCGACCGCCATCTTCACCGCGTTCGCACCGACGACGCCGCCACCGATCACGGTGACGCGGCCGCGCTTGACGCCCGGCACGCCGCCGAGGAGCACGCCCTTGCCGCCGCGCTCGCGCTCGAGGTACGTCGCGCCCGCCTGCACGCTCATGCGTCCGGCCACGGCCGACATCGGCGTGAGCAGCGGCAGATCGCCCGGCGACGGCTCGATCGTCTCGTACGCGACGCCATTCACGCCGCGGCTCAAGAGCTCCTTGCTGAGCTCGTGCGCCGCTGCGAGGTGCAGGTACGTGAACAGCAGCAGGTCCTTCCGCATCAGCGCGAACTCGGGCGCGATCGGCTCCTTGACCTTGACCACCATGTCCGCGCCCCAGATCTCCTCGCGCGTGGAGACGATCCTCGCGCCCGCCTTGGTGTACTGCTCGTCGGTGATCGACGAGCCCAGGCCCGCGCCCTGCTCGACGAGGACCGTGTGACCGCGTGCGGTGAGCATCGCCACGCCCGACGGGGTCATGCCGACGCGAAACTCTTGAGTCTTGATCTCTTTGGGAACGCCAATACGCATGGTGATGCGGCGCAGTATGCCGCTTCACGTCGTCGGATTCATCCAGCCAGCGTCACACATTCGGTGACGCATCGCGCTACTCGGTAGCCGCGGCTTCCTCGTCCTTGCCGTGGCACTTCTTGTACTTCTTGCCCGAGCCACACGGGCACGGATCGTTGCGGCCAACCTTGGGCTTCTCGCGACGAACCGTCTCGCCCTTGGGCTCGGCGCCATCCGCGCGCGCGGCGGCTGCGGCCGCACCGATCGGCCGGCCACCGCGGCGCCGCTGCGCCGATGCTGCCTGCGCCGAGTCATCGCCCCCGGCGGCCTCGTCCTCGGACTTGCCTTCGACGCCGCGCTCGGCCATATCGCGCTCCTTCTCCTGGACCGCGGGGACCACGTTGTCCTCGCGCTGGATGTGGACACGGAAGACCTTCGTCACGGTGTTCTGCGAGATCCGACCCATCATCTCGGCGAACAGGTCGAAGCCGATGCGCTTGTACTCCTTCTTCGGATCCTTCTGGCCGTAGCCCTGGAGGCCGATGCCCTCACGGAGCGCATCCATCGTCTTCAGGTGCTCGATCCATTGCTGATCGATCTCCTCGAGCCAGAACGTGCGCTGGAAGTAGAGGAGCCACGGCCGGCCGAGATCCTTCTCCCGATCGGCGAGCTTCTTCTCGATCTCCGGCCATGCCTGCGTGGCTACCTCGTCGACGGTGCCGGGGGTGAGGTCGAACTCCATGTTGAACTGCTCTTGGAGCGCGTCCTCGAGCTCGTCCCAGTCCCACTCGTCGTCATTCTTCTCGCTCGACAGCACGGTCTCGATGATCGAGGCCATGCGCGCGTCGGCGAGGTCGTAGAGGCGCTCGCGCTGCTGGATCTGCGACGCGACGACGTTGGTCACGCAGTACTCGGTCAGCTCGTCGAGCGGAGCGTCGTACTTCTTCTCGAGCTGGTCGAGCAGGGCACCGAACTGGCGCCAGATCTCGAACCGGAGGATGCGCCAGCCCGGGCGCGGATCGGTGACGGGACCGCCGGCGGCGATCAGGTCATCACGCTCCTTCACCTTCTCCTTGACGACCTTGATCATCTCGACGAGGCGAGGCTTGATCTCCGGCGTCAGCACCTCCGGCGTCCAGTCACCACTGGTGGTGACGGGGTCGGGAACGATGCCCTTCGCCTTCTCGTCGTCGGTGGGCTCGCGGTGATAGCGACCGTCGAGGACCTGGCGGCGCAGCGCGTAGATCGTCTTGCGCTGCTGGTTCATCACGTCGTCGTACTCGAGGACGTTCTTGCGCTGATCGAAGTTACGGCCCTCGACCTTCTTCTGCGCGCCTTCGATCGAGCGCGTCACCATCGGTGACTCGATCGGCACGTCCTCCTCGAGGCCGAGCCGCTCCATGAGACCGGTCATGCGATCGAGACCGAAGATGCGGAGCAGATCGTCCTGCAGCGACAGGTAGAACCGCGAGCTGCCGGGATCGCCCTGACGGCCGGCGCGACCGCGGAGCTGGTTGTCGATGCGGCGCGACTCGTGGCGCTCCGTGCCGACGATCTTCAGGCCGCCGGCGGCGAGCACTTCCTCGCGCTCGGCCTCGCACGCCTTCTTGAACTGCTCGGTCAGCTCGACGAGCCGCTTCTCTTCATCGAACGCGGGCTCGGTGGAGCCGCGATAGGGCTCGGTGCCCTCGGCGCCGCCCTCGACCTGCTGCGCTGCATCCGGACTCTCCGCGAGCTTCGCCTTCTCCTCGGCGAGCGCGTCCTTGGCCATCGCGTCGGGGTTACCGCCGAGCACGATGTCGGTACCGCGACCGGCCATGTTCGTGGCGATCGTGATCGTGCCCTTGCGGCCGGCCTGCGCGACGATCGATGCCTCGCGCTGGTGCTGCTTCGCGTTCAGCACGTTGAACGGCAGGCCCTTGGCCTTCAGGAGATTCGCGACGACCTCGGACTTCTCGACCGAGACCGTACCGACGAGCACCGGCTGACCACGCTCGTAGCAATCGGCGACGTCGGCGACGACCGCGCGGAACTTGCCGGCCTCGTTCTTGTAGACGAGGTCCGGGTGGTCCTTGCGGACCATCGGCTTGTTCGTCGGGATGACGACGACCTCGAGCTTGTAGATCTGATGGAGCTCCTGCGCCTCGGTGTCGGCGGTGCCGGTCATGCCGGAGAGCTTCTTGTAGAGGCGGAAGTAGTTCTGGAACGTGACGGTCGCGAGGGTCTGGTTCTCCTCCTCGATCGTCACGCCTTCCTTCGCCTCGATCGCCTGGTGCAGACCATCGCTCCAGCGGCGGCCCGGCATCGCGCGGCCGGTGTCTTCGCTGATGATGACGACCTTGCCGTTGTCGATGAGGTAGTTGACGTTGCGCTTGTAGAGCGTGTGCGCGCGGAGCGCCTGGTTGACGTGGTGAACGAGCAGGATGTTCGCGGCGTCGTACAGGTTCTCGACCGCGAGCAGCTCCTGCATCTTCTCGACGCCGTCGTCGGTGAGCATGGCCGAGTGGGCCTTCTCGTCGACGGTGTAGTCGACCTCGCGCTTCAGGCGCGGGATCATGCGGTCGATCTTCACGTACAGCTCGCCGCTCTCCTCGGCGGAGCCGGAGATGATCAGTGGCGTGCGCGCCTCGTCGATCAGGATCGAGTCAACCTCGTCGACGACGGCATAGTTGAGCCCGCGCTGGACCATGCGATCCGGCGACGTCTTCATGTTGTCGCGCAGGTAATCGAAGCCGAACTCGTTGTTCTGGCCGTAGGTGAGGTCGCAGTTGTAGTTACGCTGGCGCTCGTGGTCCTCGAGGCCGTGGACGATCACGCCCGTCGACAGACCGAGAAACCCGTGGATGCGACCCATCCACTCGGCGTCGCGCTTGGCGAGGTAGTCGTTGACGGTGACGACGTGGACGCCCTTGCCGGTCAGCGCGTTCAGATACGTCGGCAGCGTGGCGACGAGCGTCTTGCCCTCGCCGGTGCGCATCTCGGCGATCTTGCCGTCGTTGAGGACCATGCCGCCGATCATCTGGACGTCGTAGTGCCGCATGCCCGTGGTGCGAACGCTGGCCTCGCGGACCACCGCGTAGGCCTCGGGCATGATGTTGAGCAGCTCCGCGCCGTTTGCGAGCCGCTGCTTGAACTCGGCGGTCATCGCCTTCAGCTCGGCATCCGACTTCTCTTTCATCTTCGGCTCGAGGCCGGCGATGCGATCCACGAACGGCTGCAGCCGCTTCAGCTCGCGCTGATTCTTGCTGCCGAAGATCTTCTGTAGAAAGCCCATGCCGTCGGGGTCTTAGCACAGGTCTCTAGGCCTGGTTCCTACCTGATCGGCCGGAAACTCCGGATGAAGCTCCAGAGGTCGTTCCGGGTGTCGAACGTGGTCTTGCACGTCGCGACGCGGCGGTGGTCGTCGTCGAGGATCTCGCATGGGAGGTACGACATGCTCCGGAGCGGGTGCTTCCACCGGATGTCCTTCTGGCCGACCAGCTCGTAGTGCTGGCCGTCATCGCCGACGAACGCGAGCTCGTAGCGGATGATCTTCTGGTCGAGCGGCCGGATCGTGATGGTGCCCTCGGTGGCGACCGCATTCGCGCGCGGCGGTGCCGTGATCGTTCCCCGCAGCGTCGCCTTGCCGTCCTTGAAGTGCTGCCGCGTCGAGTCCGCCTGCGCAGTCACCTCGAACCTGAACGGGTGCTGGATGCCCGGAGCGTCATCCCACTCGATCGTGCCTGCCATCGTCTCCGCGAACGTGAAGCCCATGGCCGGGAGATATACGCCGAAATGCAGAACGGGCCGCCCCTTTGAAGAGCGGCCCGCACGCGGTCGTTATCGAGTCTGGCTCAGTTCGCGAACACGTCGACCAGGCGGCCTTCGTCGTTCAGGAACGACATCGCCGGGGCGCTCGAGGTCCGCATGCTGCAGCGCGCGAACTGGAAGCTCTCGCAGGTGCAGCCCGTGGCGCCGGCGGTGCACGACTGGCCCGTCGTCGGGTTCGTGCAGTTGATGCCCTGGTAGATCGAGGTGCAGTCCGCGGTGCGGCCGAGGCAGTCGCCCTCGTGCTGCAGCGACGTGCAGCCCGGGGTCACGTCGCAGGAAGCGATCGCGCCGCAGGTGCCGGTCCAGCAGCCGTTCGAGATCAGGGCGACCTGGCCATCAGGGCACGCCGTCATGATCTGATTACAGGTGACCGCGCCACCGCAGCTGCCGGCCGGGTTCGGCGGCTCGCAGGTGCCACGCGTCTCGTCGCAGTAACCCCAGCCCTGGCTCTGCGCCGCGGCATCGGAGTCACAGGTGCAGCTGCTCGTGCAGGTCTTGGTGCCCGGGTCGCAGTACTCACCGGCTTCGCAGTCGGCGGAGGTGTTGCAGCCATCGGGGACGCACGAGGACCGCTCCTCGTCACAGTGGAAGCCGTCCGGGCACTGACCGTCCTCACCGCAGAAGCCCGCCTCTTCGCAGACGCCGTCCTGGCAGTAGCAGCCAGCCGCGCAGTCCGCGTTGGTCTCGCAGGTGTAGTTCGGGTCATCCGGGCATCGCGGGCCCGCCCATTCGCAGTCGTCGCCCGAGCACACGTAGTACCCGTCGTTCGCGCAGTAGGTCCAACGGTCACCACCGTCCCCGTCATTGCCGCCGAAGTACAGCTCGCAACCGGTGAGGGAGAGGACCGTCGCGATCGCGAAGACGATCCGGGTGGGTGAGAAGAGGTGCTTCATGGGTCAGAGTTCCTTTGGAGGGCGTGCGGTATGTGGTGCCTGAAGCATCGGTCGTGCCATCGAGGCAACGGGATCGAACCCGTGGAGAATGCTCGAACGTTTGGACACGCGACCTCGATCTGTTGGGAAGCGGCGACGAAAGTCGGACAAAAATGCCCGGAAAATCGCCACGCCAGGGGTTCTGACCGCGACTGGCCGGGTTTGGCTGCCCGAGTCGACCAGCTCTTGAGACATGGCCCACATGGGGTCGCTCCCGGCAGGTGTGAACACCAGGCCACAGCCCCTGTATCCCCGTGCCACGGCACGACGCGGCATCTACCGGCGCGCTCCCTTCGGGAGCGCTGCGCGTCCCGGCAGAGCCGGGACTTGCATTTCAGGCCGGCTCGTCGACCGCATGGATGGTGTCGCGCAGCCCGTAGTGCGGGCGAAATCCGAGCTCGGCGGACGCGCGTCTCCCATCGACCATGCAGACGTACCGGATGAAGTCGAGCTCTGCCACCGGAAAGCTCGAGTAGCCCAGCCGGAACGCGAGCGAGAGGAGCGGCTTTGCCAGCGGGTGCGGGATCGGCATCGGCTGGCGCTTGAGCTCGTCGAGGATCGTGGAGAGAGGGACCTCACCCGGTCCGGTGATGTTGTAGATGCCGCGGCGCCCCGGCTCGAGCGCGCACACGATCGCGTCCGCGATGTCCTGGTAGTGAATGAGCTGCACCATCGGATCGAAGCCGAGGAGGATCGGCGGCCGCTCGATGCGCAGGTAGTTCGACGGCGCGTTGTGCATCGGCCCGACGATATGGACCGGCCGAAGGATCACGGTCTCGACCTCGCGCGCGCGCCACAGGAACGTCGACACCAGGTGATCGATCTCGACGAGGTCGCGCATCTGCGGGAACCGCTGAGCTGCGAGCAGCGGTGCGTCCTCGGTCAGGAACTGCGGGTTGTCGGGGCGCGGGCCGTAGACGTTCGCGCTCGAGAGCAGCACGACCTTCGGCACCTTGTAGGTCTGGCAGTACTCGAGCAGCTTCGTCGTGCCGGTGATGTTCCACGAGTAGAGCTCGGCGGGCCGCGCGCGCGGGTCGTGCATGACTCCGAGGTGGACGAGCGCGTCGACGTCGCCGACCCGGAAGATGTCGCGCGCCTTCTTGCTCCGGAGATCGACGAGGTGGTGCTCGATGTCCTTCGGGC
>JACCRC010000560.1 GCA_013813765.1 Deltaproteobacteria bacterium | reverse complement strand
TGTCGGAGCCGGTCCCCGGCGTCGTATCGGAGCCCGTCCCGGTCGTCGTGTCGGAGCCGGTCCCCGGCGTCGTGTCGGTCGTGGTCGTGTCGGAGCCGACTCCGGGCGTCGTGTCCGACCCCTGCGTCGGATCCTTCTTCGCGATCGGCGGCTGCGGATCCTTGGTCTCGCCCTTCGATCCGCGCGTCGCGATGACGATGATAACGATCAGCGCGACCAGCACACCGCCGCCGATCATCGCCATCGTGCGCTTCGACATCCCGGGCCGGAGCGCCTGAAGCGAGTCGGTCTGGCTGAATCGCTCCTCGCGCGGAGGTACGTACGGCTCCGGCTCCGGCTGCCGCGGCTGCACCGGATACGCCGTCGGCATCACCAGCGGCATCGGCTGCGACGGCTGCACGGCGAGCTGCGGCTGCACCGCAGACATCGGCTTCGCGGGCTGCAGTGCCGACGGCGGAGGCTGCTGCACGACCGGCAACGGCGTCGGACGCGGAGGTGGCGGCAACGGCGCCACGGCGTTCGGCGGTTCGGGCAACGGCTGCGGCTCGAGCACCACCGACGGCTCCGGCGGGAACGCCTTCGCTCCGGCTGACGACGCTTCCGCACCGAACGCCCTTGCGCCCGCCGTCGGCGGTTCGGGCGCGAACGCCTTCGCAGCGGGAGCCGACGGTTCCTTCCTCGTCCCGGCGAACATCAACGGCACCGAGAGGTCGTCCTCCTCCGGAGCCATCGGCGTGGACGGAGCAAACCACTCGTTCTTCGGCGCCGGCGACTTCGCGGGCGAGCCGCCGAGCGCGAACGGTGACTTGTACTCTGGCTCTGGCTCCGGTTCGGGCGCGGGCGGTACGACAGCCGTGGTCGCTGCGGCGACAAACTTCGGCTTCTCGCTCGCCGCGGCAACGACCTTCGGTTTCTCCGGCGACTTTTCGGCAGGCTTGATCGCAGAGCCCGGAGTCGTCGTCGCGGCGACGAACTTCGGCTTCTCGGCGGGCTTCGACGCAGGGCCCGGGGTCGTCGTCGACGACACGGCGCTCCAGTCGGAGTCCTGATCCTCGTCGGGGAGCGCCCAGCCCTCGGACTCCTGCTCGGCGGTCTTCTGCACCGCCATCGCCGGAGTCGCCCGCGCGCTTCCCGGCTGGCTCTGCGCGAGGCCCGCCGGCGCGGCGGGAACTCCACCGGCCGGGGTCTGGATCCCGGCGGTCTTGCGCGCAGGCAGCGTCGGAGGCGCGGCCGTCGCCGGAGCACGATTCGCAGGCGCTGCCGCGGGGGACGTCGGCGCTTTTGCGACGCCGGGTGATGCAGGCGTCGCGGGGGATCGCGACTGCACCGGCAACGCTTGCGTGCCCTTCACCGGAACTCCGGCCGGCGGCGTCTGCGCGCGCGGCGGCGTGGCCGCGACCGGGGTTCCGCCCGCGGGCGTCTTCGCAGGAGACCGCGTCTGCAGCGGCAGTGCCTGCGTGGCCTTCGCCAACGGAGTCCCCGTCGGCGGCGTCTTCGCCGGAGCGCGCGCCTGTGTCGGCATCGCCTGCGTCGCCTTTGACGGCGTTCCAACGGGCGGCGTGGGCGTTCCGCCGGGCGGCGTCTGCATGTCGGAACGCGACACGGGTGTTCCCGACGGAGGCGTCGCGCGTGGGGAAGCATCCTTCTGGAGGAGCGCCGCCGTCGGAGGCGGCGAGCGAACGGTCGCGGCGTCGAACGGATTCGCCCCCGGCGGTGGCGCGGCGGCGGCCGGCACACCACCGCCCGGCGTGCGCAGCTTCTCTCGGGGGACGACCGACGCGGTCGCCGGCGGCGTGCGCGCGGTCGGGGACTCGAAGGGATTGGCCGCGCCCGTCGCCGCCTGCTGCTTGTTGAGCGTGCGAGCGAGCGTCGGCTTCGGGTCGGCGGCAGCGCTCTGCTTCACCAGCTCGGAGAGCTTCGCGTCGGGAACACCCGGTGTGCGCTGGTCGCGCTCCCACTCCTCGAGATCCATCGCGTCCATCTCGAGCGCGTCGTCGTCGACGCCCTTCACCGTCGGCGGCTTCGGCGGCTTTCCCGGCTTGCTCGGTGTCGTCACGGCTTCGTGGCCTCCGCGACGACATCGGCCACACCCCACACCACGTCCTCCTCGGTCGGGAAGACCTTGATCGCGGCCTTCTTCCGCTGCTGCGAGTCGACGTCGAACAGCGTGACCGTCACCTTGATCGACTGCTTCTTCGGACCCTCATCGATCTCGGCGAACAAGAGCTCGTTCGCGGGCGGCACCAGCGACTTGCCGACGCGCGTGTAGCATTCGGGCGTTCGCTCGACGCACTCGATCGAGAGCTGGACGACCTCGAGCGAAACCTTCGAGACCTCGGGCTCGTCCATGCCCCTGACCCGGGCGCGACGCAGGCGCTCGGTGGCGGCGCGGGCCGCGATCGGGAACGCATCGCTCTCCGCAGGGAGCACCGCCCAGGTCTTCTTGCCGGATCTGTTCGGCGTCCCGGGTTTGCTTGTGGACGCAGGTGGGCAACCCATCAGGGACGTGATGACAAGCAGTCGACCGAACGTCCGCCAGTGGACCTGCACGGTAAGACGACGAATGTAGCATCGTCCTCGACCCCACGCGACGGACCTACCCCAAAGCGACCGCCATTCATGACAGAGTCCTCGGGCGATGACGAGGACGACACAGGCCTGGGTTGCGGTGGCCTGGCTCGCCGCCTGTGGGGACGACGCCACGAAGGCTCCCGAGCTGCCGGCATGGGATCGCACCCTTCCGGAGGCCGCCGTGATGGGGGTCCGACGGGGCCTGACCCCGGCGCGCGGTATCGTCCACCTCCACTCCCCGCACTCTCACGATGCCTGCGACGGTGATCCACGCCCGGGCGGTAACCCCAACGAGCCGTGCCTCGCCGACCTGCGCGCCGCGCTCTGCACCGACCGCATCGACTTCGCGAACCTCACCGACCACGACGACACGATGGCGGACGAGGAGTTCTCGAAGCTCTTCAATATGCGCGGCACCGACCAGGCGGTCATGCGCGGCGGGATGCAGGTCGCGTCCCGGATCCTCTGCGAGGACGGCCATCAGGTCCTCGTCACGGTCGGCGGTGAAAATGACCTGATGCCGATCATGCTCGACCGGCACGTCACCGCGGCGACGGTCGCGGAGCGCCACGACATCATGAACGGCAACGACGCGGCGGCCTCGGCCGCGTTCCGCGATGCCGGCGGGCTGGTCTGGGTCGCACACACCGAGTCGAAGACGATCGAGAAGCTTCGCGAGGTCGCGCCCGATGGCCTCGAGGTCTACAACCTCCACGCGAACATCGATCCGGACATCCGCAAGGACCACCTCGGGCTGCCATCGGGCTCTGCGATCGCGAGCGCGGTCAACTTCGCCGACACGCAGCCGGGTCATCCCGAGCCCGACCTCGCGATGCTCGCGTTCTTCTCGCCGAACCAGCCCGCGATCGATCGCTGGACCACGCTGCTCGGCGAGGGCAAGCACATCTCGGTCACCGCCGGCAGCGACGCGCACCAGAACGCCCTGCCCGTCATGTTCGCCGACGGCGAGCGCGGTGATTCGTACCGCCGCGTGCTGCGCTGGTTCTCGAACGTCGCACTCGTCCGGAATCCCAAGGACGTCGATCAGATCAAGGCGGCCCTGAAGACCGGCCAGATGTACGCGACGTTCGAGCTGCTCGGAACGCCCGAGGGCTTCGACGCGTACGCGACGACTCCGTCGGGCACCATCATCGAGCTCGGCGGCACGATCCCCCGCGCGCAGGGTGCGGTCCTCACGGTCACCGTTCCGAAGGTCCGCAACCTCGATCCATCCCTGCCCGCCCCGACGGTCGTTGCCATTGTTTACTGGATCGACGCGACCGGCTCGCACGAGCTCTCGCGCGGCAGCGACACGTTCATGACCAATCTCGGCGCGCCCGGCGCGTATCGCGTCGAGGTCCGGATCACGCCGTCGCACCTCGGCCCCTACCTCCGCGATCTCGGTACCGCGATGGCCGAGGTCGAGCTACCCTGGATCTACACGTCTCCGTTCTATGTCGAGTGACAAGCTCATAGCCGTCTGCGCGCTCGTGCTCCTCGCGGGCTGTCCGTTGTCGAACGGCACCGGCAGCGACTGCAAGAACGACGGCGAGTGCAGCGGCGGCGATGTCTGCGCGCGCGACGGTGTGTGCACCGAGAGCTCGCAGGTCCGTCAGGTCACCGCGACGTGGACGATCCGCGGTGCGGCGGCCAACGTGATGACCTGCGGGACGAACGAGGACCTCTACCTCTCCTTCATCGGCAACGATTCGGGCGACACGCTCGGCTTCTCGCCCGTGCCGTGCCGGATCGGCCAGTTCCTCGTCGACAAGCTCCCGACTCGGTTCCGCCAGGTCGAGCTTGGCGTCGAGGGCGGTACGCGGGACGTGAAGCCGATCGATGGCGGCGGTACCGCGGCGCTGGATCTGCGCCTGTAAACCTGCACGTCCGCTTGGATCGGGTATGGTCGCGCCCGTGGTGACTGCCTCTCAGACGACTCCCGACACCAAGCGGGTCGAATCGGACGAACAGCAGGAGCTGGTCGACACGACGACCGCCGAGCTGGCCCCGCTCTACCGACAGATGCTCGCCATCCGGCGCATGGAAGAGGCCTGCGCGAAGGCCTACTCCACCGGCAAGATCGGCGGCTTCCTCCACCTGATCATCGGGCAGGAGGCCGTTTGCGTCGGCGCGATCGCCGCGATCGAGAACAAGGACTACGTCGTCGCGACGTACCGGGAGCACGGTCACGCGTACGCGAAGGGCGTCGCGGCGCGGCCGATCATGGCCGAGCTCTACGGCAAGAAGACGGGGCTCGTGAAGGGCCTCGGCGGGTCGATGCACCTGTTCGACAAGCCCACGAACTTCCTCGGCGGCTACGGCATCGTCGGCGGTCACGTGCCGATCGCGGCGGGCGCGGCGTTCGCATCGAAGTACCGCGGTGATGGCGCAGTCACGCTGTGCTTCTTCGGCGAGGGCGCATCCACGATCGGCGGTTTCGCCGAGGGCCTCGCACTCGCCGCGCTGTGGAAGCTGCCGGTGGTGCTGATCTGCGAGAACAACCAGTACTCGATGGGCACGCCCGTCTATCGCTCGCTCGCGGTCGAGGACGTGTCGCTGCGCGCACTCGCGCACGGCATGCCACGCGACCGGTTCGACGGTGACGATGTCGTCAAGGTGAAGCGCCGGATCGCCGAGGCCGTCGAGCGCGCGCGCACCACCGGGGAGCCCTCGCTCGTCGAGGTCGTGACCTATCGGTTCCGCGGCCACTCCATGTCGGATCCCGGCCTCTACCGTACGAAGGACGAGGTCGAGGAGTGGAGGCGGCGCGATCCGCTGAACCGTTCGCGCCAGCGCCTGCTCGATCTCGGGTTCCCCGAGTCGGAGCTGAACGCGCTCGAGGAGGACGTGAAGGCGGAGATCGAGGACGCGGTGAAGTTCGCCGAGGACTCCCCTCCCGCCGACGAGTACTTCCCGTACGTGATCAAGGAGTGATGCCGTGCCGGTGATCAGCTACCGAGAAGCGCTCAATCAGGCGATGCGCGAGGAGATGGAGCGCGACGCCAACGTCTTCATCATGGGCGAGGAAGTCGGGCACTACAACGGTGCCTACAAGGTCACCCAGGGCCTGCTGCAGCGGTTCTCCGAGCGGCGTGTCGTCGATGCGCCGATCGCGGAGATGGGCTTCGCGGGCATCGGCGTCGGCGCGGCGATGGTCGGCCTTCGTCCGATCATCGAGTTCATGACGTTCAACTTCTCGCTCGTCGCGATCGATCAGATCGTCAACAACGCGGCGAAGATCTTCCAGATGAGCGGCGGGCAATACAACATTCCGATCGTGTTCCGCGGCCCGAGCGGCCCGGCCGTTCAGGTCGGCTCGCAGCACAGCCAGTCGTTCGAGAGCTACTACGCGCACGTCCCCGGGCTGAAGGTCGTGATGCCCTCGACGGCGAAGGACGCGAAGGGCCTGCTGAAGACCGCGATCCGCGACGAGAACCCGGTGGTGTTCATGGAGGGCGAGACGCTCTACAACACGACGTGGGACGTGCCGGAGGGCGAGGAGCTGATCCCGATCGGCGTCGCCGACATCAAGCGCGAGGGCAAGGACATCACGCTGATCGCGTGGTCGAAGATGGTGTGGACCTGCCTCGATGCCGCGACCGCGCTCGCGAAGGAAGGCATCGAGTGCGAGATCGTGGATCCGCGCACGCTGCGTCCGCTCGATGTCGAGACGCTCGCGACCTCGGTCCGGAAGACCGGGCGCTGCGTGATCGTCGAGGTCGGGTGGCCCGTCGCCGGCTTCGGCGCCGAGGTCGCGTATCAGATGCAGAAGCTGTGCATGGACTCGCTCGATGCACCGATCGAGCGCGTGTGCAGCGATGACGTGCCGATGCCGTACGCGAAGAACCTCGAGGACGAGGTCCAGCCGCAGGTCAAGGACGTCGTCGCCGCGGTGAAGCGCGCTCTCTACCTGGAGTAAGTCATGGCTCAGATCCTCGGGTTGCCGAAGCTGTCTCCGACGATGGAGGAAGGCGTCCTCGTTCGCTGGACCAAGAAGGAGGGCGACAAGGTCTCTCCAGGCGATCTGATCGCCGAGGTCGAGACCGACAAGGCGAACATGGACTTCAACATCGAGGACGAAGGCGTCCTCCTGAAGTTCCTCGTGAAGGAAGGCGACACCGTCAAGCTCGGTGCGCCCGTCGCGATCATCGGCAAGGCCGGCGAGGACGTCAGCGCGCTCGTCGCCGAGGCGGGCAAGGGCGGTAGCGCGCCTGCGCCGGAGCCGAAGAAGGAGGCGAAGGAACCGAAGGAGCCGAAGGAGCCGAAGGAAGCCGCCCCGAAGAAGGCGGATCCTGCGACGATCGGCCCCGAGGACTCGGCGAACGCGCCCGCCGCGAAGAAGGCTCCCGTGCAGTCGGAGCAGCGCGCGGCGCAGGGTAAGTCCCCCGCCCCGGCTCCTGCTGCTGCGAGTGCGAAGTCCGCGCCCGCGCCGGCTCCGTCGGGCGGCAAGCTGCTCGCGTCACCGCTCGCGAAGACGCTCGCGATCGAGCTCGGCATCGATCTTCGCACCATCACGGGCTCGGGACCCGGCGGCCGGATCGTCGAGCGCGACGTGCGGCAGGTCGCCGACGGCGGTGGTGCACCGTCCTCCTCGCCGTCGAAGGCGAACGGCCACGCGAGCGAGGATACGGAGGAAGCACAGGAAGCGCAGCCCTCGAAGGCCCTCGCGGTGCGCCACGCGCGGCAGATGACGCCGAGCTCCGACGAGGACTACGAGGACATCCCCGCAAGCAACATGCGCAAGCGAATCGCCGGTCGGCTGACCGAGGCGAAGCGCGATGTGCCGCACTTCTATCTGATGCGGAAGCTCGACGCGGCACCGCTGCTCGCGTTCCGCGGCCGGCTGAACGAGCTGCTCGGCGATCGCGGGAAGGTCAGCGTCAACGACCTCGTCATCAAGGCTGTCGCGCTCGCGCTGCGCCGCGTGCCCGAGTGCAACGCGAGCTGGGAAGGCGATGCGATCCGGCGCTATCACCGCGTGCACGTCGGTGTCGCGGTCGCGATCGAAGATGGCCTGGTGACGCCGGTCGTTCGCGACGCGGATCAGAAGGGCATCGGTGCGATCGCGGCCGAGGTGAAGGACCTCGCGGATCGCGCGAAGAAGCGCGGCCTCAAGGGCCACGAGATCACCGGCTCGACGTTCACCGTGTCGAACCTCGGCATGTACGGCATCGAGCGGTTCACCGCGATCATCAACCCGCCCGAAGGCGCGATCCTCGCGATCGGCGCGACCGTCGACGAGCCCGTCGTCGGGAAGGACGGCCAGATCGTCGCGGGCAAGCGCATGACCGTCACGATGTCGTGCGACCACCGCGTGATCGACGGTGCGCTCGGTGCGCGATGGCTCGCGGCGTTCGCCGAGCTGTTCGAGAAGCCGGAATCGCTGGCGCTATGAGCGAGCCCGTTGTCTACGATGTCGTGGTCGTCGGCTCCGGTCCCGGTGGCTACGTCGCGGCGATCCGCGCCGCGCAGCTCGGCCTCAAGACCGCGTGCATCGAGCGCGAGAACCTCGGCGGCATCTGCCTCAACTGGGGCTGCATCCCGACCAAGGCCCTGCTCCGCTCCGCCGAGATGCTCGACCACTTCCAGCACGCCAAGGATTTCGGGATCAAGGTCGGCTC
>JACCRC010000559.1 GCA_013813765.1 Deltaproteobacteria bacterium | reverse complement strand
TTTCTACAACCCGCGCCGCCGCCACTCGGCGCTCGACTACAAGTCGCCGATGCAGTACGAGAGGACCTACGCGCTCGCCGCGTGAACGTTAGACCCGAACCGTCCACCGAACCGGGGCAACTTCAGTGGTCGCCTTCGTGGGGATCTGTGCGTTGGCGCTTCCCGTCGGCATCCTTTCGAGTGGCTTCATCGATGAAGTGAATCGGAGGAAGAACGCGAGGTCCGTCGCACGGCCGTGCCCGCACTGTGGTCTCGCGCCCGACTGATCTTGTCCATCGCGTGCTTTCGTCGGGCGCGGTACTGCGTGTACCGCAACGCAAGCGCGAGGGATCTGCACGGGAGGACTCATGGCGTCACACGACGACGACCGGGATGCGCCGCTGACTCGGCGAAACCACTCGCCTGCGTGCCTGCGCTCAGACTGGGGTATGAGCGGGGTAGCGCTAGTCTTGGCCACTGGGCAGTGCGTATGATGAAGCAATGCGGTGGGGTGAGGCCGGGAGGGTTTCGGACGATGAACTACGCGCGGCTGCGCTACGCGCGTTCCAGGCGTGGTGCCAGCCGCTGTTTTCGACGCCGGAGCTCCTAGCGCCGCGGCCGGTGGTTACTCGAGTCCGCGTGGCTCGACTAGTATCGACTGTGCACCTTCGCTCGGTTAGGCGTTGTAGCCGTCCCGCTGAACCGAAGGCAAAGCCAACCAGCCCCAAGCGAACCTTCGAAGGCGACCTCTGGGATACGAATGCGATCGAACTCCGAGAGCGATCGATCCATGTCGAGGTCTGCCCAACGTGCGCCGGCAAGGCGAAAGCTGCCTGCCAGACCTGTGGAGGTTCGCATCGAGTGCGGTGCTACGGCTGCCGCGGCTCGGGTTCCGGACAAAGTGAGAAGACCGGAAAGTCGATCAAGTGCAGATCGTGCAGGGGCAGCGGCCAGCGAGCGTGTACCGACTGTTCGACAAAGGGCCTCGCTACATGCGGTGAGTGCGACGGCGCCAAGTCGGTCGAAGCGTGGGCCGAACTGATCGAGACACGACGCTTCGACGTACAGGTCGAACCTGACGGGACGGCGGCTGGTGGTTTCCCATGGGCGCAGGACGGTGTTGACGTGCCTCTCGAGAAGATCGGGGACGATGCGCACGTCCTTGGTGCAGTCGAAGGCATGGCAGTTAGCCCACGAGATGTGGCCCACGAGCTTCGCGACTGGGCGGACGAGTTGTGGCCGCGCCTGTCCCCACGGCTAGCGCCCGGTGAGCGGGTGCAGGCGCAGTCGTTGACGATCCTTGAGATACCGAACGCCGAGGTCCGCTATTCGGTCGGCAGGCGCGAAGGGTCGGTCTCATTCAGGGGCCGTCGTATGGGCGTGCACTCCCCCGACGTCGACGCGCTCCGTAAACGCTCTTTCCAACTCAAGGTGCTGGGGTTCGGCCTTGCAACGCTGCTCGGTGCGTTCTTCATTTTCTACTTCGCGCGCAGTCGCTTCTACGCCACCCCTAGTTCGGGAGTCATGGCGTGCAGCGCGGTGCTCTGCGCCGCGTCGCTCGTATGGTTGGTAGCGCGCCGTTCACTCGGTCGACCGTCGAAAGTTCCGGGCGCTATATTGGGGGGCCTACTGTTAGCTGCAGGAGTCTCGGCCTTCCTCGCACGACCAACTGCTAGTCATGCGTCGAGACTGGTCGCCACCGGGGACTTCGCAGCGGCGGCGAACGAGATCGAAGCACTGGGGAATCCCGCGGACGCTTGGAACGAGCTGCTGAACGCGCGGATTGCTGCGTCGATGAACGTCGACCAAGCACAGATGCTTGCGGAGCAGCTTCGGCCGGTGTCCGCAATCTCGGCGCTCGCGCGAACACGGATCTTCGACCTTTTGCGAAGCGACGTAGAGAGAGCCGTCGGTCTTGGTGACACCGCAGAGGCGGAGCGCCTCTTCGGCGGATTCACAGTGTCCGAGAGTGCGAATCCTTTGGTGCAAAGGCTACGAGCTTCGATACTGCAGAGGCAAGCGAAGCACTGCGCTGACGCTCAAGACTCGCCTTGTGTGGATGCTCTTGTTGCGAAGCTACAATCGGAGGGTTTCGGTCCAGATGCAGCAGCGTCTCGTGCGATTCATATCTCAAGCTTGGCGCACAAGGCCGGGTTGAACGAGAAGACAGCGCAGGTCACCGCCGATGCCTCAAGGCGTGTTGAGCTGCTCGAAGACTCGGTACGCCTGTGGTCTGACTGGAGACGATACAGTCAGACAGCCATCCCAGGCGAACGCGAGCGAGCGTCGGCCTTGGCACGCGCTCGGTCCGAGCAGAAGAAGCAAACCGCGATTGCAGAGGCGCTGGAGCGGACCGAGGCGCGACAGCGGGCTCGTCAGCAGGCGGTTGAAGACGCTAAGGCTCGCGCGGAGGAGCGACGAGCTCAGCAGCGCGAGGCCGCACGGATACGCGCCGAGAAGCGTGCTGAGTGGAGCAGCTCGCCCCTTCTCTGTCGCGATGGTGCGCTCTCGCCATCGTGCACGTGCGGAGGCAACCACCAGGGTTGCTGCTCCCATCACGGTGGGATCGCCGGTTGTTCCGCGGAGCGCTAGACGCCAAGCGCACTGCCGTACAGTTTGTATGATCTGCGGCCGCTACGCGTTGGCGACTCCCAGTCGGCATCCTTTCTAGTGGCTTCATCGACGAAGTGAACCGGAAGAAGCAGTAGTCCAAGCCGCGTAGACCCTTCCATGTCGAGAAAGAGCTTTGTGATCGCACCGTACTCTCGTTGGCGGTTGTTCTTCAGATGCAGATAATCTGGGTGATCCCCGATCGACGGGGACACCGCTTCCCCCTTACCAAATAGAGCGCGGAGCGCCTTCTGTAGCTCGAAGTGCTGAGCGAGCGTGGCGCTGTCGAGTCTCGCGAGTTTTCGAACCGATCTGGGTCGGCGTAGGCGCGATCGTAGGTTTCGTTTAGGGCATCGATAACCTTCATCTACCGTCCCTCGTGCACGCACGCCCACCTTGCGAGCGATCTAAGCGCATGAGAGCGCCAAGGCAACTGCTTTCGCACTGCCCGGGATCGCTCGGATACGTGTTAACAATGCAAACGACCCGCTGACTTTCTGGTCAGCGGGCCTGTCGCGAGTTGTAGCTCTAGCGAGTGACTACGAACAGCCGCTGGTCGAGCCGCAGTTCGGGCACTTGTGGCAGGCGCCGTTGCGCACCATCAGCGTGCCGCACTCGTGACACGGCGGAGCGTCGGTCTCCTGCACCCACGCGCGATCCTTCACTTCGATCGCGATCGGCGCGGCGTCACCGGCTTTGACCTCGACGGAGATGAAGTCTTTGCTGAGCAGCGGGATCTTCGGCAGGTCGAGCTGCGACTGACGGGCGGCGGGGTGGCGCTCCACGATGCTCGGGCCGTTGGACGGGAAGCGGATCGCGAGCCAGCGGAACAGGTAGTCCATGATCGAGGTGGCGATCGGGATCTCCTGGTTGCCGGTGAAGCCGGAGAGCTCGAAGCGAGTGCCCTTGAACTTCTCGATCAGCACGGTGAGAGGCACGCCGTGCTGCAGCGCGAGCGAGATGGAGGTCGCGAAGGAGTCCATCAGGCCGGCGATGACCGAGCCTTCTTTCGCCATGCGAACGAAGATCTCGCCAGGCGAGCCGTCCTCGTACATGCCGGTGGTGATGTAGCCCTCGTGGCCGCCGATCGAGAACTTGTGCGTGAACGAGGCGCGCTCGTCCGGCAGCTTGTAGCGGTTCGCCATGGGCGGACCGGGGACGCGCGACTTGCGGAGGCGAAGGGCCTCGACGAGCCGACGCTCCTCGGGGGCGAGCATGTCGAGCGGGTCGATGTTCACGGCGGCCGCGGCGATCGCTGCGAGCGGGGACGCTGGGGTGAGCGAGCCGTTCGAGGTGGCCTGCTTCAGGTTCATCGAGAGGGGCTGCGTGCGCTTGCAGCCGTCGCGGTAGACCGCGATGGCCTTGAGGCCCATCTTCCAGGCCTGGATGTACGCGTCCTCGATGTCCTCGACGGTGCAGTCGGTGGGTAGGTTGACGGTCTTGCTGATCGCGCCGGAGAGGAACGGCTGGACGGCCGCCATCATGCGCAGGTGACCCATGTAGTGGATCGAGCGCGTGCCGTTGGAGGAGCGGAACGCGCAGTCGAAGACGGGCAGGTGCTCGTCCTTGAGGCCGGGCGCGCCCTCGATCGTGTCGGTGGCGTCGATGTGACCGATGATGGCTTCGACTTCCTTGTCGGTGTAGCCGAGCTTGGAGAGGGCCTCGGGGATCGTCTGGTTGACGATCTTCAGGAGGCCGCCGCCGACGAGGCGCTTGTACTTGACGATCGCGATGTCGGGCTCGACGCCAGTGGTGTCGCAGTCCATGAGGAACGCGATCGTTCCGGTGGGCGCGAGGACCGTGGTCTGGCCGTTGCGGAAGCCGTACTTCGTGCCGAGCTCGAGCGCGCCATCCCACGAGTCGCGGGCGGCCTGCATGAGCTCGTACGGGACGAACGCGTTGTCGATCCGGTCGCAAGCAGCGCGGTGCTTGCGCATGACCTTGAGGAACGGGGTCTCGTTGTCCTGGTAGCCGGCGAACGGGCCGGTCGCGTCCGCGCTGATGCGCGCGGACTGACGGTAGGCCTCACCGCACATGAGCGACGTGATCGCGGCGGCGTACGCGCGGCCGGGCTCCGAGTCGTACGGCAGCGAGCGCGACATGAGGAGCGCGCCGAGGTTCGCGAAGCCGAGGCCGAGCGGACGGAACTTCCAGCTGTTCTCGCCGATCGCGTCCGTGGGGTACGCGGAGTTGTCGACGATGATCTCCATCGCCGTGATCGTGGTGGCGCACGCGCGGCGGAAGGCCTCGGGGTCGAGCTCGCCATCGGCGGTGCGCTGGAACTTGCGGAGGTTCAGCGACGCGAGGTTGCACGCCGAGTTGTCGAGGAACATGTACTCGGAGCACGGGTTCGACGCGTTGATCCGGCTCGTGTTGATGCACGGGTGCCAGTCGTTGATCGTCGTGTCGTACTGGATGCCGGGATCGCCGCAGATCCACGCGGCGTCCGCCATCTTGCGCATGACGTCGCGCGCGCGGAACGTCTCGACCTTCTTGCCGTCGACGACGGACTTGGTCGACCAGTCACCATCGCGGCTGACCGCGTTCATGAACTCGTCGGTGACGCGGACCGAGTGGTTCGCGTTCTGGTAGTTGACCGAGTCATACGCACCGCCGACGACGTTGAAGCCGCCGTCGTAGCCGGCGTCGATCAGCGCCCACGCCTTCTTCTCCTCGATCGACTTGCAGTCGATGAAGTCGACGATGTCGGGGTGGTCGACGTTCAGGATGACCATCTTCGCCGCGCGGCGGGTCTTGCCACCGGACTTGATGGCGCCGGCGAACGCGTCGAAGCCGCGCATGAACGAGACGGGGCCCGAGGCCGTGCCGCCGCCGTTCAGGTGCTCGCGCGAGGAGCGCAGCGAGGAGAGGTTCGAGCCGGTGCCCGAGCCGTACTTGAAGAGCATGCCCTCGGTCTTCGCGAGGGTGAGGATCGAGCCCATCGAGTCATCGACGGCGTTGATGAAGCAGGCGGAGCACTGCGGGTGCTCCTCGACGCCAACGTTGAACCAGACGGGCGAGTTGAACGCCATCTTCTGGTGCAGGAGGAGGTGCACCAGCTCGTCGCGGAACGCCCACGCGTCCTGCTCGCTCTTGAAGTAGTTGTCGGCCTTGCCCCAGCCGTAGATCGTGTCGGCGACACGGGCGATCATCGCGCGCACCGAGGACTCGCGCTGCGGCGTGCCGAGGGTGCCGCGGAAGTACTTCTGGACCACGACGTTGGTGGCGGTCTGCGACCACGTCTTGGGGAACTCGACGCCACGCTGCTCGAAGAACACCTTGCCGTCCGCGCCGCTGATCACAGCATCGCGGAGCTCCCACTCGACCGTCTCGAACGGGTCGATTCCCTGGCGGGTGAAGTACCGCTCGAAGGTAAGGCCCGGCCGCTGGTCCTTGATGACTCGGCTCTTGGGCTTTTCCCGGGTGGTGGTGACGGCGACAGACTTCGCGAGCATGAACCCCTCCTGTTGAACGATCGGTGCGCGGTACGGCGGTGTGTGGAAATGATTGATCCGGGGTCTGATCGCGGGCGTAGAACACCCATTGGCAGTCCAACCAACTGCCTGTAACCCCTAAGAAACTCGACCCTAAACGCTAATCGCTGCGGTGACTGATGGCTGACTTCTGGCGGGTACTGCTAGCAGGCGGGGCTGACGTCAGCTTCGGCGCTGCTTCGTGACGGAATGCGTTACCTGCTGTGACCATCGAGACAATCGCGGCGGAGTTCCCTTTTACTGAGGGCCCAGTTAGGGGGCAAGAAAAAGCGCCACTAGATTTGGTGGGTCAACCGGGAGCTGGTCCTACCCATAGTGTGTGCCGAAGTGCGATATCCACGTGGAGTAGTTGTGGATTGAGGGTGGATTGAGGGTGGACGCGGATCCGATTGTTGAGGGATTTTCAGTCGTTGTTTTGGGCTGTGGACAACGCTGTGGGCAATCCAGAAACGGTGAATTGACGCGCTGAGTTACCGGGAAGATCCCCGCAGAAAAAAATTTGCGGCGCCGTCCGGAGTGGTGTCTAGAAGGAGGGTTTGCCCGAGGAGATCCCGCCCAGATTTTAGGCAGTTTTTCCGGAGTGACGCGACGCGCTACCGAAAGCGGCCGAGCTCGGACTTCGCGCGGGATCGGATCGTGGCGTTCGGGTGGTCCCGGGCGGTCTCTTCCAGGTACGAAACCGCCGGCTCGCCGATCTCGTTGCGGAGGAACGCCGCCAGCTCGTCGTTGTACGAGGGCGTCGTGATGAACCCCTTCAGGACCAGCTTGATGAGCTCGGGATCGGTCTTGTAGCGAGGCTCGATCCGGACGGCGTCCCGGAAGTTCTTGAGGCCGTCGGTCCACCACAGCTTCCCGAAGTAGAGCTTGCCGGCCATGTACGGGATCTCGGCGCTGTCCGGGTACACCGCGCGCGCCTTCGCCAGCGTGTCGATGGCCGCCTCGCGCTCGCCGTTCGCGACGAGATCCTCCGCGCGCTTCAGGACCTTCTGCGGGCCGCCCGCGTTGCTGGGCTCCATCTCGATCTCGTTCGAGCCGGTCGCGACCGACGCGTCCGACTTCGCCGGCGCGGTCGATGGCTTGCCGCCGCCGCTCGCCACCAGGGCGATGATGATCACGAGGAGCAAGATGCCACCGCCGCCGATCGCGAGCTGCTTGCGGGTGAACGGAAGACCGTCGGGATTCGCGGGCTTGCTCGGCCTCATGGCGGCGGGTTGACCGCCCTCGGTGTGCTCGGAGAACGCGGGATACGGCGCGCTGGGCACCGGCGCCTGTCCGCTCGGCAAGGTCGGCATCGCGGCGCCGTACGGCTGGCTCTGGGCCGACTGCGGGATCGATAGCGAAGGCGACACCACCGGCACGCCGAGCTGCGTCCCGCCGGACGGGATCATCATCGATGCGCTGATCGCCTCGACGGCCTGCGCCTTCTCCGCCGCCTCGAGCGCAGCGACGAACTCGGTCGCCGTCTGGTAGCGCTCGGGCGCGCTCTTCTTCAGCGCCTTCGCGACGATCTCCTCGAGCTCGCCGAACTCGGTGCCGGGCAGGAGCTCCGCCAGGGTCGGGGGCGCCTGCTTCAGGTGCATCGAGACGACCTCCATCGGATCGTCGCGCAGCGAGTGAAACGGCTTCTTGCCGGTGAGCAGCTCCATCAGCAGCACGCCACACGCGTACAGATCGCAGCGCGAATCGATCTGCGTGCCGCGGATCTGCTCGGGGGCCATGTACGCCGGTGTTCCGACGACGATTCCGGACGTCAGCTTCGACGTCTGGCTCTCCTGCGTCAGCCGCGCGAGACCGAAGTCGAGGATCTTCACGTGGTCGCCGAGGCCGACCTTCTGCGACAGGATGATGTTCGCGGGCTTGATGTCGCGGTGGATGATCCCGAGCTCGTGCGCGTGCGCGATCCCGGACAGCACCTGCTTCACGATCTCGATCGCACGCGCCGCCGGCACCGGGCCCTGGTCGATCACCTGCTTGAGGTCCATGCCGCTGATGAAGTCCATCACCACGTACGGCTTGCCCTCGTGCGTGCCGACATCGAGCACCGCCGCGCAGTTCGGATGCTCGAGCTTCGCCATCGCCATCGCCTCGAGCTCGAACCGCTTGCGACTCGACAGCTCGTTCGGCAGCTCGTCGTGCAGGACCTTGATCGCGACGATCTTGCCGAGCTTCAGGCGCTCCCCGCGATACACGATCCCCATCGCACCCTGCGCGACGGCCTCGAGCACCTTGTAGCGACCGTCGAGGACGGCGCCGGAGAGATCCCCTTCAGGCACGGCGTTACGATAGCAGAGCTTCCACGCACGATCGTGGTACCAGTCCCCCGGTGCGCTGGCTCGTTGGACTGACCCTGCTGCTCGCGCTCGGATGCAGCAAGCGTACCGAGGAGAAGCAGGCATCCACGACGATGCGGGTGATCTCGTTGACCCCGTCGGCCACCGAGGTGGTGGCAGCGCTCGGCGCGACCTCGATGCTGGTCGGCGTCGACGAGTACTCGGAGTATCCGCCGGAGGTGAAGGCACTGCCGAAGGTCGGAAGCTTCCTGACGCCGAACCTCGAGGTGATCGTGGGCCTGTCACCGACGCTCGTGATCGTCGACGACATCCACGGCGGTGCCGCGGGCGCGCTGCGCGACGCGAACATCGCCACCGTAGACTCCGCGATGCACGCGCTTCCGGACGTGAAGTCCGCGCTCGCGAAGGTCGGCGCGAAGCTCGGCCGCGAGAAGGAAGCGGCGAAGGTCTCCGAGGAGATCGAGAAGGCGATCGACGACGCAGTCGCGAAGCGCCCCGCCGTGCGGCCGCGCGTGCTCGCGATCATCGACCGCGAGGCCGGCGGTCTCGGCAACCTCGTCGCGGCGGGCACCGGCAGCTACGTCGATGAGCTCCTCGCCCTGGTCGGCGGCGCGAACGTCCTCGCGGGCGCCGGCGTTCGCTATCCGAAGCTGTCGATGGAGGAAGTGCTGCGCGCCTCGCCGGATGTGATCCTCGATCTGTCGTTCGCAGCGCGCGGCGAGATGGGATTGGATCCCTGGAAGACCATTGACGTGCCCGCCGTGAAGGCGAACCGCGTGAAGGCGCTCAGCGAGCCCTACCTGATCGCACCGTCGCCGCGGATCGCCGCCGCGCTCGCCACGATGCGAACCGCGATCACGCCTTAGCGGTGCGCGGCGTCGGCGTCGAGCGCGAGTAGCCCGGTGGTCCACTGCGCGAGCGTCTCGGGCGTGGGCAAGGCGATCCGGATCGATCGCGTGTGGCGCGGCGAGAACGACGCGAACGTGCGGATCGCCTCGAGCACGAGCCGCGCGCTGAGGCCGTGCGGGACACCGCCGACGCCGGTGCCGAGCGCGGGGAATGTCACCGGGCGGTGACCGCGACGCTCGGCCTCGAACAGCGTGCGCAGCACCGTGCGCTGGATGCAGATCGCACCCCCGGCGGCGGCGACGGCGTGCGCGATGTCGGTGCACTTCAGCTTGCCGCCCTTGGTCCACGTGACGCGGCCCATCGTCTGCGGACCGTGCGTGCGCAGCTCCTTCAGGATCTCGTCACCGCCGGCGGCGCGCAGGGCGCCGGAGACGCCGGTGTCCATCTCCATCGTCTCGTTGGCCGCGGAGACGATCACGTCGGTGGTCGCCGTCGCGATCCGCTTGTGCTCGATGTGGATGACCACGTTGCCGACGTTCGCGACGCCGTCGCCGTGGCCACGCAGCTCCGGTGCGGGCATGGCGATCCGCTCGAGCGTGCGCGCGGCGGCGAGCGCGGACTCGGGGCGCTCCTCGGGAGTCTTGCTCAGCAGACGGGCGAGCACGGCGCCGAAGTACGCACCGACGGGATCCGTGCTCTTCGGTGCGGTGTACGGCTCGTCGCAGTGCAGGCGGGCGAGCTCCATCGCGCTGCCCGCGGCGAACGGCGGCTTGCGCTGCCACAACAGGTGAAGCGTGGCGCCGGCGGAGTACAGATCGCTGCGCACGCTCGCGTGCCCCCCGGTCCACAGCTCGGGCGCGATGAACAGCGGAGTGCCTGCGACCGCGGCGTGGTGCGTGCCGGTGGGATCGACCGCGATGCCGAGGTCACCGACCATCGCGTCGCCCGAGCCGTTCAGGAAGAGGTTCGGCGGCTTGATGTCGCGATGGACGACTCCGGCGACGTGGATCGCCGAGAGGCCGTGGAACACGTGCACCGCGAAGCGCACCAGTGTCGCGACGGGGATCGAGCGATCCGCGGCGTCGTGGATCGCGAGCAGCTCGTCGAGATCGATGCCGTCGACGTAGCGCTGCATCACGTACGGCATTCCCTGCTCGATGCCGGCGTCGAGCACCGGCACGACCCACGGTGAACCGATGCGCGCGGCGAGGTGCGCCTCCGAGAGCGGGTCGATACCGGCCTGGCGGAACAGCTTGATCACCACGGGCACGCGCAGCGATACGTGCGAGGCGAGGTACGCCTGCCCCATCGCGCCCTGCCCGAGTAGGCCGCGGATCTTCAGGCCGCGAAACGTCTTGCCGATCTCGAGGCCGGGAGCGCGCGGCATCGCCGTTCCCGCCGGGAGCGTGATCGATGGATCGGACGCGTGCGTCTCGCACAGCGCTACGTCGTCGGTCTTCCCCACCACCGGACCAGGGTATCACCGCGAGGCTTCGTCGCGCAGGCGAGCGTGCTCGAGCAACAGGTGCGTCACGCTGCCCTCGAGCTCGGGGTGCCCGACGCCGGGCGCACCGGCGGAGAGCTCGAAGTAGCCGGCCTGCCAGTCGAGGACGTCCATCATCACCGCGCGCGAGTCATTGTCGTTCGAGCTCGAGCGGGCGCGGACGATCTTGCCGTCGTGGAAGTCGATCCACGCGACGGACTGATCGCGGGTCACCGAGAGCTGACCGCTCTTCCTCTCCTGCTCGAACATCGTCAGCAGGGACGGAAGGTTCACCTCGGTGAGCGCACCGCGAAGCACGACGCGCTCCGTATCGCGCTGGCTCGCACGCGCCCAGCGCCGCGCACGGATGATCACCTCGAGCACGGTGAACGGCTTCGGGATGAAGTCCATCGCGCCGAGCTGCACCGCCTGCAGGCGCGATAGATCGCTCGCGTCCTCGGACATGATCATCACCGGCACGCTCGCGAGCTCGGCGTGACGGCCCATCTCCTGGAGCACGTGCAGACCGTCGACGACGGGCATGTCGCGCTCGATCAGGACGACATCGGGAGTCTTCGACAGACACGCGCCGATCGCCTCCATGCCGTTCGTCGCGGTGGCGACGGAGAAGCCGGCGATGTCGAGCGCGGTCGACAGCCGCTCGAGCAAGCGAGTCTGCGGATCCGCGACGACGATCCGGATGTCCGTTCGCGAATGCTTGTGGTTCGCGCTCGCCTCGAGCAGACGGTTCACCGCCTCGGCGAACTGCTCGTCGGCCGGACGCACGGGCTCGCGGAACACGACGCCGATGCCGGGGAACCGGCCGAGCGTGCGCGCTTCGACCTCCTCGAGGCTGTGCGTGACCTGACCCGTCGTCAGCAGGCGCTGACCGTTTGGCGAGATCACGACCTGGACGATCGTGCCCGCGGCCAGCGGCGGCGCCATGCGGATGAACATGCCGAACGCCGACAGGTCCTGACTCACGGCACGCAGCTTCTTGCCATTCGAGATCACCTCGACCGGCAAGTTCATCGCGACGCGGTTGTTGCGACGGCGCACCTGATCCAGAGATACCACGTTGACGTATGGTACGGCGCTGATGGCGAGGCTCGCGCTGCAGGACGTCACCGTCGGTCTCGGCGGGAAGGACGTCGTGTCGAACGTCTCCGTGGAGGTCGGCGAAGGCGAGCTGGTCGTGATCGTCGGACCCAACGGTGCGGGCAAGACCACGCTGCTGCGCGCGATCGCGGGACTCGTACCGGCGCGCACCGGGAGTATCCGCGTGATGGGTCACGATCCGAGCAACGCGAAGCGACGGTTGATCGCACGCGACCTCGCGTACCTGCCGCAGCAATACGATCTCGCGTTTCCGTTCGCGGTCGAGGAGGTCGTGCTGCTCGGGCGCTATGCACGGCAGCGCGGCCTCGGCCTCGCGTCGGAAGAGGACCTCGCCGCCGCGCGCGCCGCGATGAACGCGACCGATGTCGAGGCGCTCGCGACGCGCCGGTTCGACGAGCTCTCCGGTGGCGAAGCACGCCGCGTGATCATCGCGCAGGCGCTGTGTCAGGGTGCGAAGTGCCTGCTGCTCGACGAACCGACCTCCGGCCTCGATCCCGCGCACGCGCGCGCCGTGTTCGAGATGCTGCGCACGCAGTGCGACAGCGGCACGACCGCCGTGGTCGTCACGCACGATCTCGATCTCGCGCTGCGGTTCGGCGGAACGATGTGGCTGATCGCCGACGGGCGGCTCGCCGCGCGCGGTGCTCCCTCCGACGTGCTCGCGGCCGCCGCGACGCAGAAGGCATTCGGCGTCACCATCCACGTCGGAGAGCTGCCGTCCGGCGCGCGCTTCGCGGTGCCGACGTGACGAAAAAGGGGTCGGACCCCTTTTCTGCACGAGTTGCGCACAAAAGGGGTCGGACCCCTTTTCGAGGCGCTCCGTGAGCGGCTTCATCAGCGGACGTAGCAAGCGGCTCACGGCAGAGCGCTTCGTGTTCGCGCTCGTGATGTGTGCCGTGATCACGGTGCTCGTCGCGATCGCCGCGCTGATGGTCGGCGTCGGCATGGATCGCGGAGGCCGTCACCTCGAGCTGCTCGGGATGGACGCGCTGACCGGTGGCACGTTCGAATCGAAGATCCTCGCGGTGCGCATGCCGCGCGTGCTCGCGGCGCTGCTCGTGGGTGGTGCGCTCGCCGGTGCGGGCTGCGCGCTGCAGGCGCTGCTGCGCAATCCGCTCGCGGAGCCATTCACGCTCGGCATCTCGTCCGGCAGCTCGCTCGCCGCGGTGATCGCGATCCGGGTCGGTGTCGAGAGCTCGTTCGGTGGGATCGGCGTCGGCGCCGCGGCACTGCTCGGCGCGATGACGTCGCTCCTGATCATCTGGCGGCTCGCGCAGGTCGGACGACAGCTGCCACCGGCGACGCTCATCCTCGCGGGCGTCACGCTGTCGATGTTCTGCTCGGCGGCGAGCGTGCTCATCCAGTACACGAGCGACTTCACCGAGGTCAGCCGGATGCTGCGCTGGATGCTCGGCGGTCTCGACTCGATGCAGCTCTCGACGGTAAAGTACGCCGCCGCCCCGATCCTGATCGGACTGTTCCTGCTGGCGCTGTACGGCCGATCGCTCAACGCGCTCGCCGCAGGTCCGGATGTCGCCGCATCGCTCGGCGTGCGCGTCGGCCGCACGACCACCGTCGTGTTCTTTCTCGCATCGCTGCTCGTCGGTGCGGCGATCGCGGTCGCGGGGCCGATCGGCTTTGTCGGCCTCATCGTGCCGCATGCGCTCCGGGCGATCCTCGGTCCGGATCATCGGCTGCTGATTCCCGCATCGGTGTTCGGCGGTGCCGTGCTGCTCACCATCTGCGATACGCTCGCGCGTACCGTGACCGCGCCCGCACCGCTGCCGACCGGAGCCGTCACGGCGTTGCTCGGTGGGCCGTTCTTCGTGCTGATCCTCGTCGGGCAGAAGAAGCGCGCCGCGATGTGGGGACGGTGATGGGCGATCGCGTCCTGAGGCACGTGCTCGAATCGATCTCGCCCGCGTCGGCGGCGCACGCGGAAGGCGCACGGCTACACATCGCAGGCGCGGGCATACCGCTGCTCGAGCGGCTCGCGATGCTCGTGGGTGGCGCGCAGCACACGCCGCGGCCGCGCGCGGAGCGGCGGATGATCGTCGTCGTCGCGGGCGATCACGGAGCGGGAGATCCGGGCATCGCGCTCGGCGCATCACACCCGACGGTGATCGCCGCGCGTGCGATCGCGGATGGCAGCGCGGCCCTCGCGCAGATGGCCCGCGCGAGCAAGACGCCGATCCTGCTCGTCGATGCCGGTGCGAAGGAAGGCGCACACATGCCGGCGAGTGCGGTGAAGCTCGGACGTGGCGCGTCGTCCGATCTGACGCGCGGACCGGCGATGACGATCGTCGATGCGGCGCTCGGTCTCGAGGCAGGCATCGCGCTCGCGATCTCCCTCGCGGATCCGGGTCTCGATGTCCTCGCGATCGGAGCGATCGGCGTCGGAGCGGATGTCGCGTCGATGGCGCTGCTCGGTGCGGCGCTCGGTGCGGCACCGACGGGATTCTCGGATCCGGTCGCCGAGGCAGCGGGCGCGGCGGGAGCGGAGCTCGCGGGAGCGAGCGGTCTCGATCTGCTCGCGGCGTTCGGTGGCCCGGAGACCGCAGTACTCGCAGGCCTCATCGTCACCGCGGCCTCGATGAACGTGCCGGTGGTCATCGATGGCTATGCGACGGGAGCAGCGGCACTCGTGGCGGCGGCGCTCGCACCGCAGATCACGGGGTACCTCGTGGCCGCACACACGGGTACGTTCACGCAGCCGCGCATCCTCGCGCACCTCGGCATCCAGCCGGTGTTCGAGGTCGGCCTCGGTCATGGCGAGGGCACGGGAGCAGCGATGGTGCTACCTCTGCTCGATCAGGTGGCGGCGCTGGTCACTCGGGGGTAGATAGAGGCGGTGAGTGATGCGAGGCGGAAGAGCACGGGGACATTCGAGGTCGAGCGCACCACCGGGTCCCACGAGGTGCTCGATCGCCTGTTCGTGTACGGCACGCTGCGGCTCGGTCAGACCGCGCGATCGCTGATCGCGAACAGCATCACCCGGTGCGTGCCCGGGAAGACGAGCGGCGCGATCTACGCGTTCCCGATGGGCTACCCCGGCTATTGCGAGGGAGACGGCAAGGGCAGCGTTCACGGCGAGGTGCTGTGGCTGACGGATCTCGCCGCGACGTTCGGCCTCATGGACGCGTACGAGGGCAACGACTTCGCGCGAGTGATCAAGCAGGTCACGCTCGCGACCGGCGAGGAAGTCTGGACGTGGATCTACACGCTCTCGGATCCCGGCGCGGTGAAGCACGGCGCGCTGATCGAGCACGGCGACTGGGTCCGCCACTGGAACGAGCAGCAGTGACGCGCAGTTAGCGCGCACGCAACCGCAGCGCGCGCTGGTCGATAGACCTCCGACCTATGGAGGCAACTGTCATGAAGCGTCTGATCCTGGTTCTCGCCATCGCGGGCTGCGGCAACGTCACGAGCATGGAGAAGGAAGAAGAGATCGCGCCCGATGCGAGCATGACGATCGAACCCGATGCACCGCCACCGTCGGACCCCGCGAAGCTCGCGTTCATCCCCGCGACCGTACGAGACGAGCGCGGCGACACGATCGCGTACGTGAGCGAGGAGCCGGTGCACACGCACGCCGGTCCACCGATCACGATCGGAGGCGCGGACTGTCCCGCGGTCTATCGCTACGCATACCTGCTCGACCGCGCGCGCCCGTTCGGCGAGGAGGCGACGCGGAACCCGCTGGCGTTCGAGCTCGCGGCGCCGAGTAGCTCGCCGTCGAGCGTCGCGTATCGCGTGATCGCGACCACGGGTCAGACGCTGCTGCCGTGGACCGACGTCGGCATCGCCGATGCGAACGGCCACTACACGATCGAGCTGTATCGCGACGACATCCCGCTCCTCGGCACGTTCGATGGTCAGCTACGCATCGAGGCGCGCGCGCAGTCCGCGACCGGCACCGAGCTGCGCACGTTCGCGTGCTGGGAACATCACCCGCTCGCGGCGCCGCTCTCGATCGCCTACCCGCAGGCGGCGATCGGTGGCGCATCGCTCGCGGAGAAGTCGCTGGTCATGCCGAGCCGCGTGATCGATCTGATCAACGCTCAGGTCACGACCGAGGTCGAGGTCTACATCCAGCGCATCGCGCAGCCCACGGCGGAGCCGGTCGTGCTGCAGATCATGCCAGATGCCCTGACCGGCACGTACAGCTCGACCACGCTCGCGTCGTACGTCGCGACGACGAGCAGCACCAACCCGAAGAACTGCTCGGCCGAGCCTCTGTTCTGCGATCGCAGCGCGCTCCCGGATCCGCCGGACCACGTTCGCGGCGGCACGCTCGCGAGCGGGATGTGGAGCCTCCGCCTGGTGGATCTGCACAACGGCTCGGTCCTGCCGTGCCCGAACAACGTCTGCACGATCCCACCGCGCATGCAGGGCGAGATCCCGCACAGCTATCGCGTCGTGCTCTCGGCGCGGCGGGTCTCGGACCTCTGGCCAGTGCCGTCAGTCGTTCCGGCCGAGATCACTGTCTCGAACCAGGCAGTCACCGGCGGATGGACCAATGCGAAGCCGATCCGCTGCTCGAACGCGAGCGCGACCGTGATCAACGGTGTCGCCACGGTCACGTGCCACGCATGGACCGAGTACAGCGAGCTGCTCGTCCTCGACCGCGCGTCGCTCGAGCTGGCGGCCACGTCGATCCGCTACTCCGCGGGCATCGGTAGCGGCGCCCGGATGCCGGTCGCCTATCTACCGAACGGGATGCACACCGCGCCGCCGGTCAGCTGGAACGCTGGCGACGGCCCGATGTGACCGATCAGATCTCGGTCCAGTCCGTGTCTTCGTCGATCGTCTGGAAGTTCACGGTGTCCATCTCCTGGTGAGACGGACGGTCGCGCTCGGCCAGCTCCTGCTCCGCCCGGACCAGCTTGCCGGTCTCGGCGGTGGACGACCCTGGGTGCGGCACGGGGTGGCCGTGCAGGGTCGAGGCGATCAGCTCCGCCAGCGCCTCCGGATCCTTCGTTCCCTTGAGCTCGATCTCGATCATGGTGCCTCCCTCCCTATCAGCCCGTCCCTGCGAATCACATGAAGAAATGACCGAGGACAGCCATCGAGAGAGCAGCGATAGCGGCTGCGATCGTACCCGCGCCAATCTTCGGGGCGGGAAGGGTCATTCGTTGCGGCACGAGGGTGACTCTCGCGTTTCGGCAGGAAAGATCAAGTTCCCCTTGTCGACTTCGAGGAGTGGCAACTTGCGAAACAATCTCGCTGGGTTATAGCGCAATTCCGATGCCAGATCGGGCCTCGGGAGTGCTCCTAGGAGCCGCGCGCGGATTTGATGAGCCGGAGGTACGAGGTCTGCGCGCGCACCGCCAGATCCAGGAGCTCGGTGATCAGGAACTGCGGGGGCGGACCGACGAGCGTGTGGGCGTAGATCAAGTTCACGGCCCGCTGCTTCACGAGGATCGGAATCACCACGACGTCGATCGGCTCGGGAGTCGCTCCGAGCGCGGCCCAGAGCTCGAGCTCGACCGGCTTCGCATCGGACGGGGACGGCCCGACAAACGCCTCGCCCGAATCGTGCGCTGACTGCAGCGAGGAGGCGCCGCCGAGCGGGAGCGACAGCTCCTCGATCGGGGTCTTCGGGGCCGCGGGCGGAGCGGTCCAGCCGCGCCAGCCGACCGCGTTTGCGTCCCTGATCAGAAACACCACGAGCGCGTCGCAGCGGCCCTTCGCGTACTCGACCAGCGTGTCGGCGATCGTCTCGCGATGAGTGCAGGTGTCGATCCGCTCGCACGCGGCCGAGTACGACATCGCGTGCGGAACCGATGACCCGGACGTGACCTGCTGCGAGCTGCGGCGCCGGCGCGGCTCGAGCGTGAACGCCGGTGGCATCACCATGCCCTGCGCGGGTTGCTGGCGGCGGCGATCGTCGTGCGGTGGATCGGCCTCGGAGCCCGCGCGCGCGGTGCGGACGAACCGGGCGCGGCGCGGTGTGCCGAACAGCCGCTCGAGGTAATAGAGCGCGCGCAGCTCCGGCACGACGTACGGCGTGATCTTCGCTCCGAGCCGCAGCGTCAGCTGCTCCTTGGCATCGGTGTCAGTGGGATCGACCATCCCGACCGCGACGGTATCCTTTGCATCACCGAGGTAGCCGAGCGGGATCGATCGCAGGCGGTGCGCCTCGTCGGAGCCGACCTTCTCGAGCAGCTCCGGGTCGGCCTCGTCGAGGAGCGTGGGCGTGGCCATCGGAAAGCCGGAGAGCTCGGCGAGGTAGCCCGACAGCAGCTCGAGATCGATGTAGCCGAGCTCGACGAGGTTCGTGCCGAGCCGCCCGCCGTAGAGGACCTGGTTGCGCAGGGCGCCTTCGAGCTGCGAGAGCCCGATCGCCGCGTTCCGCAGGAGAAGCGTGCCGAGCTTCATCTAGGCCGAAGTGTACCGCGTCGGATCGGCCACTCCTGCCTCCGCGAACCCCTTCTTGCGCAGCGCGCACGCATCGCAGCGCCCGCATGCAGCATCGCCGACGGGGTCGTAGCAGGAGTGGGTGATCGAATAGTCGATGCCGAGGCGCAGGCCGAGATGGATGATCTGCGCCTTCGTCAGCGTGATCAGCGGCGCGTGGATGCGAAAGGCGCCACCGCGCGTGGCGACCTGGGCGAGCGCCTCGAACGCGTGGATGAACTCCGGGCGGCAGTCGGGGTAGCCGCTCGCGTCGAGAACGTTGACGCCCATGTAGATATCGCGCGCGCCGATCGACTCGGCCCACGCGAGCGCGAGCGACAGCAGCACCGTGTTGCGCGCGGGGACATACGTCGACGGCACATCGCCCGGCGCGCCGATCTCGGAGAGTGAACGATCCTTCGGGACGGCGATGCCCGCGGTGGTCAGGGCCGATTGCGCGAGCGGCGACAGATCGACCGCGACGATCCGGTGATCGGTGACGCCGAGTGCCGATGCCACACGCCGCGAGGCGGCGAGCTCGACCTCGTGCAGCTGGCCGTACCGCACGGTGAGCGCGCGACAGGAAAACCCTGCCTCACGCGCCACGGCGAGCGCGGTGGTCGAATCGAGGCCGCCGGAGAGGAGCACCACAGCGTCGGGCATGGGCGATTCGTAGCGCATGTTACCGTCGGTGGTCTGATCATGGAGCGCGAGAAATCTCTCGAGCTCGCGACGACGGTCGCGATCGCCGCGGCGCTGGCGGCGCTCGTCGCGTGGTCGTTCTGGGTGCGGTGGTCGATCCTGACCGAGACGCCGTTTCCCGTCGGCATCGATGGCTACTTCTATCCGATCCAGCTGCGGTCGCTGCTCGAGCATGGCGGCCTCGCGTATCCGGCATCGCCGCTCGCGTTCTGGATGATGGCGCCGCTCGCGAAGGCGACGGATCCGATCACGGGCGCGAAGCTCGGCGCCGCCCTGTTCACCGCGTTGATCGCGCTACCCGCCTACGGTGTCGGTACGCGGCTCGGCGGCAACCGCGGCACGGGCTTGATCGCCGCCGCACTCGCCACGACGAGCGCCGGGTCCATGTTCCTCACGATCGAGTTCGTCAAGAACGGCATCGGTCTCACCATCGGCCTCACCGCGCTGTGGCTCGTGCTGCGCGCGTTCGAGCGTCGCAGCATGCTGCGGATCGCGCTGGCCCTGCTGGCAGTCATCGCGGCGTTCCTCGCACACAAGAGTGCGGCCGCGTTCGTCATCGCGATCGCGGTGCCCGCCGCACTCGCGGAGGCGTCGAGCGTCGGCGCGCTGCGCGGGCGGCGGCTCCTCTACGCGCTCGGCGTGCTCGTCGTGCTCGCGGCGATCGCGCTCGTCCTCGGCATCGTGTCCCCCGAGCGCTTCCTGTCGGTCGAGGACGCGCGGCACCAGCTGTGGGGAGATGCGCAGTGGATGCTGCCCGCGCTCGCGACGAAGAACGTGACGCTGACGATGGGCCACGAGGCGCTGATCGGTGTCGCGCTCGCGATCGGCGCGGCGGTCGTGCTGTGGAGGAACCCGGGCGCGATCAAGCGACGCCCCGCGGATCGGAAGGCGGCGTGGGCGATCGTCGTGCTCGCCTTCGTGTTCGCGCTGCCGTGGCTCGCGGTCGGAGATCCGCAGGGCCTCGGGTTTCGGATCCGGATCATCGCGTTCCTGCCGATGGCGCTGTGCGCCGCGATCGTCGCGGGCGGGCTCGTGCAGCTCGTGCCGACGTATCGCGAGGTGGCGCTCGGGGTGATAGCGCTCGTGATCGTGAGCGCGATGCCGCGCGTCCGAACGCAGGGCCGCGTGCTCGCGCACCCCGCGATGGTCGCGGCGGTCCAGGGACTCGCGGGTCGGATCCCCGAGGGCAGCATCGCGATCGTCCCCGAGCGTCACATCGCGTTCATGGTCACCTGGTACACGGGCACGCCGTCTCGCCAGCGGCCGGAGCCGGTGCCGCGCGAGAAGCGGTGGCGCGTGATGCCACTCGCATTCCTGGGCGCGGGCTCGCCCCTCGACGAAGCGGTGACCGCGGCGCGCAACGTGCCGGACCTCGCGCCGCCGATCGGCACGCACCCGCGCCATGCGAACGGGCTCGTGCTCGTGCCCGAGCCGACGTGGGAGTGGATCCTCGCGCGCCTGCCACCGAGCACGCGCGAGCAATTCACTCGCTGGCCGACGATCTGATCAGCGCGCGCCGACGAGCCGGCTCAGCACGGCCTGGAACTCTTCGCGCGAGACATCGATGTGCTCGAGCACCCGGCCGTAGAGCATCGCGGTCGGCACGGACTGACCGCCGCGCTCGCGCTGTGTCAACCGGAGCTGATGGAGGATGATCCGCTCGAGGCGAGTCAGTCCATCACGCGCATCGGGCAGGTCGCTCAATCCTTCTCGATGACGCGAGCCTCGGGAAGCGGCTCGGGCTCGGCCTTCTCGGACTTGTTCGCCGGCCCGTCCGTGTCCTCGGCCCGCATCATCTTCTTGATCATCGGCGCCACCACGAACAGGGCGACCGAGACGACGAGCGCGCTGATGATGAGGAACGGGAACAGGAAGCCGAAGCCGCGATTCTCGGCGAACCCGGCAGCGCGGCCGGCGAGGTAGTTGCCGATCGCGGTGCCGAGGAACCACGTGCCCATCACCATGCCGGCGAGGCGCTGCGGTGCGAGCTTGGACATCGACGACAGACCGACCGGCGAGATGAACAGCTCTGCGATCGTGTAGACGAAGTAGAGCGCGATCAGATATCCGCCGCTCACGCGCTGCACGTCGGGCACGACCTGGCCGGCCTTCTTCAAGGCCTGCATCTCTTCGAGGCTCGGGACCGTCGAGAGGGTCGGCAGCATGACGACGAACGACAGTGCGACGAAGATCATGCCGATCGCGAACTTCGCGACGCTCGACGGTTCCTTGCCGGCGCGTCCGAGCCGCACCCACATGAACGCGAACACCGGCGCAAGCGCGACGATGAAGATGCCGTTGACGCTCTGGTAGTAGCTCGCCTCGATCGTGAGCCCGAACAGCTCGCGCTTCGTCAGATCCTCGCCGAACACCGAGAGCGTCGTCGAAGCCTGCTCGAAGATTCCGAAGAACGCGATCGCGCCGATGAACAGCGGGATCATCGCGATCACGCGCCGACGCTCGCCGGCGTCACGTGCCTTCGTGAAGAAGCCGTAGAACACGACGATGGCGCCGATGCCGAGACCGATGCCGAAGATGTCGCCGATCCGGTTTGACGAGATATCGGTGCCCATCGCGAGTGCCCCGAAGAACACCGCCGCGCCGACCAGTCCGCCGATGATGATCTTGAGCCGCGTCACATCCTGCGCCGCGACTGCCTTGTCCTCGGGGATCGTCGGATGCAGACCCGACTCGCCGAGATCCTTCTGCTGGAGGAGGTACTGGATGAGACCACCGATCATGCCGACTGCGGCGGCGGCGAAGCCGAAGTGCCAGCACCAGGTGGGGTCGATGCCCTTGCTGGCGAGGAACTCGCGGAACGTCTCGCTCTGCGCGAGGAAGCCGCAGACGAACGGCGAGATCGTCGCGCCGATGTTGATGCCCATGTAGTAGATCGTGAAGCCGGCGTCGCGGCGGACGTCGTCCGCGCTGTAGAGCTGGCCAACGATCGTGGAGATGTTCGGCTTCAAGAGGCCCGTGCCGAGCGCGATGAAGCAGAGGCCCGGGTAGAAGGCGGCGTGGATCGGCAGGGCGAGCAGGCCGTTGCCGATGACGATGCCGATGCCGCCGATCGTCACGGCCCTGCGCTGGCCGAGGAAGCGGTCGGCGATCCAGCCGCCGGGGAGTGACAGCAGATAGACCGACGACAGGAACAGGGCCATCGTCAGGCCGACGGATGCGCCATCCATGCCACGCCCGCCCACACTGAGCGGCGCAAGCATGTAGATCGTAAGGAACGCTCGCATCCCGTAGTACGAGAAGCGCTCCCACATCTCGGTGAAGAACAGCGTGCGAAGTCCGATCGGGTGCCCGAAGAACGCGCGGTCCCGGTCCGTGGCTGACATGGCGGCGGACCATAGCCCGAAGTCCTAGGCCGATGGGAAGGGGGGAACGCCACGTCGGGCACGGGTGCGACCGGTCCGCGTCGCACCGTGATGCGTTCGGTCGCAAGTGGCCAGGACGCTACGCTTGCAAACCTGCGGCAATTGGGAAAGATCCCCGCCCATGAGGAAGATCTCGTTTGCCCTGGGGGCCGTCGCCGCCGTGCTCGTTCTGGGCGCGTGCAACCCGGAGACGCCGCGGTTCGCATTCAAGACCGCGGAGCGCCGTGGCGTGCTGCAATCGAACGGCCTTCGCTTCGTGATCATGCCCGACATGACGACGGACCTCGTCGAGGTCGACGTGCACTACGAGGTCGGCGCAGCGGAGGATCCGATGGGCCGCGCAGGCCTCGCGCACTTCGCGGAGCACCTGATGTTCCAGATGCGCCCCGACGGTCCGAACACGCCGCCGATCTTCCAGACGCTGCTCGAGCTCGCGACGTTCGTGAACGCGTTCACGAGCTGGGACATGACGCACTACTGGACGACGGTGCGCTCCGAGAACTTCGACTCGATGATGAAGATCGAAGCGATGCGGATGTACTTCGCGGCGGACCTGCCGGGCACGCCCGAGCTGCCCGCGTTCGGTTGCTCGACGCTTCCGGTGTCGGAGTTCGAGCGCGAGCGCGAGGTCGTTCGCAACGAGATCCGCGCGCAGTCGGGCGCCGACGACTACATCGTGCAGCTCGTCGAGGAGAAGATGTTCCCGAACGGCCACGCGTACGAGCGCCTGGTCGGCGGAAACGACGTGCAGATCGCCGCGTCGACGCTGCCCGAGGCCTGCAAGTTCCTGAAGGACTACTACACGCCGGAGCGCGCGACCGTGATCATCGCGGGCGGTGTCGATGTCGACAAGGCCGTCGAGGCGGTGCAGAAGTGGTTCGGCAAGATCCCGAAGCGCGCATCCGCGCCGCGCACCGAGGTCAAGCCGTTCACGCCGCCGCACGTCAAGCAGGAGATCGAGGCCGACGTCGAGCGTCCCACGCTGTGGATCGGCTGGGCGCTGCCGCCGCGCAACACGCCCGATGGCGAGGCCGCGGAGTTCGGCGTGCTCGGCGCGTTCGCACGCATCGCGGGCAAAGGCGAGGAGTATGGCTTCGCGTACCGCGTCACGCCCACGCTGCTCGGTGGTGCACTCGCTCCGCTGTTCCTCGTGAAGATCGAGCTCAAGGGGCTCGGCAAGGTCGACGAGGCGCTCGAGTTCGCACAGAAGGCCGCGCGACAGGCGTATCGAGGCTGGGACGAAGGTAGCTACGTCGAGCTCGAGGAGGCGAAGAATCGCGCGAAGGCGCAGTTCATCGGCGGGCTCGAAGCACTCAGCGATCGCACGCTGCAGGTGGCGACGATGGTCCAGTACGAGAAGGACATGGAGTTCACGTCGGACAAGATGTACATGTTCCACGCGCTCGAGAAGATCGAGAAGTTCGACAACGCGCGCGTCGGTCGCGCCGTGAAGAAGGCGCTCGAGTGGGACAAGGCCGGCATCGTGCTGGTCAAGCCGAACAAGGACGGGCTCAAGGGCGACACCCGCGCGAAGGTGAAGTTCTCTCCGAAGGAGCACGTCGTCCAGAACGCGACGATCGATCCGGCCGAGGCGAAGCGCCCGCTGAAGATCGCCACCGAGCTGAAGTCGCTCGCCGGCGCTCATCGGTTCACGATGGGCAACGGCATGAACGTCGTGCTGCTGCCGATCAGCTCGATGCCGCTCGTCACCGCGCAGATCATGTACAAGAACGCGGGTGATGCCTCGACGCCGGATAACCCGGCGCTCGCTGCCGTGGCCGGTGGCTTCATCTCGCGCGTCGGAGACATGGATCCGAACAGGACCTCGAACAGCGACGTGTTCTCGCGCACCGGGATCGAGATCAACTGCAGCACGAGCGATGACGCGATGACGTGCGGCACGCACGGCGTGAACATCTACCTCGACGTCATGGTGAAAGGCCTCGAGCGCATGGCGAAGGCCGGCGTGTACTCGCAGGACAGAATCGAGCGCTGGCAGAAGCGCACGAAGGAGGACTGGAAGCTGCCCTCCACGCAGGAGCAGAACGAGTACGTGCGCCAGGTGGTGACCGCGATCTACGGCCCGGATCACCCGTACACGAAGACGGCGATCCTCACGCCCGACGCGGCTGGCAAGATCCACAAGGACTCGCTCGACAGCTTCCGCAACAACCACTACCGCGCGGGTAACGCCACGCTGATCCTCGTCGGCAGCTTCGAGCTGAAGGCGGCCGAGAAGCTGGTGCGCGGCGTGTTCGGCGACATGGGCAAGGGCAGTGTCGACAAGCCGGTCGATCCGAAGCCGTACAAGCGCACGGGCCCGACCTACGTCGGTGTGAAGAAGGCGAAGGAGGACCAGCAGGTCACCGTGACGATCGCCTATCCCGCCGCGGGCGGCGTCGATGGTCAGGAGGGTGCGCGCCGCGTGCTCGCCGAGATGATGAACATTCGCGCGGCGAACATCCGGTTCAAGAAGGGCTCGACCTACGGCCTCTCGTTCGGCCGTCAGGCGAAGGTCGGTCCGTCCGGCTACATCCTGCGCGGTGGCGCGGTGATCGGCGGCACGATGGACGCCGAGCGCGCGGGTGAGTCGATCAAGGCGATCCGCGACAGCCTCGATGACATGCGCAAGGGCGATGCGGACTTCGACAGCGACTTCGTGCGCGCACGCCGCAAGCTGATCGGAAATCTAATGGGCGAGTCCACCGTGACGTACGAGCTCGCGCAGCGGCTCTCGTTCATCGCGATGCACAACCTGTCGGGCAACTACTACAACACGCTGCTCCAGCAGATCGCGGCGGTCTCGCCCGCCCAGATCCGGGCGCTGATCAAGACCGAGCTCGACCCGGCGAACGAGATCGTCGTGGCGCTCGGCGACAAGGCCCACCTCGACAAGGCGTTCGCGGAAGCCGGCATCAAGGACGTCAAGATCGTCGAGCCCGAGTACAAGTAACGCGCAGACGAGAGTAGGCTGCGCGGGTAGATGTTTGCCGTCCGCGAGGCCACCGACGCCGACAGGCGTGAGATCCAGACCCTGATCGGCGAGATGATCCCCGGGGTCGACGTCGCCGCTCGCTGGAACTGGCTGTACGAGACGAACCCGGGCGGCCGCGCACTGACGTGGCTCGCAGTCGCGCCGAACGGCGAGGTCGCGGGCTGCACGTCGTTCTTTCCGTTCCGGTTGTGGCTCGACGGCGCGGAGGTCCGCGCTGCGCTCGGCGGTGACGGCTTCGTCCGGCCGGCATGGCGGCGCCGCGGTATTGGCGGTCTGTTGCACGACGCCTCGCGACGCGACATGGAGAAGCACCGCATCGGCTGCATGTACGGTGCGCCCGGCGCGATGAACCTGACGCCGCTGAAGCACGGCGGCTCGCGCGAGGTCGGACATGTCACCCGCTACGTGCGTCCGATCCGCTACGGCCCCTCCGTCGCCGGCGAGCTGTTCGCGCGCGTCGCGAAGCCGCGGTTCTCCGCCCTGCTCCACCCGCTCGCACCGCAGGACCCACGCCTCGATCGCGTGTGGAGTGTGGCGAAGCATGATCTGAAGCTGTCCGCGGTCCGCGACGCGAAGTTCTACACCTGGCGCTTCCGCGAGGCGCCCGCGCAGCGCGAGCCCGCCTACGTGATCGAGCAGGACCACGAGCCGATCGGCGCCTGCGCGCTCGAGTCGATGCGCGGTGGCGACGAGCTACACATCGTCGATCTCGTCTGCGCGCGCGATCACTGGCACACCTGCCTGCGCGCGATCGCCGCCCACGCCGCCGAGCACACGCGTGCACGCACGGCGAGCATCAAGCTGTTCGCGCTCGACGCGCGCGTCCGCCGGATGTGGCAGTCCGGCTTCTTCGAGCGCGAGAGCAAGCCGTTCCTCTGCATGATCCCGAAGAACGGCGATCGCCGCTTCGTCGACCCGCAGCGCTGGTTCTACACCGGCGCCGACTCCGACCTCGATCGCCTCGATTAGAGGCGCCGCAAAAAGGCGTCGGACCCCTTTTTGCGCACGTGCAGAAATGGGGTCCGACCCCTTTGTTGCGCAACTCGTGCAGAAATGGGGTCCGACCCCATTTCCTGTCCGGTATCCGGTCAGAGCAGGTCGACGTAGACGTCGTCGCCGAGCACCGTCACGGGGTACCGGCGCAGGACGAGGGTCTTGTCGTGCGTGCAGAGGCCGGTCTTCAGATCGAAGCCGTAGCTGTGGCCGGGACAGATCAGCTCGGTGCCATCGAGGTCGCCGTCGGCGAGCGCGACGTCCTCGTGCGGACAGACGCCGGGGACCGCGACGAGCTCGGACTCGGCGTACGTCACGATCACGGGCCAGGTCACGCCGGAGACGGGGAACGCGCGGAGCTCTCCGGGTACGACGTCGGCGAGGCGGCACACGCGGACGCGGAGGGCCACTAGCCCTTGCCCCGCTGGCGCGGATCGAGGCGGTCACGGAGGCCGTCGCCGAGGAGGTTCGCGCCGAGCACGACCCACATGATCGCGAGGCCGGGGATCAGCGAGTACAGGGTCACCCAGTCGGCCTTCCACAGGAACGTGCGGGCCTGGTCGAGCATCGAGCCCCAGGTGTAGTCGACCTGTGGGCCGAGGCCGAGGAACGAGAGCGCGGCCTCGATCAGGATGATCGCCCCGAGGCCGAATGACATCTGCACGAGCGCCGGACCCATCAGGTTCGGCAGCAGGTGCTTGAACATCACGCGGCGGTTGGATGCGCCGAGCGCGACGGCGGCGGTGATGTAGTCGCGCTCGCGCAGCGCGAGCACCTGGCCGCGGGCGACGCGCGCGTAGCCCACCCAGCCGTTCACCGACAGCGCGAAGATCACGACGCCGACACCGGGATTCGCAACGGTCGCGACGATCGCGATGTTCAGGAGGATGCCGGGGAACGAGAGGAGGATGTCGACGAAGCGCATCAGGATCTCGTCGACCCAGCCGCGGTACCAGCCGGCGATCGTGCCGAGCGCGAGGCCGATCGTCGCGGTGATCGCGACGACGATGCTCGACAGCATGAGCGCCTTGCGCGCGCCATAGAGCAGCTGGCTCAGCGCGTCGCGGCCATTGGAGTCGGTGCCGAGCCAGTGCTCGGCCGATGGGCCCTCGAACTTGTGCGCCAGATCGATCGCCTTCGAGCTCACATCGTACGGTGCGAGCCACGGCCCGAAGATGCCGGCGAAGATGTAGATCGCGAGCATCACGAGCCCGACCCACGCGCTCGGCGACAGCTTGAGGCCCTTCAGGCGCTTCATGCGCGGCGGATCCTCGGGTCGGCGAAGCCATACGCGATGTCGACGAGGATGTTGACGCCGACGTAGATCACCGCGATCACGAGCACCACCCCCTGCACGAGCGGATAGTTCCGCTCGGTGATGCCCTGGAGCAGGGTCGAACCGAGGCCCGGCCGGCCGAACACGTTCTCGACCACGATCGCGCCCGACAGCATCGATCCGAACTGCAGACCGACGATCGTGATCACGGGCAAGAGGGCGTTTCGCAGCGCGTGCACGAACAGCACGCGGCTCTCCGGCAGGCCCTTCGCTCGCGCGGTGCGCACGTAGTCCTCGCCGAGCACCTCGACCATCGACGAACGCGTCATGCGCGCGAGCATCGCCATCAGGTGCGTGCCGACGGAGAACGCCGGGAGGATCAGCGCCGCTAATCCGACCTCGCCGGGGCCGGGGAGCCAGCCGAGGGTCAGGAAGAACCAGAACAGCAGGAGCGGCGCGAACATCATCTGCGGCATCGCGACCGCGGACAGCGAGGTGGTCGTCGCGAGCGTGTCGATCCAGGTCCCGCGTTTGACCGCGGCGAGAACCCCGAGCGGCAACGCGAGCACGATCGCGACGAGCATGCCGGCGAGCGCGAGCCACACCGTGTGCGGGAACACGTCGGCGATCCGGCTCGCGACGGTGCGCTTGTCGCCGCCACCGCCTGCGCACTGGTTGCCGAGCGTGAAGTCGGCGATGTGACCGAGGAAGGTCACGAACTGCATCGGCAGCGACTTGTCGAGGCCGAGGCACTTCTCGAGCTGCTCGCGCTGCGCCGCTGTCGCTTCACCGCCGGCGAGGTGGTCGACGGGGTCGCCCGGCACGATGTGCAGGAATGCGAACACGAGGACCGAGACGCCGAGGATCGTGATCAATCCCGAGCCGAGCCGGCGCAGCAGAAACGCTCCGATCGATCGGCGCTCGGCGCTCACACGGCGAAGGTATCAGCGAAGTGCGGGCGCGCAGAATTTCGGGGCGCTCGAGTCGATCTGCACGCCCGGTGCGAGCACCGGCTCACCGCCGTGCGCGACCATGAGCTCCAGGTCGCGGCACTCGTAGCCGCCGCGGCAGTCACCCATACCGTCGCACGTGCGCATGCAGTAGCGGACCTCGGACGAGCGCGCCACGCAGTGGCCTTCGAGCGAGCAGAGCTCGTCGAGCGTGCACTGGCTGGTCGAATCGCACGGGCGATTCTCGAAGTTCCCGGTGAAGAACCGGATGCAGGCCGACTCCTCGGGGCAGGTGTCGTAATCGCAGCCCTGGATCGTGCAGTACCCCTCCTTCGAGGAGATATCGCAGTAGCGCTGGCCGTTCGGGTCGCAATCCGAGCTGATCACGCAGCTGTCGCCGATCTCACTGCCGCACCCGAAGCAGAGGAGCAGCGCGACGATCGACAGGGACCTCATGAAGGCGGGCATCCTAGCGACCGCTTGGACCCCTGGCAAGGCGGGGGGGTTGCCCGCGTCTACCTTCGCAAACGCTTCGCGTTTGCTGCGCGCCCCACCTCGGTGGGGCTTGCTACCGTCTACCGATGCGCGCCGTAGTGCAGCGAGTTTCCAGGGCAAAGGTCACGGTCGGCGACCGGATCACGGGATCGATCGACCAGGGCCTCCTCGTCCTCCTCGGCGCGGGGGCGGGAGATACCCCCGCCGACCTCGCGTATACCGTCGACAAGATCGTGAATCTGAGGATCTTCGCCGACGAGGCAGGCAAGATGAACCGCTCGGTCATCGACGTCGGAGGCGGGGTCCTCGTGGTGTCGCAGTTCACGCTCTACGGGGACGTCCGGCAGGGCCGCCGCCCCGCGTTCACGAGTGCGCTCGAACCGGTCGCGGCGAAGGCGCTGTACGAGGACTCGCTCGTCGCGATCCGCGCCGCCGGCGTCACGCGCGTCGAGGCCGGCGAGTTCGCCGCGGACATGCAGGTCGAGCTGATAAATGATGGCCCGGTCACCATTCTTCTCGATTCGCGCAAGGGGTTCTAGCGGCAAGCCCCCGCAAGCGTTAGGTTTGCCTCGGCTTCGAACGATGAAGGTCAGGTTCTGGGGTGTCCGCGGATCGATCCCTGTACCAGGGCGATCGACCAACCGGTACGGGGGCAACACCTCGTGCGTCGAGGTGCGTCCGAAGAACGCCGGCCCGATCATCATCGATGCGGGCACGGGCCTGCGCCGCCTCGGCAAGACCCTCATGGAGGAGGCGTTCAAGGACGGCAAGGGCAAGGCCTCGATCCTGATCAGCCACACGCACTGGGATCACGTGCAGGGCCTCCCGTTCTTCTCGCCGATGTACCGGGCGGGCAACGAGATCGAGATCTACGCACGCCAGCGCGACATGCACCTCGAGGCCGTGTTCTCGGCGCAGAACCGCGCGCCGTACTTCCCGGTGCCGCTGTCGGCGATGCATGCGGACATGCGGTTTCGCGAGGTGCTCGAGGGGACGAAGTTCGAGATCGGCGGCGCGAAGATCTCGTGCACGCGGCTCAATCACCCATGGATCGCGATCGCGTATCGCGTCGAGGTCGATGGCGCGTCGGTCGTGTACTGCTCCGACACCGCGCCATTCGCGGACTACCTCCTGGGCCGCGAGTTCGTCACCCAGGCGCCGTCGCTCGATGAGCCGCTGTCGCCGGAGACCACCGCCGAGCTCGCGCAGATGCGCGCCGGTGTGATCAACCTCGCGAAGAACGCGGACCTCCTGATCTACGACACGCAGTTCACGAAGGAGGAGTACCGCCAGCGCCCTCACTGGGGGCACTCGCACCCCGACGACGCGATCGCGATCGCGCGCGAGGCGAAGGTGAAGACGCTGTGCCTGTTCCACCACGCACCGCTTCGCTCCGACGATGAAAACGACAAGATCCTCGCGCAGTACCGCGAGGTCGTGGCCGCGCAGAACGACAAGTTCGATCTCGTCAGCGCCTACGAAGGCCTCGAGATCCCGCTGGGGGACCAATGAAGATCCGGTTCTGGGGCGTGCGCGGATCGATCCCGGCGCCGGGCCCCGACACGAATCGCTACGGCGGCAACACGTCGTGCGTGTCCGTCACGAGTGACAGCGGCGGGCTCATCATCATCGACATGGGCACCGGCCTCATGCATCTCGGCAACACGCTGATGGGGCGCGAGTTCGGCAAGGGTCAAGGCAAGGCGTCGATCCTGCTCTCGCACACGCACTGGGATCACATCCAGGGCCTCGGCTTCTTCGCCCCGGTATTCATCGGCGGCAATCAGTTCGCGGTGTGGGGCCCCGGCCCGTACGGATCGGCCGAGATGCTCGAGGACATCCTCGAGGGCCAGATGGACCCGAACTTCTCTCCGCTGCAGACGCTGAAGAACTTCTCGGCGACGTTCGAGGTGAAGGCCGCACCCTGCGGCGCGCCGTTCCAGGCCGAAGGCCTGACCGTCACGTGCCGAGAGCACCCGCACGGCGCCACGACCGCACTCGCGTTCCGCATCGAGGAAGGCGGGAAGTCCTTCGTGTACGCGTCGGATGTGGGCCAGCCCGACGAGGGCGCTCCGCCCACGCCCGAGGCCGTCGAGTTCTATCGCGGCGCCGACGTGCTGCTGCACGACACGACCTACTTCCCGCACAACCAGCTGAACCGCAGGAACCGCGGCTTCTCGACGTACGAGGACGCCGCCGCTGCTGCGATCGCCGCGAAGGTGAAGCGGCTCGTCACGTTCCACTACGATCAGGACTACACCGACGACGATGTCGACGCGTTGGTCTCCGCCTGTCGCTCGTGGCTCGACGCGCACGGCGGCAAGGAGATCGAGCTCGTGCCCGCGCGCGAAGGCGAAGAGATCACGATCTAGCGCGGATCTAGCGCGACGGCCCGAAGCAGTCAGCAAATCGGCGCGCCAGGGGCGGGTAGGCGAACTGCTCCTCGGCGGTGCGACGGCCGCGCTCGCCCATCGCGCGGCGTTCCTCTACCGACACCGCCACCAGTCTCCGCACCGCGTCGGCCAGCTGGTGCGGATCCTCCGGCGAGACGGTGAAGCCGAGGCCGTTCTCGGTGACCGGATCATTTCCGGCGCGCATCGCCGCGATCACCGGTTTCGCGGCCAGCATGTAGTCCACCAGCTTGTTCGGGCTCACGCCGAACCTGAACAGCGGCTGGGGCGCGAAGCTCAGGAAGAGCGCATCGGCGCGGTCGAGCAGGAGCGGCACCGATGCCTTGGGCACCGACGGCAGGAAGTCGACGTTGGTCAGTCCGAGCTCGGCGGCGCGTCGCTGCAAAGCCTCGCGCTCCGGTCCCTGGCCGACCAGGCAGAAGCTGGCGCGCGTGTCGCGCAGCTCGCGCGCGGCGTCGAGCACGAGACCGAGGTTGTTCAAGAGCCCGTGCGCGCCGGCGTACACGATGGCGAAACGCCCGTCGGCGGCATAGCGCGCGAGCACCGCCTCGTGCGTGGCGGGTAGTCGCGGCCCGTCGAGGTTCCACTCCTCGATCACGGCGCCATTCGGGACATACACGAACTTCGACGGCGCCATACCGCGCGTCACCAGGTGCTGATCCGCCTTGGGCAGCATCGACACGATGGTGTCGGCGTGCTTGCACGCATAGTCCTCGCCGCGCTGCATGACCATGATGAAGGGGTGGAAGCGGCTCATCCCCCCCAGCTCCATCGGGCTGAGTGGCCACAGGTCGTGGACCTCGAAGATCAGTCGGGCGCCGGTGCGCCGCGCGATCGATGCGGCGGGGAAGATGTCGAGCGGATAGGTCGACGACGCGATAACCACATCGGGCCGACAGCGCTCGATCAGCTCGGTGCGATGCGCGTACAGGCCGGCGAGGAAGCGCAGCATGTTGGAGATGCGCCCGCGACCGTTGCCCGCATAGGCCGGTGTCTTGATCCAGAAGTAGCGGATGCTCTCGACCAGCTCGTCGCTGAGGGTGGCGCTGACCTCGGGATTGACCTGGCGCAGGTGCGAGAACGTCGCGGCGACGATGGAGACCTCGTGGCCGAGCCGCTGCCACTCGCGCGCCATGTAGAACGGCCGGAACTCCATGCCGTGGGCGACCGACCCGGCGTAGTGGTTGATGTAGAGGACGCGCGCCAAGATGAGCTACTTGCCGTAGAAGGCGCGGATGGCCTCGACGACGTAGGTCACCATCTCCTCTGTCATCTCCGGGTAGATCGGCAGCGACAGGATGGTGTCCTGGTTGTGATGCGCGCGCGGGAACTCTTGCGGCTGGTGGTTGCGGGCGCGATAGGCGGTCAGGAACGGCAGCGCGGTCGGATAGTGGACACCGGTCTCGATGCCGCGATCGCGCAGGAACTCGCGCAGCGGCTCGCGGTTCGGCACACGTACGACGTAGAGATGATAGACGTGGGTCGAGCCCGGTGCGCACTCCGGCACGGTGACCGGCTCGAACCCTGCGAGCTGCTGGCGATACAGCTCGGCGACCGCTTGGCGGCGGCGCGTCCAATCGTGGATGTGCGGCAGCTTCTTCGACAGCAGCGCGGCCTGCAGCCCGTCGAGACGGCTGTTCACGCCTTCGATCTGATGCTCGTGCTTCTTGAGCTGGCCGTGATTGGCATACATGCGGAAGCGCGTTGCCAGCTCGTCGTCGCCGGTGATGATGGCGCCGGCGTCGCCGTACGCGCCGAGATTCTTGCCGGGATAGAAGCTGAAGGTCGCGGCCACGCCGAAGGTGCCGACGCGCTTGCCGGCATGGGTGGCGAAGTGCGCTTGGGCGCAGTCCTCGATGAGCTGCAGCCCGCGACGCAGGCAGATCTCCTGGATCTGCTCCATGCGCGCAGCCTGCCCGTACAGATGCACAGGGATCATGGCGCGCGTGCGCGGTGTGATCGCGGCCTCGATGCGCGCAGGATCGATATTGTAGAATTCGTCGACGTCGACGAACACCGGGGTTGCGCCGGTCTGGCCGATGGTCTCGGCGGTGGAGAACCAGCTGTGCGCGGTGGTGATGACCTCGTCGCCAGGCCCGATCCCGAGCATGCGCAGCACGATGTAGATCGCGTCGGTGCCGTTGGCGACCGAAACACAGTGCTTGATGCCGTACTCGCGCGCGTAGCTCTCCTCGAACTCTTTGACGAACCGGCCGCCGATGAACGCCGTGCTCTCGATGACGTCGCGCAGCGCGCCGTCGATCTCGGCCTGGTGGGCGCGGTATTGGGCGAGCAGATCGACGAAAGGAATCTTCACGGTGCCGTTCGGGTGGAGGCACGCAGGTAGCGGGCCGGGTTGCCAGCATAGATGCCCGGCCGAGTGAGGTCCTTGGTCACTACCGCGCCGGCGCCGATGACGACGTCGTCACCGATGGTGACGGGCAGGATGGTGGCATTGGAGCCGATCGACACCCGATGGCCGATGTGTGTCGATTTCCACTTGGTGCGGTCGCCCGCCGCCGGCCGCCCGTCGGCGAAGAGATCGTTGACGAACATGACGCCGTGACCGATGAAGCAGTCGTCACCGACGGTGACCAGCTCACAAATGAAGGCGTGCGATTGGATCTTGCAGCGCGCGCCGATGGTCACGTCCTTCTGGATCTCGACGAACGGCCCGATGAAGGTGCCGTCGCCGATGCGGCAGCCGTACAGGTTGACCGGCCTGACCAGACGGACGTTCTCGCCGAACACCACGTCGGAGATGCCGGCCTCATGCACGATCGGCTCGAATCCCATCACGCCCTCTGACCCAGCCGGCAGCGCTTGGGGGCGAAGCGCAGCGGGATCTCGAGCCCCGTCTCGACGGACTCGTAGATGGCCGAGATGAGCTCGAGGCTCTTGCGGCCCTCGAGCCCGTCGACCAGCTGTTGGGCGTGGTGGGTGATGCTGTGCGCCACGTGGTCGTAGTAGGCCTGGTGGCCGAACCCGTACACGTTGGGCGGATTGACCGAGAATTCCTTCATCACCAGGTCGTCGCCCGCATGAGGCTCGGCGAAGCGCCAGGTCTTCATCTCGTTGACGGCGAAGCCGCCGATCTCGACGGTGCCGCTCTCACCCAGGATGGAGATGGAGCCTTCCAGGTCGACCGGGCGCGCCGCCGTGGTCGCTTCGATGATGCCGAGCGCGCCATTCCTGAACCGGAGCACGACCACCGCGGTGTCCTCGGCCTCGATCTTGACCAGCGCGGTCGTGGCCTTTGCGAACACGCTCTCGACGGGTCCCATCATCCATTCCAGCAGATCGACGTGATGGCTAGCCTGGTTGGAAAGCACGCCACCGTCGAGCGCCCACGTACCGCGCCACGGATCCTGGTCGTAGTAGGCCTGCGTCCGGCACCAGCGCACGCGCACCGTGCCCATGACCAGCTTGCCGAATCGTCCGGCCTCGACTGCCTCGCGCAGCTTCACCACCGGCACGTTGAACCGGTTCTGCTTGACCACGAACAGCTTCACCGAGTTGCGATCGCACACCCGGATCATCTCGTCGGCGTCGTCGAGGGTGAGCGCCATCGGCTTCTCCACGACGATGTGCTTGCCGTGCGGGGCCAGCGCGATCACGTGCTCTGCATGCTGCCCGCTCGGCGTCAGCACGCTGAAGACATCCACGTTGCCGGCACGCGCCATCGCATGCATGTCGGTGTAGCCGGGGATCTTGTACTTCTCGGCGAACGCCTTGGCCCGCTCCGGCACCACGTCGCAGACCGCCGCGAGAGTGGCGCCACGGATATGCCCGCCGGCCAGCAACTCGGCATGGCGGGTCGCAATCCGCCCACAACCGACGAGCGCAAATCTCAGCACCTAGCGACCTCCGGGTGACACATACCGTAGCTTCGAGATGTGATCAAACCGGGAAGTCGGCTGCCGCTCAGCGGAGCGCGACCGGTTCGGGATTTCCGAAGCAGCGCCACTGCGCGGGTGCCTGCTGGGCGAGCGATGCGATGTCGATGCACAGCTGACCTATCGGTGCGGGTGCGGGATACGCAAGAGTGGTCTCTCCGGTCGCGTGCGGCGCGACGGCGACCGAGCTCTCCTTCTTCGCCGGCACGAGCGCGACCTCGTTGCCCTCGGCGGTGCGGCCGATCACCTGCGCCCAGCCGAGATCGATCTTCTGCATCTGCCCGCAGTGGTTCTCGATCGAGTAGCTAACGACCGCGGTGTTGCCGAGGTCGCGGTGCCGATCGACCCCGACATCGAGGCAACCAACTCGGCTCCTGTCGCGGACTTCGCGCGTCGTCTCATTCGAGGACGCTGCCTTGTAGGCGCAGCCTGCGAGGACAACTCCGACGACCAGGACCCACTGCATACGCCGCATGTTTCGAGCGTAGCAGGGACCCCGGTTGGTGGCACACTACTCGCGTGACGGGCGATACCGAGCTCGAGCTGCTGGAGGCGGAGCTGGTGTCCGAGAGTCGCAGGTTCACACGTGGCCTCGCCTGGATCGCGTTCGCCATCGGACTGTGCACGGCCTGCCGCGTGGTCGGTGGCGTCCCACTCGCGGTGGTCGTCGGCGTCCCCGCATCGTTCACGGCGCTCGTCGTCGGAATCTCGTCGACGATCGAGGGCGGCGTCCGCACGCTCCTCAGCGCGCACGAGATTCGTCAGCTCAAGCGCCTTCCGGTCGCGCGCGTCATCCACCGGTAACAACCTCGGCGTTGCATGCGGTCGCCCGGTGCGGTTACCGGACACGGCGACACGGCCGAGCTGATCGCGCGCGTTCGCTATCCGCGACCGATGCCGTAGTACGTAAACCCGGCGGCGCGCGCGTCGGCCATCGGCCACACGTTGCGCCCATCGACGAGCACGTGTGTGCGCATCGACGACTTCAGACGCTCGAGGTCCGGATCGCGGAGCTCGTGCCACTCGGTGACGAGCACGACCGCATCCGCACCCGCAGCCGCGGCGTACGCATCCTTCACGAGCTCGATGCCGGTGCCGGCGGCCTCGATGTTCTTCATGGCCGCGGGGTCGTAGCCGACGATCGTCGCACCGGCGCCGCGCAGCTGCTCGATCAGCACGAGCGCGGGCGACTCGCGGATGTCATCGGTCTCGGGCTTGAACGCGAGGCCCCAGATCGCGATCCGCTTGCCGGCGAGCGAGCCGCCAAAGTGCGCGAGCACGCGCTCGCCGAGCAGACGCTTCTGCCGCTCGTTTGCCCGCTCGACCGCATCGACGACGTGGAGCGGAACGTCCAGTGACTGCGCGGTGTGACGGAGCGCGCGCAGATCTTTCGGGAAACAGCTCCCGCCGAAGCCTGCCCCTGCGAAGAGGAACTTGTTGCCGATGCGCGGGTCCGAACCGATTCCCTTGCGCACGTTCTCGATGTCGGCGCCGACGACCTCGCACAGGCGCGCGAGCTCGTTCATGAACGAGATCCGCGTCGCCAGCATCGCGTTCGCCGCGTACTTCGTCAGCTCCGCCGACGCGATGTCCATCACCTGGATCCGATCGTTCGTGCGCAGCACGCCGCGATAGAGCTCGCGCAGCACGGCGATCGCCTGCGGATCCTCCGCACCGACGATCACGCGCGGCGGACGGAGGAAGTCGTTGACCGCGTCGCCTTCCTTGAGGAACTCGGGATTGGAAGCAACGGCGAACGGCTGCTTCGCGACCGATCCGACCGCGGCCGTGATCTTTGCGGCGGTGCCGACCGGCACGGTGCTCTTGGTGACGATGACCGTGAATCCGGTCAGCGCGGCTCCGATCTGCTTCGCCGCCTCGATCACGTACGAGAGATCCGCGCTGCCATCTTCGGTCGACGGCGTGCCGACCGCGATGAAAACGACCTCGGCGCCCTTCACCGCGTCGACGGTCGACGTCGTGAAGTGCAGGCGATCGAGACCCGCATTGCGCTTGATCAGATCGTGGAGGCCGGGCTCGTAGAACGGAACCTCGCCCCGCCGCAGCGTCTCGACGCGCTTGGGATCGATGTCGACGCAGGTGACATCGTGGCCGAAGTCAGAGAACCCCGCCCCGGTCACGAGGCCTACGTATCCGGTGCCGACGACAGCGATCTTCATGGCGGACGGACGCTACCACGCGTTCGCCTGACGCCACTCCCACTGTCGTGCGATGCCCGTTTCGACATTTGTCGTCGGCTGATAGCCGAGTGCCGCGCGGGCGCGATCGATGTTCGCGTACGTGATCGGTACATCGCCGGGCTGATCCGGCTGCCGATCGATCACCGCGGGCTTGCCGACCGTGTTCTCGATCACGGTGACCAGATCGGTGAGCGAGATCGTCTGCGTGCCGCCGAGGTTGTAGATCTCGAACGCGCCGGGCGTGACCCGCTCGATCGCGGCGACGACGCCGGAGACGATGTCATCGACGAACGTATAGTCCCGACGGGATGAGCCGTCGCCGAATACCGTGATTGTCCTGCCCGCTGCGACCGCGTCGAGGAACTTCGAGATCGCCATGTCGGGGCGCTGGCGCGGGCCATAGACCGTGAAGAACCGCAGGGCGAACACGCCGAGCCCGAACAGATCGCGATATGCGGAGAGCTGCAGCTCGTTCATGCGCTTCGTCGCGGCGTATGGCGACGCGGGCGTCAGGCACGGATCGTCCTCGCGGAACGCTTCGACGGCTCCCGGCTGCGCCCCGTAGACCGAGCTCGAGGACCCGAACACGAGACGGCGCAGACCGAGCTCGCGCATGCGCTCGATGATCACGCCGGTGCCGGAGATGTTCGTCGAGAGGTAGCGCAGCGGCTGCGCGAGCGATGGCCGCACCCCGGCGAGCGCCGCGAGGTGCAACACGACATCGACATCCGGAGTGATCGCCTGGGCGACCGCGGCCGGATCGCCGATGTCGCCGGTGACCAGGCGGAAGCCGGGGAGTGTCGCGAGCGCTGCGGCGTTCCGCTGCTTGCGCTCGCTGGGGTAGAGATAGGAATCGAAGGAATCCAGCGCGGTTACGCGGTGGCCGGCGGCGACGAGGCGTTCCGTGGTGTGCGAACCGATGAACCCGGCTCCGCCGGTGACCACGACATGCATCACGGCAAACGCTAACACACCGTGATGAATGCGTTAGATCGCCCGACTTATGCTACGTCCCCTCGATCATCACACACGATGAACGCCGCCGCTTCATGAGCATCTAACTCAGCCTTCCGTTGACGCGTGCGCGTTCTGATGCGATACATTCCCACACCTAGATACAGGATCCTGAAATGACTCGCCTATTTGTTAGCCTGAGCCTCCTGGCAGCACTCGCCGGGACGGCCGCAGCTGACATCAGCCCGAACGACATCTCGATCTCGTCGTTCAATCCCGAAGACGCTGTCGCGCCTGCGTCGACCGTCGAGGGTCCGGGCATCAAGGTGGGCGAAGGGACGGTGCTCCGGCCGGTGTTCGGCGTCGAGACCGGTTTCATCTCGAACGTCTTCTACGAGGACAAGGACGAGCAACCCGCCGGCCTGTTGCGCCTGATCGCGCAGGCGGGTGTCGCATCGCTCGGATCGCAGCGACTGAACCCGAACGCACTGGACACCGAGGCGCCCATGAACCTGGGCCAGCTCGAGTATCGCGCGAGCCTCCGCCTTTCGTACGATCTCGTGTTCTCGGACAACGACACGGCGGACGAGACCGGTGGCCTCGGCATCGGCGCGTCGTTCAAGGGCATGGTCAATCCGATGGGCACGTTCGCCTTCGGATTCGACGAGGACTTCCAGCGCCTGATCCGCGCCGCGAACTGGGAGACCGACGCGAACACCAATCGCGACATCAACAACCTCAGGTTGCTGCTGCTCTACCGGCCGCGGTCGAGCGCCCTGGGCGGGTACCTCTACTATCACAACACGATCGACATCTTCGAGCGCGACGAGCAGAGCTTCGTCGACCGCTGGAGCAACCGGGTCGGCGTTCACCCGCACTGGCGCTTCCTGCCGCAGACGCAGGCGTACCTCGATCTGTCGTGGGGCAACGTCGCTCCGCTCGGCAGCACGAACCCGAAGTCAGGCTCGTACCCGCTCACGGTGCGCGCCGGCCTCGCGACGCTGCTTTCGCTGAAGACCACGCTGAACCTCGACGCCGGCTACACCAACGGCTTCTACTCGAGCGGCCCGAGCTTCTCCGCTCCGGTGATCGGCGCGACCATCGGCTACCGCTATTCGCCGCTCGGCCGCGTCTCGATCGGGTACTCGCTACAGTACGAGGACTCGATCAACGCGAACTACTATCGCGACCACACCATCCGCGGAACGCTCCAGCACCTCGTCGCTCCGTTCGTCGTGATGCTGCAGCCGGAGGTTCACTTCCGCCAGTACAACGGCGTGACGCTCGCGATCCCCGGGCTCACGGGGCCCGCCGTTCGCAACGATGTGATCTTTTCGCTCATCGGCGGCGTTCACTACAACTTCCGCAACTGGATCGCCGCGACGGTGAACTATCGCTTCTCGATGGTCTCCACCGATTACATGTACGTCTTCGCTGGCGCGTCGGATAACCCGAGCTTCGTCCGCCACGAGCTTCTCGCGGGCCTCCGCGTGGCGCTCTGAGACCGATGCCGTGGACGACGAGCCCGAAGAAGCGGTTGTAGATAACGAGCCCGTTCTCGGAATCGACTTCCAGCGTTATCTCGACGCCCTGCGCAAGTACGTGTGGGCGGTGATCGCGATCATGGCGCTCGCGATCACGGGCGCGGTGATCTACACGAACCGCCAGCCGAAGATCTACGAGGCGCAAGCGTCGGTACAGATCGAGCCGCGCATCCCGGATCTCCTCGGTCAGGGCCAGGAGATCCTCTCCGGCGTCGCAACCGCAGGCACCGTCGATTACTACAAGCAGCAGCGCCAGGTGCTCTCGAGCTACCGGCTCGTCCAGCAAACGGTGCAGAGCCACCACCTCCAGGACGTCGTGCTCTCGGACCTCGAGCGCAAGGACGTCAAGATCGAGGATCAGATCGCGATGGCGACCGGGCGCGTGCGCGGGATGCTGTCGATCCGCTATCCCGATCAGGATCGCATCATGTACGTCGTGGTCCGCAACGGCAGCCCACCGCTCGCCGCGCAGATCGCGAACGCGCACATCGCGACGTACGTCGACTACGCGAGGGGCCTGCTCTCGACTGACACCAAGCAGGCGTCGAACGCGCTCTCCACCGAGTTCGATGTCGTCGAGGGCAAGCTTCGCGAGGCCGAGTCGGCGCTCTACACGTTCCAGAAGGACAACGACCTGCTCGCCGTGACGCTGGAAGAGCGGCAGAGCATGGTGTCGAGCGGGATCACCACCTACACGAACAAGCTCAACGAGACGCGCGCGCGCCGGATCGAGCTGGCTGCCCGGCTCGATCGCATGCGCAAGGCGGCGAAGGAGGAGGTCCTGACGTCGCCGATCCTCATGATCGGTGACAGCAAGGAGAACAACTCGTTCGACTCGCTGCGCGCCCAGTACTACTCGGAGCGCAACAAGTTCATCGAGCTCGAGAAGGAAGTCGGCCCGAAGAATCCGCAGTACGTGATGCAGAAGGCGAAGATGGACGACATCTACAGCGCCCTCGAAACCGAGGCGAAGCGGATGCTCGGCGGCCTCGAAGAGCAGGTGCAGGCGGTGCTTGCCACCGAGTCCGCGCTGAAGAACGAGGTCGAGAAGGCCACGAAGGAAGCCCTCGCGCTCGGACCGAAGGTCGTCGCGTACAACGAGCTGCTCCGCCGCAAGAAGAGCACCGAGGATCGCTACAACATCCTGCGGTCGCGCCTGTCCACCAGCGAGCTGACCGACCGGATGAACCGCAACATCGACTCGACGAACGTCCGGCCACTCGACGAGGCGCGCGTCCCGATCGCGCCGGTGTACCCGATCCTGCGCAGGAACATCGTCATCGGTGGCGCGCTCTCGCTGCTGCTCGGCCTCGGCCTCGTGTTCCTGATCGTGCTGTTCGATCGGTCGATCAAGAGCACCGCCGATGCGCAGCAAGCGACCGGCGCTCCGGTGCTCGGCATCATCCCCGCGTTCGACCAGGCGGAGATCGCTCCGGCCGACGACCGCGCGCGCGACCTCTACGTCCACAAGCACCCGACATCGCGGATCGCCGAGTGCTGCCGCTCGCTGCGCACGAACATCCTGTTCTCGGGCGCTGACCGCAAGATCAAGACCATCGTCGTCTCCAGCGCGAACCCGCGCGAGGGCAAGACGATGACCGCGATCTACCTCGGCACCACGATGGCGCAGAGCGGCCAGAAGGTGCTCCTCATCGACACCGACATGCGCCGCCCGCGCCTGCACGTGTCGACCGGCGTCTCTCGCCAGGTGGGCATCTCGAACCTGATCGTCGGTGACGCCGAGTACGACACCGTCATCAAGAGCACCGAGATCCCGAACCTGTACGTGCTGCCCTGCGGCCCGCTGCCGCCAAATCCGGCCGAGCTCCTGATGTCGCAGCGCTTTGGCGCCGTGCTCGCCGAGCTCACGAAGCGCTTCGACCGCGTGATCCTCGATTCGCCGCCGCTGCAGGTGGTGACCGATGCCGTGGTGCTGGCCAAGCAGGTCGACGGCGTGATTCTCGTCGCGCGCGCAGAGAAGACGCTCCGCGAGGACATCCGGCGGTCGGCGAAGCAGGTTCGCGCGGTCGGCGCGACCATCTTCGGCGTCATCGTCAACGGCATCGAGCCGAACAACCGCAGCGGTTACTACTCGTATTACGGCTATACCGAGAAAGAGCAGAACTCCCCTGCATCGACGTAGCGAGGTAGAGGCACCGCTCATGTCGGCTTTGATGTCCGTTCCCCTGCTCGATCTCGCGGCGCAGAATCAGCCTCTGCGCGACGAGATCATGGCGGCGATCGGCAGGGTCGTCGACAGCGGCCGGTTCATCCTGGGGCCTGACGTCGAGAAACTCGAGGCCTCGCTCGCCGCGGTGACGCGCACGAAGCACGCGATCGGCGTGTCGTCGGGCTCCGACGCGCTCCTGGTCGCGCTGATGGCGCTCGGCGTTGGCCCCGGCGACAGCGTGATCACCACGCCGTTCTCCTTCATCGCCACGGCCGGTGCGGTCGCGCGGCTCGGCGCGAAGCCGGTGTTCGTCGATATTGATCCGGCGACCTTCAACCTCGATCCCGCAGCAGCCGCAGCGGCGGTGAGCTCGACGACGAAGGCGATCATCCCGGTCCACCTGTTCGGCCGCGCCGCTCCGATCCCCGAGACATCGGTGCCGGTCATCGAGGATGCGGCGCAATCGATTGGCGCCTCGATGCTCCGCGGGATCGCGGGATGTCTCTCCTTCTTCCCGTCGAAGAACCTCGGCGCGTTCGGTGATGCCGGCGCCGTCTACACCGACGACAACACTTTCGCGGAACGCGTCAAGCTGCTGCGCATGCACGGCGGCCGACCGAACTTCAACCACCAGGCGATCGGCGGCAACTTCCGCATCGACGCGCTGCAGGCCGCGGTGCTCTCGGTGAAGCTGCCGCACCTCGGGGGCTGGATCGAGTCGCGCCGCCGCAACGCGCACCGCTATCGGGCGATGTTCGCCGCCGCGAAGCTTCCGGCCGAGGTCATCCTGCCCGCCGACGCGCCGGGTCACATCTACAACCAGTTTTCGCTGCGCGTGCCTCGGCGAGATGCGCTGCGCGAGCACCTGGCGAAGGCGAAGATCGGGACGGAGATCTACTACCCGGTTCCGTTCCACCTGCAGCCGTGCTTCCAAAACCTCGGCTACCAGCGCGGTGCGTTCCCACACAGCGAGCGCGCGGCCGACGAAGCGCTCGCGCTACCGATCTATCCCGGGCTCGCAGAGCAGCAGCAGCAGTACGTCGTGGACCAGGTGACTTCGTTCTACGCGAGCGCCTCGTGAGCTCTCCCAAGATCGCGGTCATCGGCTGCGGTGACTGGGGCAAGAACCTCGTCCGCAACTTCCACGCGCTCGGCTCGCTCGCTGCGGTCGCCGATCCATCACCGCAAGGGCGCGCGACTGCAGCGCAGATCGCTCCGGGCGTTCCGGTTTACGAGCACCTCGACGCCGTGCTCGCCAACACCTCGATCGCTGGTGTGGTGATCGCGACCCCGGCCGAGTCACATGCGGAGTTCTGCGAGCGCGCGATCCGCGCGGACAAGGACGTGCTGTGCGAGAAGCCGCTCGCGCTGCGCTACGAGGATGCCAGGCGCGTTTGCGACCTCGCCGTGGAGCGCGATCGCATCCTGATGGTAGGCCACATCCTCGAATACCACCCCGCGATCAAGAAGCTGCGGGAGCTGATCGTCGAAGGGCAACTCGGGAAGATCCGCTACGTCTACTCGAACCGTACGAACCTCGGGAAGGTCCGGCGCGAGGAGAACATCCTGTGGTCGTTCGCACCGCACGACATCGCGGTGATCCTGCGGCTCGTCGGTGCACCGCCGTTCCAGGTCATCGCCACCGGCGGCAGCTACGTGCAACCGAACATCGCCGACGTCACCGTCACGCAGCTGTTGTTTGACAACGGCGTGGCCGCGCACATCTTCGTGTCGTGGCTGAACCCGTTCAAGGAGCAGAAGCTCGTCGTCGTCGGCTCGCGCCGGATGGCAACGTTCGACGATATCGCGCGCCAGCTCACGCTGCACGAGCAGCACGTCGATCTGAAAGACGGCGAGCCCGTGCCGGTGAAAGGTGATGGCACCCTGATCCCGTACGACTCCGCGGAGCCGCTCCGCCTCGAGTGCGAGGCATTCCTGTCCGCGATCAGCACACGGAGACAGCCGCTGACCGACGGAGCTAGCGCCCTGCGCGTACTGCGCGTGCTGCAGGCGGCCCAACGTTCGCTCGTCACGCACGGGCATCCCGTCGTGATGCCGCTGGAGTAACGCGTTGATCGTCGGAATCCTGAGGGGAAACCATGAACACGACAAGCACTACAGGGTACTGGGCACACGCGACCGCGCTCGTCGACGCGCCCGCGACGGTCGGCGACGGCACGAAGGTCTGGCACTTCTCGCACGTGATGTCGGGCGCGAAGATCGGAGCAAAGTGCTCGCTCGGGCAGAACGTGTTCGTGGGCTCGAAGGCCGTGATCGGCGACAATTGCAAGATCCAGAACAACGTCTCGGTCTACGACGACGTGATCCTCGGCAACGACGTCTTCGTCGGCCCCTCGGCGGTGTTCACGAACGTGATCAACCCGCGCGCGTTCGTCGTCCGGAAGGACGAGTACAAGCGCACCGAGATCGACGAAGGCGCGAGCATCGGCGCGAACGCGACGCTCGTCTGCGGCTATCGCGTCGGCGCGTACTCGTTCATCGCGGCGGGTGCGGTCGTGGCGAGGGACGTCCCGCCGTACGCGCTGATGGCCGGCGTCCCGGCGAAGCGCATCGGCTGGGTCTGCAAGTGCGGCGTGTCCCTCCCGAAGGGTGGAAAGAAGCTCGCGTGCAGCGGCTGCGGGACCAGGTACAAGGTCACGGGCGACGGCAAGAAGCAGCGAATCGAGCCCAAGCAGCCGTAATCCTGCGGTACCACTAACGAACCTCGACCGTCATGGACAAGATCACCACCGCCTTCAAGGAGCACCACTCGAAGCTATTCGAGGAGCATGGTGCCACGCCGCTCGGCGTCGACTGGAAGGACGAGCGCGAGCTCCTGTTCCGCTACAGCAAGATGCTTGCGGTGCTCGACAAGGACTTCCTCGACGGTGATCGCGTGCCGACGCTGCTCGACGTCGGATGCGGGTATGGCGGCCTCCTGACGTGGGCGACCGAGCAGGGCATCCAGCTCGACTACACCGGCATCGACATCGTCGAGAGCATGGTCGCGAGTGGCCGCGAGCGGCACCCGAGCTCGCGCTTCATCGCCGGGGACGTGCTCGAGCTCGACGCATCGCAGCGCTATGACTTCGTGGTCTGCAATGGAACGCTGACCCAGAAGCTCGCCGCGTCGTCGATCGACATGGAGGCGTTCGCGCGGAAGCTCGTGCGAAGGATGTTCGACCTCGCGAACCACGGGATCGCGTGGAACCTCATGTCGAACCGCGTGAACTTCACCGTCGCGAACCTCTACTACACGAGCCCGACCGAGTGGCTCGCGTGGTGCCTCGGCGAGCTCTCGCCGCGCGTCCGGATCGACCACGGGTACTCGAGCCTCGCAAACGGGCGCGGCAAGTACTACGACTACACCCTGTACGTGTACAAGGACTGATCGATGGAGGTCGTCATCCTGTGCGGCGGTTTCGGAACGCGGCTTCGCGAGGAGACGCAGTTCCGTCCCAAGCCAATGGTGCATATCGGTGAACGGCCGATCCTCTGGCACATCATGAAGTACTACGCGTCGTTCGGTCACACGGACTTCGTGCTCAGCCTCGGGTACATGGGGCACCTGATCAAGGAGTACTTCTGGCACTACGAGCTGATGAACAACGACATCACGCTCCAGCTCGGCAAGCCGGAGCAGCGGACGATCCATCACTCGCATGACGAGGCGGGCTGGAACATCACGCTCGCAGATACCGGCCTCGAGGCGCTGAAGGGTGCGCGGCTCAAGAAGGTCCAGCGCCACGTGAAGGGCGACACGTTCATGGTCACGTACGGCGATGGCCTCGCGAACGTCGATCTCCAGCAGCTCGCGAAGTTTCACGAGGAGCACGGCCGGCTCGCCACGGTGACGGGCATCAACCCGACGTCGCGGTTCGGCGAGCTCGGGATCGACGGCGAGACCGTGACCAGCTTTCGCGAGAAGCCACGAGCCGCGAATAGCCTCGTCAACGGTGGCTACTTCGTGTTCAACCGCGGGATCTTCGAGCACCTCTCCACCGACGACAGCTGCGACCTCGAGGTCGGCGCGCTCGAGGACCTGGCGCAGAAGGGTGAGCTTCGCGTGTTCAAGCACACCGACAACTGGGCGTGCATGGACACCGATCGCGACCGCACGTACCTCAACAACCTGTGGACCGAGGGTCACGCGTTCTGGAAGCGCTGGTGATCCGATGGAGCTCGGCGACACCTATCGCGGCAAGACGGTCCTGATCACCGGCGATACCGGGTTCAAGGGATCGTGGCTCGCGATCTGGCTGACCGAGCTCGGCGCGAAGGTCATCGGTTTTGCGCTGCCGCCCGCGGGACCGCGCGACAACTTCGTGATCTGCGAGGTCGCGCGCTCGATCACGCACGTCGACGGCGACGTCCGCGACTACGACGCGCTCACCACGGTGCTCGGCGAGCACCAGCCCGACATCGTCTTTCACCTCGCCGCGCAGGCACTGGTGCTCGACTCGTACAAGGATCCGCGCGGCACGTTCGCGACGAACGTGATGGGCGTGGTCAATCTGCTGGAGGCCGTGCGCTACGCACGGTCGGTCCGTGCCGTCGTCGTCGTGACGAGCGACAAGTGCTACGAGAATCAGGGCCTGGACCGCGGCTATCGCGAGTCCGATCCGCTCGGAGGGCGCGACCCGTACAGCGCGTCGAAGGGCGCCGCAGAGATCGCAGCGTCGTCGATGCGGCGCTCGTTCTTCACCGAGCCAGGCGACGCGGCGATTGCCACGGCGCGCGCCGGTAACGTGATCGGTGGGGGCGACTGGGCCGCGAACCGGATCGTGCCGGACTGCATCCGTGCGCTCGCGTCACTCGAGCCGATCGTCGTGCGCAATCCATCGGCGATCCGACCATGGCAGCACGTGATGGACGCGCTGAACGGGTACCTCGTGCTCGGCACGAAGCTGCTCGCCGATGGCCATCGGTATGCCGAGGCGTGGAACTTCGGCCCCGCGCCTGGGGAGGTGGTACCGGTCAGCGGGCTCGTCGAGCAGATGATCGCAGCCTGGGGTTCGGGCACGTACCGCGTCGAGGCGGATGCAGGGGCGCCCGCCGAAGCACGCATCCTCCACCTCGACATCGCGAAGGCGCGCGAGCAGCTCGCGTGGTCGCCGAAGCTCTCGCTCGCGCAGGCGATCGCGGCGACAGTCCAGGGATATCGCGCCGAGCGCGACGACGCCGCGGCGATCTACGCCCACCGCGCGATGCAAATCAGCGCGTTCCGCGAGTTGCCATGAACGAGTGTCGATCATGTGCCGCGCCGCTCGGTGCGCCGTTCCTGTCGCTCGGGGCCTCGCCGGTGTCGAACGCGTATCTGCGCGCGGAGCAGCTCTCGGCGATGGAGCCGACGTGGCCACTCGACCTGCACGTGTGCGAGCAGTGCTGGCTCGTCCAGCTCGACGAATTCCAGCGCGCCGATCACATCTTCAGCGAGGACTACGCGTACTTCTCGTCGTTCTCGGCCAGCTGGCTCGCGCACTGTCGCACGTATACCGAGAATGTCACCGCGCGGTTCGGGCTCGACCGTGAGTCGTTCGTCGTCGAGGTGGCGTCCAACGACGGCTACCTGCTCCAGTACTTCCGCGACAAGGGCATTCCGCTGCTGGGAATCGAGCCGGCGGCGAGCGTCGCGAACGCTGCGATCGCGAAGGGGATACCGACCGAGATCGTGTTCTTCGGCGTCGCGCAAGCCGAGGCGATGCGCGCGCGTGGACAGCTCGCCGATCTGCTCGCCGGCAACAACGTGCTCGCGCACAACCCGAACATCAACGACTTCGTCGGCGGCATCGCGCGCGTCCTGAAGCCGACGGGCATTGCCACCCTCGAGTTCCCGCACCTCGTGCGCATGCTCGAGGCGAACCAGTTCGACACGATCTATCACGAGCACTTCTCGTACCTGTCGCTGATCGCCGTCGAGGCGCTGTTCGAGCGTCACGGCCTCGTGATCTTCGACGTCGACGAGCTGCCCACGCACGGCGGCTCGCTGCGGATCTACGCGCAACTGAAGGCAACGGGGACGCATGCCGTCGAGGCACGCGTCCCCGCGCTGCGCACCGCCGAGGAGGCGGCCGGCCTGCGGTCGTTGGCCACCTACACGAAGTTCCGCGAGCAGGTCGTCGAGACCAAGCGCAAGCTGCTGACGCTCCTCGTCGAGCTGAAGCGCGCGGGCAAGCGGATCGTCGGCTACGGCGCGCCGGCGAAGGGCAATACGCTCCTCAACTACTGTGGAATCCGCGGCGACTTCCTCGACTACACGGTCGATTCGAGCCCGCACAAGCAGGGGCGATTCCTGCCAGGGACGCGCCTGCCGATCCACGCGCCCGCGAAGATCCTCGAGGACAAGCCGGACTTCGTGCTGATCCTGCCGTGGAACATCCGCGACGAGATCATCGCGCAGATGCGCGGCATCTCGGAGTGGGGCGGCAAGTTCATCGTCCCGATCCCCGTTCCGGAGATCGTCGCGTGAAGCTCACGGAGACCACGCTCGCCGGTGCGTTCGTGATCGAACTCGACAGGATCGAGGACGAGCGCGGCATGTTTGCGCGCACGTTCTGCCGTCGCGAGTTCACCGAGCGCGGTCTCGTCGCCGACGTCGCGCAGTGCAACGTCTCCGTCAATCCGCGCCGGCACACGCTGCGCGGCATGCACTACCAGACGGCTCCCCACCAGGAGACCAAGCTCGTGCGCTGCTCGGCGGGAGCCGTCTACGACGTGATCGTCGATCTGCGCCCCGGTTCGCCGACGTACCGCCAGTGGTACGCGCACACGCTGACGGCGGAGGCGATGACCGCGCTGTACATCCCCGCGGACTTCGCGCACGGGTTCCTGTCGCTCACCGACGGTGCGACCGTCCTCTATCAGATGTCTGCCGAGTACCACGCCGAGTCCGCGCGCGGCCTGCGCTGGAACGATCCATCGCTCGGCATCGAGTGGCCGGCAGAACCGCGCGTTCTCGGCGCACGCGACGCCAACTATCCCCTGCTGTCGGAGAGCCACCATGGATGACGCCGAGTTCCGCGCGGTCAACAAGACGATGATCGCGAAGATGGGTAGCGACCGCGACCTGCACGCGTCGTCGATCGACTGGCTGGTGAAGAGCTCCCGCCACCAGTACACGTATCACTTCCGCTGGATGGGCCTACCGATCATCCAGATGCCGCAGGACATCATCGCGATGCAGGAGCTGATCTGGGAGATCAAGCCCGACGCGATCGTCGAGACCGGCATCGCGCGCGGCGGTTCGCTGATCTTCTACGCGTCAATGCTGCACCTGCTCGACAACGGTGGAATCGTCGTCGGTGTCGACATCGACATCCGCACGCACAACCGCAGCGCGATCGAGGGACACCCGATGTCGCGCTACGTGCGGATGGTCGAGGGCTCGGCGATCGACGAAGCGATCGTCGCCAAGGTCAAGGAGCTGATCGCTGGCAGGAAGCGGGTGCTCGTGTCCCTCGACTCGATGCACTCGCACGCGCACGTGCTCGAGGAGCTCCGGCTCTACAGCCCGCTGGTCACCGCCGGCAGCTACCTTGTCGTGTTCGACACGGCGATCGAGCAGATGCCGGAGGACTTCTTCCAGGATCGCCCGTGGGGCAAGGGCGACAACCCGTGGACCGCCGTGCAGGCGTTCATGAAGACGAACGACCGCTTCGAAATCGATACCTCGATCGCCGACAAGCTGCAGCTCACCGTGGCGCCCGACGGCTTCCTTCGCTGCGTGAAGGACTGACCATGGCGCAGGTCCCGATCTCAGGCCCGTGGATCACCGAGAAGGAGATCGCGTACGTCACCGACGCCGTGACCAACGCCTGGTACGGGAACCACAGCCTCTATCACGACCGGTTCGAGCGCGCGTTCGCCGACTACACCGGCGTGAAGCACGCGATCAGCCTGCCCTCGTGCACCTCGGGCCTCCACCTCGCGCTCGCGGCGCTCGGTATCGGCCCGGGTGACGAGGTGATCGTCCCCGATGTCACCTGGATCGCGACCGCCGCGCCGATCCAGTACGTCGGCGCGATTCCGGTGTTCGCCGACATCGATCGCGATACGTGGTGCATCTCGGCCACGTCGCTCGACGCGGTGATCACGCCGCGCACGAAGGCGGTGATCGTCGTCGATCTCTACGGCAACATGCCCGACATGGCAGCACTGCGTGCGGTGGCCAAGGCGCGCGGCATCGCGGTGATCGAGGACGCCGCCGAGGCGCACGGCTCCGAGCAGGGGGGCGAGCGCTCGGGCAGCTTCGGCGATGTCGGCGTGTTCAGCTTCCACGGGTCGAAGACGCTGACCACCGGCGAAGGCGGCATGCTCGTCACGGATCGCACCGACCTCTACGAGCGCGCGATGTTCCTGCGGGACCACGGCCGCGCGCCCGGCGACCGCTACTTCTTCAATCGCGAGGTCGCCTTCAAGTACAAGATGAGCAGCATGCAGGCAGCGCTCGGCCTCGCGCAGCTCGAGCGGATCGACGAGCTGGTCGACAAGAAGCGTCAGATCTTCGCCTGGTACCGCGAGGAGCTTCCGGACTTCGTGATGAACAGCGAGGCGCCGGGCACGAAGAACACCTACTGGATGGTCTCGATGATCACGCCGGGCACGCCGAAACAGCGCTGGATGGAGCTGCTCCCGCAGAACGGCATCGATTGCCGACCGTTCTTCCATCCGCTGAGCTCGATCCCGGCGTACGAGGGCACCGAACAGGCAGCGGTCGCGCGCACGCGCAACACGGTCAGCTACGAGCTCGCGCCGTTCGGCATCAACTTGCCGAGCGCGCTCAACCTCGACCGAGCGACCGTGCAGCGTGTGTGCGATGTCGTTCGCGCGGAGGCTCGTCGGTAATCGCTATGTACGAGCTGATTCTCGAGCCCGGGTCCCGCGCGCGCCGCTACTGGCGCGACCTGTGGCGCTATCGCGAGCTGTTCTTCACGCTCGCCTGGCGCGATGTCTCGGTGCGCTACCGGCAGACGGTGGTCGGCGTCGCGTGGGCGGTGCTGCAGCCGCTGGTCACGATGATCGTGATGACGATCGTGTTCAGCCGCGTCGCGAAGCTCGAGTCCGAGGGCGCTGCGCCCTACGCGTTGATGGTGATCGCGGGCATGCTGCCCTGGCAGTTCTTCGCGGGCTCGCTGTCCGCCGCGAGCATGAGCCTCCTCTCGAACGCTGCGCTGATCTCCAAGGTCTACTTCCCGCGCATGATCATCCCAGCGGCGTCCGTGGTGACCAGCCTCGTCGATCTGCTGATCGGCTTCACCATCCTGCTCGGCATGATGGTGTGGTTCCGGTTCCTCCCGGACTGGCGCATCGTCACGCTGCCGCTGTTCGCGATGCTGGCTGCGCTCGTCGCGACCGGGCTCGGACTGTTCTTCGCCGCGCTGAACGTCAAGTACCGCGACTTCCGCTACGTGATCCCGTTCCTCGTGCAGTTCGGGCTCTACATCTCACCGGTTGGCTACAGCAGCACGCTCGTGCGCGAGCGGCTCGGTGACACTGCGTTCGCCGCATACTGCCTGAATCCGATGGTCGGCGTGATCGATGGCTTCCGCTGGGCGATCCTCGGCGGCAACTCGGAGCTCAACACGCTCGGTATTGCGACCGCGGCCGGCATCGCTGTTCTCTCCCTGATGCTCGGCGTCTGGTACTTCCGCCGCGCCGAGAACAAGTTCGCGGACATCATCTAAAGCCCTGCGATGTCTGAACCAATGATCCGCATCGAGAAGCTCGGCAAGAGCTACACGATCCGCCACAAGGTGGCGCGCGGCAGCGAGCGACGCACGCTGAGCGAGGAGCTCGCCGGCGTCGTCAAGCGCCCGTTCCGCGAGGCCGCGCCGAAGCAGGCGAGCCGCGAAGAGTTCTGGGCACTCCGCGACGTCACGTTCGACGTCGCGCGAGGCGAAGTGATCGGTGTCATCGGACGCAACGGCGCGGGGAAGTCGACGCTGCTCAAGGTGCTGGGACGGATCACCGATCCGACCGAAGGCAGGGTCCACCTGCGCGGCCGCGTCGCGAGCTTGCTGGAGGTCGGCACGGGGTTTCATCCCGAGCTGACCGGTCGCGAGAATATTTACCTCAACGGCGGGATCCTCGGGATGACGCGCGTGGAGATCCGGAAGAACTTCGACGCGATCGTCGCGTTCTCCGAGGTCGAGAAGTTTCTCGACACACCGGTGAAGCGCTACTCGAGCGGCATGTACGTGCGGCTCGCGTTTTCCGTGGCCGCACACCTCGAGCCGGAGATCATGATCGTCGACGAGGTGCTCGCGGTCGGCGACTCGGCGTTCCAGCAGAAGTGCCTCGGCAAGATGCGCGGACTCGCAGAGGCCGAGGGCCGCACCGTGCTGTTCGTGAGTCACAACATGGCGAGCATTCGACAGCTATGTCAGCGGGTATGCCTGCTCGACAAAGGGCGCGTGGCGTTGATCGGCGCCCCCGATGCAGCGATCGGGCAGTACCTCAGCGAGGCAGTACGCGCGCGCAAGGTGTCGCTCGACGACTGGCAGGATCGGATCACCAGCGGTGAGGGACGCATCCTCGAGCTCGAGCTGCAGCCTGGCGAACCCGAGGATAGCGCGATCAGGATGGGCGACACGCTGCGCATGCGGATCCGCGCGGAGATCAAGGAGCCCCTCGTCGATCCCGTGTTCGGCGTACTGATCCACGACTCGATGGGCACGCCGCTCATCGACCTCCGCTCGGTTCACGCAGGTCTCAAGCTCGGCCGCCTCCTCGGGCCGGTGACGCTCGAGCTGGAGGTGAAGAACCTCGGGCTGTATCCGGGGAACTACTTCCTCAGCCCGTGGATCACGGACGCTGCCTGCAAGCGCGATGTCGACTTCCCGCGGATGTGCGCGGCGTTCGACGTGGTTCCCGCAGAGCGCGAGGTCGACCTCCAGCTCACCCGCGAGTGGGGAACCTACTTCGTCCCCTCGACGTGGTCGGCCCTCCAGGGCACCGCGTGAGCCGCACGGTTGTCATCACGCAGCCGATGTACCTGCCGTGGCCGGGGATCTACGAGCAGATCCGGCTCGCCGATGTCCTCGTGTACTACGACGATGTTCAGCTACCGCGCGGCAAGGGCTTCAACACGCGCGTGCAGATCAAGAACGACTCCGAGCAGGGCTGGCAGTGGCTGTCCATCCCGGTGCAGCGAGAGGACTCGCGCCTTCAACGCATCGATCAGACGAAGTTCGTCGACCAGACGTGGCGCAAGAAGCACCAGCGCGCGATCGAGCAATCGTATCGCAAGGCACCGCACTTCGAGCGCGTGTGGTCAGAGTTGATCGATCCGATCCTCCAGCTCGAGACGGATCTGTTGTCGGAGCTGTGCATCGAGTCGATGAGCCGGGTCGCGCGCTACCTCGGCCTCGATCGTGAATTTCATCGCTCGTCGCAGCTCACTGACATCGCCACCGAGGATCCGACCGAGCGATTGATCCTGATCTGCCAGCGCTTCGGCGCGACCGACTACGTGAGCGGCAAGGGCGGGATGCGCTACATCGCACACGATCGGTTCGAGGCGGCATCCGTGAAGGTCAGCTACATGGACTACGCGCTCGCGCCGTATCCGCAGCTGCACGGCTCGTTCAACCCATACGTGTCGATCATCGATCTCTTGTTCCACACCGGGCCCGAGGCACCGACGTATCTGACGACGAAGGCCCGTTACTGGCGCGACTGGCCCGAGCTCAGCTCGCAGAAGTAGCCGAACATGCTCACCGTCACGTCTCCGTGCGGATAGACCTGCGACGGGCCGCCGAACCGGTAGCGAATGGTGTAGCGCTCGCCGAGCGCGCGCTCGACGCTGTCGCGCGTGGGACATGCGAGCGCGAGCGGGCTCGGACCGTCCTCGATCGACGCCGGCAGCGGAACATCGGGCTCGTGATCCGAGAGCCGGATGTGCAGCACGGTGAACGTCGCGGGCTCGGTCGTCCCGATCCGGCGCAGGCAGAGATAGCGCGCGCGGCACTGGATCAATCGGCGCAGCGCATCGATGGGATCCGGCAGCGCGTGCAGCACGCCGTCGGAGTACACGAGGTGCGGCTCACCGAGTGCTCGCTTCGCAGCATCGAGCGAGTCGAAGAACTTTAGCTCGTCATTCGCGAGCTGCGCACCGCGTGCGCACACCACCGGCGTCTCGACGACGTGCCAGCGCAGCCGCACTCGGTCGCCGAGCAGTGACTTCGCGATCCAGTAGTGCGTGCCGAACGCGCCGCCGAAGTCGATCACGCGGAGCTCCGGTCCGACGTCACCGACGGCCATCAGCGCCATCGCGACGCGATCGAACGTCGAGGTGACGAGCTTGCCCTCGGCGAGCAGCTCGCGGAAGGACTGCGTCTTCGCGAGGACCGCATCCGCCATCTGCTCGCTCTCGTAACCAACGCCGGCGGCGCGGCTCGCCTCGCCGTACGTGGCGAACCTTCCGGCCATGTAGCGCGGCAGGAGCTTCTTCGCGGAGAACATCCCAGGCGCGATCTGCCGCGCGAGACGCACGACGATCGGCGGCGTCAGCTCGGCGATCAGGGACCGGGTGTTGCGGCTCATGGTGCGGTCAGCGTTCCTTCGTAGATGCGCCGGATGCGGTCCACGACCATAGGCCAGTCGTGCTCGGCCCGCACCTTCGCGTGACCGGCCTTCGCGAGCCGCGCGCGGAGCCCTGCGTCACCCAGGAGCTTCGCGATCTCGGTCGCGAGCGCGGGAGGGTCATTGCACGGGACCAGGAGCCCGTCCTCGCCCTCTCGGATCACGCACTCGATCGCGCCGATCCGCCCACCGATCACCGGCTTCTGCGCCGCCCACGCCTCGACGAACGAGAGCCCGAACGACTCGTCGGTAGACACGGTGACAAACACGTCGCACGCCGCGTACCACGAGGGCTTCTCGGCATCGGTGAAGTCATTGACGACGATCACGCGCGCGCGCCGATCGGCCGGCAGCTCGGCGACCAGCGCATCGATCCGCGGCGAGTACGCGGTCCGTCCCCCGGCGAGGAGGAGATACGCGTCGGGTCGCTGCGCCCAGACGAGGGTCATCGCGCGGACCAGCGTGTCGCAGCCCTTGTGGGGCGCCTGACGGCCGATGAAGCCCACGACCGGAGCGTCGCCGATCGCGAACCGCGCGCGGATCTCGCGGCCATTCGCGACGGCAGAGTCCGCGACGTCGACGCCGAGTCCGACGACGTGCAGGCGATCCGGGCGCGCCCCGTTCTTCACGAGCGTGTCTGCCTCGAACTGCGTGAAGGCGATGTACGCGTCGGCGTTCTCGATCGCTCGCAGCATCGGGGCTGCGACGTGACCGTCGCGAATGTGGAGCGCACCGAACAGGACGATGCGGCGGTTCTTGCGCCGCGGGTAGTACATCTGCAGGAACGGGAACGACATGCAGCCGACCACATCGACATCCGCGCGCTCGGTCTCGCGATACATCGCGGGGGAGATCGGGCCTGCCGTGATCGGCTCGAGGTACTCGCGCACTCGGAGCGGCGCGAGCTCGGCGAGCTTCTTCAGCCGTTTCAGCAGTGGAAGTGGTCTGCGCCAGAATGGAAACCGCCGCACGCGCACACCGTTCAGCTGCTCGTCTCCGACGGGGATCAGCTCGTTCTGCGAGAAGCTGGGGCTCTTGATCGCGTTCGTCGTGAACACGGTGACGTCGTCGCGGTGGCGCGCGACGAAGCCTTCCGACAGCTTCTGGATCAGCAGCTGACTTCCGCCGATCGACGGATAGTAGTTGTGGACGAGGTGCAGGATCTTCATGGTGCAACCCGCCGCTTGCGAGTCACGTCCTCGGCGAGCCCCGCGATCGTATCCGCCAGCGCGGCGAACGAGGTCTCGTCGCCGTAGCGCGCGTTCGCCGATCGCATGGCCGCAAGCGCACCCGGCTCGGCGAGCGCGCCGGCGATCACTCGCGCGAGCTCGCCGGCCTCACCCGCGGGAAATACGCGGATCCCTGCGCCATCCTCGAGCGCGCGGCGGATCGGTGGCAGATCCGACGCGACGACCGGCACGCCCGCGGCGAGGAAGTGCGCGAGCGAGCTCGACCCCGTCACGCTGCGGAACGGCGACAGCGCCATCGTCACGGCGTGGAAGACCGAGGCGAGCTGCGCGTCGTCGAGGTAGTCGGAGGTGATCAGCCGATCCGCCACGCCCTGCTCCCGGGCGAGCGCACCCAACGTCTCGACGTTGGCGCGCTGCCCGGGGTCTTGCTGGGGACACACGAGGAACAGCACGACATCCGGCGGCAGCTTCGCGAGCGCTCGCACGGCGAGATCGAACCCCTTGCGCTCGATTGGGTACCCGAGCAGCAGCAGCGCTCGCTTGCCGCGTAGCCCGAAGCGGTCGAGCACCTCGTCAGTGGACCACGCCGGCGCGGGCATCTCGTGCAGCGGGAAGCGCTGCACCGAGATGGTGCCCGAGGGAATTCCCGTCGCCGTCAGCCGGTCGCGAAGCTCCGTCGTGTGCACGACGATCCTACTCGCGCGGCGGAACATGTCGCGCTCGAGCCACCGCACGTAATCGAGCTGACCGACCTCATGCGCGAGCCACGCCGACGTCAGCGCTCGCTTCGCGAGCCGTGCGGGCAGTGCACCAGCATAGTGGTGCACCTGCGGGATCGTGGGCCACTCGTGCAGCACGAGGATCATCGGCCGCTTCAGCCGGTTGAGGAACGCGGGGAACATGTTCTCGACGGGGCGCACACCGTTCCAGTACCGGGTGACCAAGTGCACGAGCGCGACGTCGAAGGAATCGGCCCGTGCTGCCAGCGAGGTGAACTCTCGGCGCAGCGCGAGCAGCCCCCTGACGTCGTCGCGGCTCGCGCGCGCGATCGGAATCTTCACCGTCTCCGCGTCCATGCGCCGCGCGAGCTCGGGCATCAGGTGCCGGTTGTAGTCGGCGATCCCGCAGATGCTCAGTCCCGACGAGAAGCTCAGGAGCCTCATGCGTGATCTCGTCCTTGCCCGAGCTGATACGCCGCACGCAGCCACATCAGTGCGGTCCCTTTCGCACCCTTCCGGAACAGGATCTTGCGCAGGAACGGCACCAGGTGCCCGAGCACGGCGGTCGCCTCTGGCAGAGGCAGCCGTGCAGACGCGACCTCGCGCAGCATTCCCGCCGCGAACGTCCGCTGCCAGCGCACCCACTCGCGCGGCGTCTTCGGCTGATGCGAGGTGTGCGTGCGCAGGCGCTTGTGAATGATCGCACGGTCGTCGCCGACCACCGGATAGCGCAGGCATAGCCGCAGCAGGATCATCAGATCGCCGCCCCACACCGGAACGTCGCGCAACAGCTCCATGAGCTCGATCGCGACGGTGCGCCGGAACAGGCCGTAGAACCAGCTCGTGGCGTGCTGCTGCAGCAACAAGCGAGTGACCTCCGGTGCGCTCTCGACGTGCTCCGGGGGAGCGCTCGCCGATGGCACGGTGGACGGCTCGCCCTCCTCGGTCATGTACACCGTGCGCCCCGCGGAGAGCGCGACGCTGTCTCCGGCCGCGAACCCCGCGAGCAACAGCTTCACGTAGTCCGGCGCCCACACGTCGTCGTGCGAGGCCCACATGAAGTGCTCGCCGCTCGAGAGCTCGAGCACACGCAAGAAGTTTCGGTTCGGACCGATGTTCGTGTCATTGCGGGAGAACCGCACGCGGGGATCGCGGCGCGCGTAGTCCTCGCAGATCATCGGAGTGCGGTCCGTGGATGCGTTGTCGCTGATCACGAGCTCGAGATCGGCGTGGTCCTGAGCGAGCAGCGAGTCGATGGCAGCGGCGACGAACGCCTCACCGTTGTAGACCGGCAAGCCGATACTCACCGTCGGAGAAGAACCCGGCACTCGCGGCGACCTTAGCATCGGGTTCCGCCCTATGATAGCGACTGATGGAGCGTGGGCAGCCCGCCGCCTCGAGCTGGTTGTCGACCTGGTGGCTCCGGCGCGCACTCGAGCTCACGCGCCGCTACGGCCGCGGCGACCTCCTCGACGTGGGCTGCGGTGAGGCTCCGTACCGCGGCTTCTTCGACGTCGAGCTGCACATGACGTGCGACTGGCCGAGCACGCTTCATCAAAAGCACGCGATCGACGTCTACGCGGATGCGGGCGCGCTGCCATTCGCGGCGGCGAGCTTCGACACGGTCCTGTGCACCGAGGTCCTCGAGCACGTCCGTGATCCAGGTCGCGTGATCGGCGAGCTCTCGCGCGTCGTGCGCTCGGGTGGACACGTGATCCTCTCGGTGCCATTCCTCTACGGCATTCACGAGCAGCCGCACGACTACTATCGCTTCACCGAGCACGGGCTGCGCCAGCTGCTCGGGGCGGCGGGGCTCGAGCCGGTCGAGTTGATCCGGCGCGGCGGCGCGGTCTCGGTCGTGTGCGATCTCACGGCGAAGCTCGTGAATCGAATCACGCGACGCTCCATGAAGGCGCTGCGCGTACCGGCGCTGGCACAGCGTGCGGTGCTCGGAGCCGCGGTGGTGGCACCGCAGCGCATCGTCGCGTTCGGCGCCAGCGCAGCAGAGCGGCTCTCCCCACGCGCGGCAGGCCTGATCGGATCGAGCGCGGTCACCACTCTCGGCTATGTCGTCGTCGCGCGACGGCAGTAGTCGGGCTATCGTTCGCGTTCCGCGTGTGTGGCCTGATCGGAGCCCTGGCGTTCGAGGAGATGCCCGCTGGCGAGCTGACGGGTCCGATCCGCGAGCTGACGTCGCGGATGGCGCGTCGAGGTCCTGACGATGAGGGCTTCTGGTCCGATCGCCGCTGCGCACTCGGGTTTCGCCGGCTCTCGATCCTCGACGTGAGCCCAGCCGGCCACCAGCCAATGCTCGCGCAGGACAGCGAGCACGTGCTCGTGTTCAACGGCGAGATCTACAACTTCCGCGAGGTTCGCGAGGCGCTCGCGGCGCACGGGCATCGTCCGCGTTCGAGCGGGGATGCCGAGGTGCTGTTGCTCGCGCTTCGCGAGTGGGGCACCGCAGGCCTCGATCGGCTCAACGGAATGTTCGCGCTCGCGTTCTACAGCGTCCGCGAACAGCGGCTCCTGCTCGCGCGCGATCACGCTGGCATCAAGCCACTGCACTACGCCCGCACCGCGCGGGGTATCGTGTTCGCATCGCAGCACGATCAGATCCGCGCGCACCCCTGGTGCCGCGATGCCGCCGTGGATCCGGGCGTGCTCGGACTCTACCTCCGGTTCGGCTTCGTTCCGGCGCCCTATGGCTTGCACCGCGGCACACGTCAGCTCGAGCCCGGTCAGTGGCTCGAGATCGATGTGAAGGGCAGCGAGCGTACGGGCAGGTTTTTCGAGCTCCCGCGCAAGCAGGTGCCCACCTTGCGTGGCGAGGAAGCGATCGAAGCCTGCGATGCTGCCGTGGTCGCGGCAGTGAAGCGGCAGCTCGTGTCGGACGTGCCGATCGGGGTGCTCCTCTCGGGCGGCATCGACTCACCGCTGGTCGCGCTGGAAGCGGCGCGGCACGCGAAGCCGCTGCATGCCTTCACGATCGAGGTGGAGCGCGCGGAGCTGAACGAAGGTGACGACGCGCGGATGTACGCGCGCGAGGCGGGTCTCCAGCACGTGCTCGAGCGCGTGACCACGAGCCACGTGCTGACGCTGCTCGACGATGTCATCGAGGCCGCAACCGAGCCGACCGCCGACTACTCGATGTTCCCCACCCTGCTCGTCAGCCGGATCGCCCGCAGGCAGGTGAAGGTCGTGCTCTCGGGAGACGGCGGAGACGAGCTGTTCTGGGGATATCCGAGCCGGTTCGCCACCACGATCGAGCAGGCGAAGTACTTCGCCTGGCCGCGCCCGCTGCGAGTGGCGGCCATCGCGAAGCGTCGCCTGACCAACCGCGGCGCGGCCACGCGCGACGTCCTGCGTTTCGATTCGATCGGCCGCCTCTACCAGCGCAAGCACACGCTGATGGCGGAGCGCGATCTGGCTTCGGTGTTCCCTTCCCTGCCCGACCTGCCGCGCGACTTCACGCAGTTCGAGTGCAACGAGACCGACCCGGATCTCGTCGCGCAGTGGGCGCGCTGGAACGAGTTCCGGTTCCATCTCGCGCGCGTCCTCGCGAAGGTCGATCGTGCGAGCATGCACGAGTCACTCGAGGTCCGCGTACCGCTGCTCGACCGGGCCGTGATCGAGGTGGCGTGGGCGACCGACTGGCAATCCTGCCTCGATCTCCGCACCCGCATCGGCAAGCAGCCGCTGCGCCGCGCGCTCGCACGCCGCGTGGCACGACAGACGACGAAGAAGCGCGGCTTCGAGGTGCCGATGGCGGACTGGCTACGTACCGCACTGAAGCCGCTCGTACGCGAGCTGCTGCTCTCGCGGACACACTTCCTGGGCCTTCCGGTGCGCGCTGGAGCGATCGAGACGATCTACGCTCGGCTCGAGGCCGGTGACAATACGAAGGCCTGGGGGCTATGGCTCCTGCTGTCGCTCGCGCTATGGAATCGCAAGCACGGAAATCCGGATGAAGATCGCACTCGTCACTAACGCGTTTCCGTCGGTCTCCGAGACCTTTATCTACAACCACGCGGCCGGCCTGCGTGCGGCCGGGCTCGACGTCACCGTGATCGCGGCGCGGCCCTCGCGCGATGGGCACATGTTCTCTGACTTCGACGGGCTCAAGTACGACGGTCCGATCGTGCAGGCGATCCTCAGCGGCTCGGCGGGCACGAGCCTCGGCCGGCTCGCAGGTCACCTCAGCGGGGCCGGGGCTCGCGACATCGCGCTGTGGCAGCGGGCGCGCAAGCTCTACGGCCTGAACCGTCGTGCGTTCCGCGCGTGGCTGCTCGCGATGCCGCTCGCTGGCTTCGACATCGTTCACTTCGAGTACAGCGGCCTGGCGATCGCCTGGATCGATGCGCTGCCACTACTCGCTGGATCTCGTCTGGTCACGAGCTGTCGCGGGGCGGCCGAACAGATCACACCGCTCGCGGTTCCCGAGCGGGCGGGAGCGCTGCGGAAGATCTTCGGGATCGTCGACCGCGTGCACTGCGTCTCGGAGGACATGCGCACCACCTGCCTGCGCTACGGGCTCGAGCTGGACCGCGCGTTCATCAACCGCCCGGCGATCGACATCTCGCGGTTCAAGCGCAGCACGCCATATGTTGCTCGCACCGCGGGACCGTACCGCTTGCTGTCGACCGGCCGTCTCCACTGGAAGAAGGGCGTCGAGTTCGCGCTGATCGCGGTCCGCGCGCTGGTCGACCAGGGCCTCGACGTACAGTACGAGATCATCGGCGCCGGCCACGACGAGGAGCACCTGCGCTTCTCAGCCGACGACCTGCGCCTGAATGACCACGTCGTGTTCGCCGGGAAGCGGAGCTCGACGGAGGTGCGCGCGGCCCTCGAGCGCTGCGACGTGTACCTCCTGCCCAGCCTCAGCGAGGGCCTCAGCAACGCCGCGCTCGAAGCGATGGCGATGGAGCTCCCGGTCGTGACGACCACCGCCGGCGGGATGGCGGAGGCGATCACCGACGGCGTCGACGGCATCATCGTGCCGCCGCGCGCGCCCGATCGCATGGCAGCGGCCGTGTCGGCGCTGCTCGCGGATGGACCGCGTCGCGTCGCGATGGGGAGAGCCGCTCGAGGCCGGCTCGAGGAGGCGTTCACGCTCGAGCGGCAGATCCGCGTGTACCTGGCCGAGTACGATGTGCTCGGCAGGTCTCCGCCTAGGGCGTCAGGATCGTGCTGATCGTATCGGCGAGGTCGTAGTGCGTGGGCCGCGCGAACGGCTTGAGCGGATCGTAGCCCGGTACCATGTAGGCGCGGACGCCGATCATGAAGGGCTCGCCCGGCCTGATGAACATCGGCGGGACGCGCATCGACGTGTTCGTGGTGGTGAACACGCCGTCGACGCTGATGATCGAGGCACCGGCCTGATTGATCACGCGATACACGTACACCTGGTAGTGCGTCGCCGTGCCGAGGCTCGGCGGGGTCCAGCTGACCGTCGGCGTCACGGTGAGGTTGGACTGCGACACGGTGGCGTCCATGCCGTTGACCTTGAGGCCGGTGACGCGGCTCAGCTTCGGTGTGACGTCACCCGTGAGCTCCGATGACGGACGGTAGGTCGCGACGAACGTCTGCACGACGCCGCCCGACGTTGCGCCCGGGGCGGTGATGGTGTTCTGGAACCAGAACGCCGCCTCGAACGTGTCGACGTAGTTTGACGGCGTAGGATCGCCATAGGTCACCGTCAGCGGCAGATCCATCGTCTCGTTGCCGGCGCCGGTGTACCAGAACACCCACGGTTGGTAGTTATACGGGCGCGCCTCGGACCAGCCGTTGAGATCGAGCTGCAGGTACGTGAAGCCGGGACCCGGGCTACCCGCGACGTTCGCGAACTGCGTGCGGCGCAGATTGAAGGTGCGCGTGGTGTCCTGCGGCAGCTCGGTGCTGAGGTTCACCATGGCAGTTGTCGGCTGTGCGTCGGCCATCGTGATACCGGTCGTCGACCCGGACCGAACCGCGGCGACGTACGTCTCGCTGCCCGACGTCTTCGTCACGAGCTGCGTGGCGCGCATGACGTCGGCCGGCTGCAGGAGACCGAAGTCCTTGTAGTTGAGGGACTGGAAGAGCACGGTACCCGCGGGCGGTGACCCCGGGTACTCGATGTAGTTGACGTTGAGCGTACGCAGGTCGATGAACTCGTTCGGGCCCGCAGAGGCCGTGAGTCCGGTCATCGTGAGGTTCAGGGTCGTGCCGGCGCTGGCCTTCGCGAAGTTCGGGCGCCCCGCGAGGTAGCGGCTGACATCGAGCACCGAGCTGCTGCCCTGCACGCAGTTCACGCGCGTGATGAAGCTGACGTCGCAGAGGAAGTAGTTGCCCGGCGCCACGTTCGTGAACTGCAGATTGCCATTCGCACCCGTGCTGGGCGTGATCACCCGGTCGGTGCTGTCGATGATCTGGTAGCCCATCGCCGGCGCGGTCGCGTCACCGGCCTCGGTCAGGTAGTGGTTCAGAGCGCTGACGTTCACGACACCCATCTGCATGGGCGCGTCCACCGATGCATCGACTGGCATCGATGCGTCGGGCTTCCCTTTGATGTCATCGCCGCACCCGCCAACCGTCAAGCAAATGAGAATCCAGCGCTTCATATCTCGTTAAGCTACCGCAGAACACCCGGTCATGCGCCGTACTCACGCACCCTGTGCAGACGATCACGGACTAGCTGTTGCCTCACGTAGGCTCGCCAGCAGCTCGTCCTCGGGCCGGGCGGAGAACAGGAAGTTCAGGTGTCGGTACGTCGGATCGCCCTCCAGGCGCTCCCTGCGCACGGGGCCTCGGTCGGACAGCCAGTAGTAGCGATACGAAAGTGGTGCGAGGATCTCCTCGAGGGCGCGCTCCGTGCGGCCGCGAAGAACCTCACAGATCACGTCGGGCCGGTCGGAGTGGAGACGTTTTCGTAGACCGCGAAGCACCGCGGGCTCCGTCGACTCGGTGTCGATCTTCACGAGGTCGACGCGGTCGATCGCGAGCTTCGCGAGGAACGAATCGGCAGTGTGAACGCTCACGCGCTGCTCGCGCCGCTCCGATCGGAACTCGGGATTGAGCGAGCTGGTACCACCAGTCTCACCTGCAACGTAGAGCGTGGCCTCGCCGTCCTCGTCCCCCAGCGCGACATCGTGGAGCTCGACGTTGCGAGTCAGCGGCAGATTGAGCTCGATGTTGCGTCGAGTACGCGCCGCAGCACCACTCCCCGGTTCGAACGCGAGCACGCGCGCATCGGGATTCGCCGCGGCCGCCAGGATCGCATACACGCCCTCCGCGGCACCGATGTCGAGGATCACGCGCGAGCGCCGCGCGAGGCGCATGTACACCGACGTGCTCTCCGGCTCGTACTCGTTCCGCCAGTAAAGGTAGTTCGAGCTGCCCGAGTGGAGGAAGCGCAGTCGTACGCCTTCCGGTGTGCTGTATTCGAACGGCGCCGGTCCGAACGTCGCCCGCTTCGCGATCGTGCGATGAGCGCGGTCGCGCCATGCGCGGGGGAGGGCCTCCTGGTTGAGGAACCAGCGCAATCCGTGGCGCACGCCCGGAGCACCGAGCGCGCGACGAGCCGCTGCCTTGGCGAGGGCGAGCGGCTTCATCACGAACCGCGAGCGCGCAGGAACAGATTGCCGTGTGACTTCGTGCGAAGCACGTGCTCGCGGTCGAATGGCACGAGCTGGTTCGAGCTCGTCGCGCTGTTCGGATCGAGGCACATGAAGCCCTCGTAGTCGCTCGCGGAGATCAGCCGGAACAGCTCGTCGTAACTCGAGCCGTACTTCTCGACGTCGGACCCATGCACCTCGAGGAGCAACTTCGGCCGCTTCTCCATCAGCTTTCGTGCGCCCTTGAACACCTGTGACTCGAAGCCTTCGACATCGACCTTGATGACATCGAAGTGGCCGTACTCGGCGATCAGATCGTCACAACACACCACATCGACCTCGATCGCTCCGGGCGAACGCTTGGTGTCGACCGAGCCGTTGTTCTTGTTCGTGACCCAGATCTTGCCGGGATAGTCCGCCGCACCGCGATTGAGGATGCGCGTGTTGGTGATCGCGTTGAGACCGATCTGCGCCGCGGAGAGCAGGCAGTTTTTCGGGATGATGTCGAGACCGACGACGAGCCCGTTCGGGCCGACGGCGCGGCTGAGCAGACACGTCGTGAAGCCCGCGTTGCAGCCGACCTCGAGGACCTTGTCGTCCGGCGCGACGAGCTTGACGTAGCCCTCGTTGATGCACCAACCCGCCTGCGCGGTCGGGTTGTACCAGTCGCGATACATGTTGTCCGTGATCCAGTAATCGAACGAGATTCCGTTCATCTGGAACGACTCGATGTACGGGTACTGCTGCTGCTCGCCCGTGACGCTGTGCCTGGGAACGCGGCGGATCTCGAGCCCGAAGTTCCGAGCCATCTTCTTCACGAGGTCCAGCACGGCCGGACCCTACCAATGTTTCACGTCGAGCGGGGTCCTCGTGTAGGCTGCCCCCATGTTCGGGCGTCTGCGCCGCGCGGCAGAGCAACTCCAGCACCTCGTTCACGAGACCAATCGGCTCAACGGGAACAAGATCTGGCGCTGGGGCGGCGTGTGGTTCACGGATGCCTTCTGGGCAACGGCGTCGTATCGACTCAGTCGCTCCGCGTACCTAGCGCTCGGCAAGGGCTGGCCGGCGGTGCGGACCGTGATGTCGCCGGCGCTCTACGCGCTGCGACCGTGGTCGGGTCGTTGCGAGATCCACTATCGCGCAGACATCGGTCGCGGCTTGCGCGTGCTCCATCCCACCCTCGGGGTGGTGGTCTCGGGCAAGACCGTTGCCGGAGAGAATCTGCTCCTCGTCGGAGGTAACTGCATCGGTTCGCGCAAGACGCTCGAGCAAGGTGAGATCCAGATCGGGCACAACGTCACGCTCGGCGCGAACGCTGTCGTGCTCGGTCCGATCGCGGTGGGCGATGGCGTGCGCGTCGGCGCTGGCGCCGTGGTGGTTCGCGATGTCCCCGACGGCGAGGTGGTGATGGGTCCTGCAGCGGTGCTCCGCGGTCCGCGAGCCTTGTAACGTGCGGCTGCTGATCATCTCGTTCATGCCTCACCACGTGCGCGACGGTGAGATCGTCGGTTGGGGACCCACGGTGCGCGAGCTCGACCAGCTCGCGACGCGGTTCGATTCGGTCCGCCACATCGCACCGCTGTACGACGAGCCGGCACCGGCGAGCGAGCTCCGCTACTCGGCGAAGAACATCGAGCTCCTCCCCGTTCGTCCGTCCGGTGGGGCCGGTTTCCACGGGAAGGTGGATGCGCTGCGCGCCGCGCCGAAATACATCCGAGCGATGCTGAAGGAGCTGCCCGCCGCCGACATGGTGCACGTGCGCGCCCCGGCGAGCATCGCGCTGATGGCGATGGTCGTCCTCAGCGCGAAGCGCCACCCCAAGCCACGGTGGTTCAAGTACGCCGGGAACTGGCGACCGCATGGTCGCGAGACCCCAAGCTACACGTTCCAGCGCTGGTGGCTCGGACACTCGTTTCATCGCGGCATCGTGACGGTCAACGGCGAGTGGCCGGATCAGCCGAGCTGGATCCGCACGTTCTACAACCCGTCGCTCACCGAAAAGGATATCGAGCGCGGCGCGCGGCTCGCGGCCACAAAGCGTCTGGGCTCGGAGCTGCGCCTGCTGTACATCGGCAGGATCGAGGTGCCTAAAGGGGCCGGGCGAGCGATCGAGATCCTCGCGAAGCTGCGCGAGCGCGGCGTCGATGCGACGCTCGAGCTCGTGGGGGACGGACCGGAACGCGAGAGCTTCGAGCGGCGGGCGGTAGAGGGCGGTCTCGCCGAGCACGCGCGGTTCCTCGGATCCCTTCCGCACACCGCGCTGCACGAGGTGTACGCGCGCTCTCACCTCTCGCTCTTGCCGACGTCGGCGAGCGAAGGTTGGCCCAAGGTGCTGAGCGAGGGCATGGCCTACGGCGTCGTGCCCATCGCAGGCGCGGTCAGCTCGATCCCGCAGTACCTCGAGAAGCTGCGGATCGGCGCCGCGATCAACGCGGACGACCTCGATGCGTACGTGTCGGTGATCCAGGACTACGTGCAGGATCCCGAGCGCTGGGCCACCGAGGCGAAGCGCTCTGCCGAGGCTGCGGATCGCTTCACGTTCCGCTACTACCTGTCGTGCATCGATCGCATGCTCGCGGATCTCGGTTTACCCGCGGGGCCGCGTGGTCAGTCTAGCGTCTCGATCTGAGGAAACCGCGTCAGCCATTCTTCCGACGCTCGCCGCCGCTCGGCGATCTGCTTCAAGGTGTCGGGCAGCTGGACGCCGCCGATGAGTGCTTTCACCGCACGACGCGCCGCGGTTCCCCGCCCCGCCAGGGTTCCGAACGTGCGCAGCCACAGCGACTCGCGAAGCTGGCGCTCCGTGAAGTAGCGGGACAGCAGATAGATCTCCGAGATGTGCGGCAGGTTCCGGTGCCGCAGCATCTCGCGACTCATCCGGTAGGTGACCGCACGCGCGCGGTGCGTGCGTAGTCCGCCCTCGGACGCGCGGTGGTGCATCACCGGCACTGACTGATCGAGGACCATGAAGGCGCCGCTCAGATACACGCGCATGCCGAGCTCGCCGTCGGCGCGTGGCGCTCGGTCGAAGGCCAGATCGAACAGACCCGTGCGTTGCAGCACCTCGCGCCGGACCAGGCTATTTCCTGTCGGGAACACGTCGCTCGCGCGCGTGAACTGCTCGCCCGCAGGCGGTGCGGATTGCCCGACTTCTACGATACTGCCGGACGCAACGTCGGCGTCGAATGCATACAGGTTTCGCAGGTGCCGCTCGATGAGGTCGGGCACGAGCTCGTCGTCATCGTCGAGGAACATGATGAAGTCACCCGTCGACGCGCGTAGTCCGGCATTGCGCGAGCTGCACTGACCCGGCGAGTCGCGAAAGAGGTGACGGATCGTGAGATCGGGATACTTCGCCGCGAGATCCGGCTCGCGGCGGTCCGCATCCGACTGATCGATCAAGATCACCTCGTGCGGCGGGAGCGTCTGCGCACACAGGTTCTCGAGCACGACGTGCAGGTACGGATAGCGGTTAAGCGTCGGGATCAGCACCGTCACGCGCGCGCGCGGTAGCTCCGGGACGCCGAGAGAACGCTCGCTTCGGTACGCCGCTGGTTCTGCGTACGGCCGCTGCGCCGGCAGCGATCGCCACGCGCGGAGCAGCTGGCCGGGCGAGGCATAGCCGGTCAGCCCGGCACGCGCACTCGCCCACTGCGCCCAGAAGCGGCTGTAGCGATACGAGATGAAGCGCAGCTCGTCGACGAGGCTGGGTGACTCGACGTCGTTCGTGCTCGAACGCACCAGGCGCGGTACATGTCGCACGAACGCGCCGCATTTGATCGCGCGATGCCCCCACTCGAGCATGGCGCCTGCGAGCGTGTCGAAGTCGTTGCAAGGGAGCCCGAGCTGGCGAAGCACCGTGGTCCGGACGAGACACGCGGCGGGCGAGACTCGCCACGACGTTGCCTCGATGTCGGCGGGCGGATCGCAGTTGAGCATCCAGTTGGGAGCGACAAAGTCGAGCAAGCCGGGCTGACCTCCGGTGCCGAGGCGGAGTCCGGCGTGCCAGACATCACCCCGCCCATGCAACAACCCCTCCAGCACGCGCGCGTCCGGGATCCCGAGCCGGGAATCCCAGAACAAGAGTGCGTCCGCGCGCGTCCCGGCGAGCCAACCCCCGAGGGACTCGACCCGCAGGACCTCGCCGTGGGGCCACGAGATGGACTCCCCCGCGCTGGGGCCCGTGAGGAGGAGGTCGGTCAGCAAGGCAGTCGCGAGCTTACGCCATGAACGCACCCGACCCCCTCGGGAACTAACGCTCGATGTGCCGCGCCTCGTGGTAGATCGCGTGGCCGTCCCAAGATGAAGCCGACCGCCAACACCGGCCTGCCCGCCAAGACCTACACGCTAGCGATCGCCGCGTTCGTAGTCGGTCATATCGTGCTCGCGTGGGGGATGCGGTCGCTCCCGTTTGTGGCTACGGCTCACGCGCTGCTGTGCGTCGCCGCGGGCGTGCTGGTCGCCGCGCGTCGGCCACTGTACCAAACCGCGTATGTCGCCGGGTACATCGCCGGTGCCGAGGTGCTGTGGCGCATGAATCGCGCCGGCGTGTTCTGGGAGTACGGCAAGTACGCGGTGTGCGTCGTGCTGATCGTGGCGTTGACGCGGGTGCAGCTGCGCCGCAACGTTGGCCTCGCGCTCGGCTACCTCGCGCTGCTGCTGCCGTCGGTCATCCTCACGGTACTCGCCGTCGAAGGGGACCTCGCGCGGCAGGTGATCAGCTTCAATTTGTCGGGACCGCTGTCGCTCGCGCTTTGCGTCGTGTTCTTTTCGAACCTCCGACTGAGCTCGCAGCAGCTTGTCACCACGTTCTTCGCGACCATCGCGCCGATCGTGGCCATCGCGGCGATCTCGTACTTCTCGACGGTGAGCGCCGCAGACCTCGCGTTCAACGGTCAATCGAACGCGATCACCAGCGGCGGCTTCGGTCCGAACCAGGTGTCGGCGATGCTGGGACTCGGGATGCTGCTGGCGTTCCTGATGTTGTTCGGACGCATGCACCCGCCGGCGATGCGCTGGCCATTGATCGTGCTCGGCGTCGTCCTCGGAGCGCAATGCGCGCTCACGTTCTCGCGCGGTGGCCTCGTCGTCGCGCTCGGTGGCCTGCTCGCGGCAATGTTCTATTTGGTCCGCAGCAGCAGGACGCGGATCACGCTGTTCCTCGTCGCGACGCTCGTCACGGCCGTGGCAAACTATGTGGTGATCCCGCGTCTCGACAACTTTACCCAGGGCAAGCTCGTCGAGCGCTACACGAACACCCGCGTGAGTAATCGCGACACGCTCGCGCGCGCGGACCTCGAGATCTTCGCGGACAACATCGCGCTCGGCGTGGGGCCGGGCGTGGCATCCACGATCCGCAACGAGAACGGCGATCGCGTCGCGGCCCACACCGAGTTCACGCGCTCGCTCGCGGAGCACGGCCTGCTGGGCGCGCTCGCGATGATTCTTCTCGGGGTGCTCGGGTTCCGGACCATCGTGCAGACGAGGTCGTTGCTCGCGAGAGCGCTCGTGGCCAGTATGCTGGTCTGGTTCGTGCTGTTCCTGCTGATCAATGCGATGCGAATCGCCGCGCCTTCATTCCTGTTCGGACTGGCGTGCTCGATCGCCTACTCGTCGGTCCCGCGCCCGCGACCTCCTGCGCCTGCGACGCTCGCGCCTGCGAGCGTGCCGATCCACTGATCGAGCACGACGCTCCAATCGCACGCTTCGGCGAGCGCCCTGCCGCCGCGCGAGAGCCGGCCCGCCAGCCCGGGTTCTTCAAGGACGCGGCGCACGGCGGCGGTCATCGCCGATGCATCGCGTCGCGGCACCAGCAGCGCTTCGCGCTGGTGGGAGAGCAGATACGGCAGCCCACCCGCGTTGGTGGACACGACGACGAGGCCGCAGGCGAGCGCCTCGAGCACGGACAGCGGGGTGTTGTCGACGTTGGTCGTGTTGAGCAGGATATCGGCGCGCGCGAGGTGCGCCGCCACCTCCGACCTCGCGACACCGCCGACGAGCTCCACACGCTCGGAGACTCCGAGCGCGCGAGCGCGATCTTCGACGGCCTGCTTGGACCCGTCTCCCTTCTCGGGACCGACCATGACGAGCGTCGCGCCGGGAGAGTGCGCAACGAGCTGTGCGAGCACGTCAACCGCGAGCACCGGGTTGTAGATGCTGTGGAGTGCGCGCACCCACACCAGCCGCGGCGCCGGCCGCTCGCGATGCTGGAACTTGTAGGCTCGCAGATCGATCGCGTTCGGCAGCACGACGAGGTCACGGCGGTACGCTGCCATTTGTTCGCCGAGGTACCGTGACGGCGCCGTGACGACCGCCGCCGAGGCGAGCAGATGGCGTACACGCGTGGGCCACCGCGCCGCGAACCCCGGCAGGTTGCCTCCATGAAGAGTGAGCACGTACGGCTTGCGCAGCCGGCGAAGCTCGAAGCAGACGAGCTCCGCCCACACGAACGCGGCCCCCGAGAACACATCGACGTGCGCGACGTCGTAGTCGGCGCGCCGGCGAAGTGCGGTCGCGAGCATGTCCACGAGCCGAGGGATGCGACCGACCTGAGGCGACGTTCGCGTCACACGGAGACCTGTGCCTTCCAGGCGCGTGGCGAGCTCCTCGCAGTAGCTCGCGTTCCGCCCGGACTCCGAGAGGAACGTTCCCACGACGAGCACGCCTGAGAAGGTCATCGCCGCGTCTGGATCGCTGATCGATAGAGCTCGTACCACCTCGGCATCGTCGATCGGATGTCCCAGCCCGTCTCGAGCTTCGTGCGCCCATCGGAACCGCGTTGCTGGCGAGCGGAGCGAGGGAGATCGAGCAGCGCGTCGAGCTTCTCCGCGAATGCGCGGGGATCGCCGGGAGGTACGAAGCCCGGCACACTCATCGCGGCGAGCCGGCGGCCGATGTCACCGACCTCGGTCGACACGACCGGCAGTCCGGCGGCGAGGTACTCGATCAGCACCAGCGGGCCGGATTCGGTGTGCGAGGTCACGAGGCCGAGGTCTGCCGCCGCCAGCAAGGCGGGTACATCCGTGCGCGGGCCGAGGAAGTGCACCGTGTCCTCGAGTCCGAGCTCCTTCCACCTGCTGCGGACGCTCGCGACGTAGTCGGGTTCGCCATCTGCCCCCACGATCACCACGCACAACGTTCCGCGATGGCGAGATTGCGAGACCGCGTCGAGCAGGACCTCGATGCCCTTGTCGCGCCGAACCGTCGCGACGAGCACGGCGAGCGCTGATCCGTCGGGGACCGCGAGCTCCTTGCGCAGATCGCCCGGCACACCAGCGCGAAGCCGCGACAGATCGAGCGTGTTCGTGATCGTCGTGGTGCGGTTCGCAGGGACGCCGGCGCGCTGCGCCCATGCCGAGAGCCGGTCGTAGACGCCGACGTAGTGCGCGATGAACCGGCTCGCGACGCGGAACCACGGAGGGATCGATTGATCGGTCTCGATCCCGCCGAAGTGATCGTGAAACACGATCGGCTGCCGCACGAGGCGCATGATCCGCAGCGGCAGCACGAACGAGAGGTTCGAGCGCAGGTGCACGTGCAGCACGTCGACGCGCTGCTCACGAACCCAGCGGGTGAACCGGAGCATCTTCGCCACCGACACTCGGCGCTTCCGGTTCAGCACGAGCCTGTTGATCCGCGGATCGAGCGCGGGCTCGAGGGTGACGTTGGACCGCGTCACGCACACCGAGGCTTCGTGGCCGTCCGCAACGGTTTGGTTCGCGATATCGACGAGCATGCGCTCGGCGCCACCGAGACCCAGCCCATCGATGACATGGAGGATGTGCATCACACCCGCCCGGTAAGTCCGCGCTTCTGCTCGGCAGTCAGCTCGCACAGCACCGCGCGGAACTTCCCCGACGACGATCGCGGGATTTCGGTCACGCGGACGATCTCGGTGCGCACGTCACCGACGTGAAGCTGCATGTTCGCCTGCAGCGTGCGCACGTCGGCATCGCTGAAGCCGGCGGCCGGGATCACGAGGATGTGGAACAGATCCGGCGCACGCTGGATCACCTGCGCCTCGCGGATCGTCGCGACGCCCTTGAACACGGTGTCAAACCGCAGCACCTCGCGGCCATCGGGCGTGACGCAAATGTCCTCGAACCGACCCTCGATCGCCTCGAGGATTGGCATCGCACGGCCGCACGCACACGACTGATCCACCGCCCACCGCGCGGCATCACCGAGCCGGTAGCGGATCAGCGGCTGCAACATGTTGTGAAGGCCGGTGGCGACGACCTCGCCGATCACCCCGGGCGCACACGGCTTGCCAGCGGCGTCGACGATCTCGACAAGGCCGGCGTCGGGGGACACGTGATAGCGACCGTGCTCGCATTGCGACGCGAACAGGCAGCACTCCACCGCGCCGTACCGATCCCATACCTTGCAGCCCCAGACCTGCTCGAGCAGCCGCCGCGTCTCCGCGGTCACCGTCTCCGAGGTCGTGATGACCGCTCGTGCCGACGGGAGACGCAGACCGTTCTCGAGGATGAAGCTCGCCAGCGTGGTCAGCGACGCGGGGTAGCCCATCACGACGGCGGGGTGATACGCGGCGAGGAACTTCACGTACGAGTGCATGTTCTTCGGCGACAGGTGGTAGATGGAGCAGTACGCCATGCTCTCGACGGGGTTGACCCGCCAGAACGGTGGCTCCGCCTGATCCCACCGCGCGATCTTGCGCGCACCGAACATCACGCGGCGCGAGCGGTAGTCGACACCGGCCCAGCGCAGATTGCGCGCCTCGGGTACCGCGAGCTCGAACGAGTGCAGCTCTCGCGTGAAGTAGATCTCGCTCGGGGTGCCGGTCGTGCCGCTCGAGCGCTGGATGATCGTTCCGCGTGGCGGCGTCGCTGTGAGCAGCTGTGTCGCCGAGCGTCGCAGCGTCTCCTTCGTCAGGAACGGCAGCTTCGCGAGCGCGGTGTGAGGATCACGCGTGTCGAGCGCCGTGAGCAGCGGCTTGTAGTACGCAGACTTCGCCGCATGACCGAACAGCGTCGCGAGCTGCGTCGCTTGATAGGCGTGGAACTGATCGGCGGTGCAGCGCTCGCGCTGCTCGAATTCGTCGACGATGCGATGAAACGCTGGGTTGAACCGCCGCCGGTACCACCATGCGCCATACACCGCCACGAGGGCCTGCTGGACCCAGATGGGGCTACGCATATAAACCCGGTCGACGGTGCTCGCCATGGCGGCGGGAACAGTCTGTCTGCTTGGTCGAGATGGCGCAAGGTGGTCTAAGCTTCCAGCGATGGCGCTTGGCCTCAAACGTCTGCTCGACGTGACGCTCGCCGGGGGCGCTCTGCTCGTCGGTGCGCCGCTCCTCGCGGTGCTCGCTGCAGCGGTGAAGCTCGATTCGCCCGGTCCGGCGATGTTCGTTCAGACGCGCGTCGGTCGCGGCGGCCGACCGTTCCGGATCATGAAGCTCCGCACGATGACCACCGGTGGAGAGGGCGCGCAGATCACGGCGCATGGTGACAAGCGGATCACCCGCGTCGGCGCGCTTCTGCGGCGAACCAAGCTCGACGAGCTGCCACAGCTGTGGAACGTCGTTCGCGGCGACATGAGCATCGTCGGGCCGCGCCCCGAGGTCCCGGACTACGTCGCGCGCTATCGCCCGGAGTGGCGTCCGCTGCTGGATGTGCGGCCTGGCCTCACTGACCTCGCCTCGCTGTCGTTCCGAGGAGAGGAAGAGCTCCTGGCGCTCGCACACGACCGCGAGCGGGCATATACCGAGGTCGTGATGCCGATGAAGTTGCAGCTCGCGCTCGAAGGTCTCGAGCGCAGCTCGGTGGCCGATGACCTACGGCTGATCGCGCAGACCGCACTCGCGGTGATCCGCCGCGGTGGTGATGATCCGATCGTCGAGGAAGCTCGCCGCCGGATCGAGGATCTGAACGCGGAGACGACGTCGTGAAGGTCCCGTTCTTCAAGCCGACGATCGGCGAGGAGGAGATCGCGGCCGTCGTGACGTGCCTGCGCTCGGGGTGGCTCACGACCGGCGCACAGACGAGGGAGTTCGAGGCGGAGTTCGCGCGCTATGTCGGAGCGAAGCATGCGGTCGCGCTCAACTCGTGCACCGCGGCACTGCACCTCGCGCTCGAAGCTGTTGGACTGCAGCGCGGCGAGCTCGTGCTCGTGCCGACGATGACGTTCGCCGCGACCGCCGAGGTCGTACGGTACTTCGACGCAGTTCCGGTGTTCGTCGACTGTGACCCGCGCACGCAGTGCATCGACGTCGCCGCAGCCGCGCGCACGCTCGAGCAGATCGCGGCGGGCCAACCTGCGGCGGGCGTGTTCGGCCCGTACGGCCGCGTGCGCGCGATCATCCCGATGCACTACGCCGGGCAGATGGCCGATGTCGATGCGGTCAATGCGCTCGCCGCCACGCACGGCATCTCCGTGATCGAGGACGCCGCTCATACGCTGCCCGCGTTCACGCGCACGAACGGCAGCGCACCGTGGCGCGCGGTCGGCACCACGGCCGCGATCACCTGCTTCTCGTTCTACGCGAACAAGTGCATCACCACCGGCGAGGGTGGCATGGCCGTCACCGACGATGACACGTACGCCGATCGCATGCGCCTCATGTCGCTGCACGGCATGTCGAAGGACGCGTGGAAGCGCTACACCGCCGCGGGCTCCTGGTACTACGAGATCGTCGCGCCGGGCTTCAAGTACAACCTGACGGACATCGCCTCCGCGATCGGGCGTGTCCAGCTCGCGCGCGCCGAGGAGCTGTGGGAGGCACGCCGCGCGGTGGCGGCGATGTACGAGGTCGCGCTCGCGGGGATCCCCGGGCTCGAACGTCCCACCGAGGACGCGAACCGACGCCACTCGTGGCACCTCTACTCGATCCGACTCGATCTGGAGGTGTGGACGAAGGGCCGCGACGCGTTCATCGACGGCCTCAAGGAGCGCGGCGTCGCGTCGTCGGTGCACTGGCAGCCGCTGCACATGCAGCCGTACTACCGTCAGGCCTACGCCCTCACGACCCAGCTGTTCCCGGTCGCCGCGGGGTTGTGGCCCCGCCTGGTCACGCTCCCGCTGTATCCGGGGATGACCCGTGATGACGTCGAGCTCGTCGCGGACGCGATCCGGTCGCTACAATGAGCGAGGTGCGCGTCGCGCCGCTCCGGCATGACCAGCTGGGCGACGTGGTGACCATTCACACGCGTGCGTTCGCCGACAGCGCGATCACGGCGTTCGGCGCGGAGGCGATCCGCCGCTACTACCTGTGGCTCCTGGACGGACCGCACGACGCGGTGCTCACGGGCGCGTGGCGTGACCACCAGCTCGTCGGATTCTGCGCCGCGGGAATCTACCGGGGCGCGATGAACGGCTTCCTGCGCGCGAACCGTCGCTACCTGGCGCTCCGCATCGCGACGCACCCGTGGCTCGCACTGAGCCCGATGATCCGCGACCGGCTGAAGAGTGCGATCAAGATCACGATGCGTTACTCGCGGATCGGTAGCGCCAAGACCGCGCAGTCACCGCCGTTCGGCGTGCTCTCCATCGCGACCGACCCGGCGGTGCGCGGGAGCGGTGCCGGCCGCGCGCTGATGCTCGAGGCCGAGCAGCGTGCACGTGCCGGGGGGCACCCGCGCATGCTCCTCACGGTCCACCCCGACAACACGCGTGCCGTGACGTTCTACGAGCAGCTCGGCTGGCAGCGCGTCGCCAATGATGGACCGTGGAGCGGGCAGATGGAGCGGTTGCTCAGTTCGTCGCCGTGATCTCGGGCGCCGGCAGCGCGGGTAGCGTGTCGGTGGTGCGGTCGGTGGTCTTGAGCGAAGAGCGCGACGGCCGCACGGCACGGAACTCGGGGACCAGCTCGCCGAGTGCCTTGCGGATCAGCTCGGGGTCGGTGCCCTGCGCGAGGTCGAGCGTGACGTCGACGGCGGAGCTCACGATGTCCCAGTTGTGGGGCTTGATCCGGCCGATGAAGACCTTCGGGTGCTTCGTCTTGTCGGCGTGCTCGGCGTCGGCGTGGAGCTCCTCGACGAGCTTCTCGCCGGGACGGACGCCCGAGAACCGGATCTCGATGTCCTCGTCGGGACGCAGACCCGAGAGCGTGATGAGGTCGCGCGCGAGGTCGACGATCTTCACCGGGCTGCCCATGTCGAGGATGAAGATCTCGCCGCCGTCGCCCATCGCGCCGGCCTGCATGACGAGCTGGCTGGCCTCGGGGATCGTCATGAAGTAGCGCGTCATGTCGGGGTGCGTGACGGTGACGGGGCCGCCCTTCGCGATCTGCTCGCGGAAGATCGGGATCACGCTACCGGCCGAGCCGAGGACGTTGCCGAACCGCACCGTGACAAACCGCGTGGACGAACGCTCCGACAGCGCCTGCAGGTAGATCTCGGCGACGCGCTTGGTCGCGCCCATCACCGACGAGGGGTTGACCGCCTTGTCGGTGGACACGAGCACGAAGCGCTCGACGCCCGTGCGGTCCGACAGGTCCGCGATCACGCGCGTACCGCCGATGTTGTTCTTCACGGCCTCACCCGGGTTCCACTCCATCATCGGCACGTGCTTGTGCGCGGCGGCGTGGAACACGACGTGGGGCTTGCTCGCCTCGAACACCTGAAGCATGCGCTCCTCGTCGCAGACGTCGCCGATGCGCGGCTCGATCGGGACCTGCGGGAACGCCTGGGTGAGCTCGCGATGGATCTCGAACAGCGCGTTCTCGTAGCGCTCGACGAGGATCAGGCGCTCGGGACCGAACCGGCAGACCTGACGGCAGAGCTCGGAGCCGATGCTGCCGCCGGCGCCGGTGATGAGCACGACGCGGCTGCGAATCGTCGAGCCGACGATGTCCTCGTCGAGGATCACCGGCTCGCGGCCGAGCAAGTCCTCGATCGCGACCTCGCGGATGCGCGACAGGTTCACCTTGTCGCCGACGATCTCGTAGATGCCGGGGATGATCTTCGTCTCGAGGCCCGCGTCGCGGCACTGCTCCGTGATCCGGCGGATCTGGTGGCCAGTCGCGTTCGCGATCGTGATCAGCGCGCGCTTCGCACGCTTCTGCTCGGCGATCTCCTTGATGTCGTTCGTGGTGCCGAGCACCTGCAGACCGCCAATGCTCGTGCCGATCTTGCGGCGATCGTCATCGAGAAAGCCGACGGGCTTGAGCCCGAGGTCTGGACGATTCTGGATCTCGCGCGCCACGATCACGCCGGCCTCGCCGGCACCGATGAGCAGCGCGTTGAACTGCGTCGCGTTCCCGGGCTTGCGGCGCTCGCGGTCGATCGCCTCGCCGCGCAGGCGCACCAGAGCGCGCGAGGCGACGAGCGCGAGGAACGCGAGCACGCAGTTCATCGCGATCACGCCGAACGGGATGTACACGAGCCGATGCCCGACCAGGAGCGGCAGCGCGATGCGCAGCAGACCGAGCACCGCGGTCGACAGCGCGATCGCGAGCGCGATGCGGACGGTGTCGCGCATCGTCATGTAGCGCCACGACATGCGCGGCACGCCCATGATGGAGAGCGCGAGATACTGGGTCGCGACCACGTACGGCCAGTTGATGAAGACGAGGTCGAGCGCGCTCGACGGGATGTCGAACTCGAAGCGGAACAGGAACGCGAGCCAGTACGCGATCGACAGCCCGATCACATCGAGGATCGACAGCAGGCTGCGCTGGAAGAGTCTGAGGAAAAGGGGAGGCACAGGCGGCAGTCGTTAGTGGCAGCGGGACACCGCCACGTTCACGTTGGTAGCCGACCGCAGCGGGATTGGCCATGCGTGAATCCACGGCTTCCCCGTGAGGAAGCGCTATGCGAATTCGCTCAGTGGAACGGAGACGCGTAGCCGGGCGGTTCGACGACGACGCCCTGCTCACCGTTGTACGGATCGATTACACCGGGGTCATCCGTGATCTCGGGGCTCTGAACCTCGATCGGAGATTCCCGCTTGAGCTCGAGCTCGCCGATGCATGCATTCGCGGCCTCGCGGAGCTCCTTCACGCTGTGGCCGGTCGCCTGGAGCTGCGCGTGCATGCCCGACGCTTCCTCACCCTTTGACTGGTTCGCCACCAGCGAGTTGTAGGAGGTGTCTGCGAGGTTCATCTGAACCTTCAGCTGGACGAGCTTGTCGTTCACGCAGTTGAGCTTGATGACGTCCTTCTGCTTGCGTGCAATGCCCTGGAGCCGGAGGACGTGCTGGTAGTCCTCCTTGATCTGCGCCTGGATTCCGTCGGCGGAGGTCTTCAACTCGGCCGGGGACATCGCCTGCACCTTCGCGGAAGCGGCCGGTGGAGGTGGCGGCGTGGCCGGAGCTGCCGTGTCGGTCGCCGCGATACCGCCGGCGGCGCCCATGATGAGGACGGCGAGAGCGAAGCGGCGGATCGGCGAAGTCATGGAGTACGAGCCTCGGGCAAGGATACGGAAAACAAGCTACTGGGTCAACGTCAGGGGTTGGTTGCGCGGGCCGGTGGTAACGTTCACTGAAATCTGGCATGAACCGAGCGCCGCTCGTCGGCAACTAGGTACGGTCGATGCGTCCTCTACTGGCCCTCATCGCGATTCTCCTGCTCGCAGGTGCATGTGCGGATAATCCGCCAGCAACCTATCCGACGGTTGCGCCGTTTGACCCGGGCAAGTTAGCGCTTGGTCCTGGGGACAAGCTCGCCCTCACGGTCTTCTATGGGTCGAAGGAAATCCATGCCACTTACACGCTGGATTCCTCCGGGACGATGGAGGTTCAGTACATCGGGAGTGTCTCCGCCGGCGGCAAGGGGCTCCGTCAGGTCCAGGAGGATATCCAGAAGCGACTCGCTGACGGATATCTCCAGGATCCGGTCGTGTCGCTGACCGTGACGGAGATCAACTCTCTCAAGTGCTCCGTGTTTGGTCAGGTCGGACGCAGTGGCTCGATCAAGTTCACGCCGGGTCTGACGATCACCGAGGCGATCGCGCAGAGCGGCGGATTTCAGCCGCTCGCGCGCAAGAACATGGTGCGCGTCACGCGACTGACCGACGGGAGGAAGGAGACGTACAAGATCCCGGTCGAGATGATCGCGGAGGGCCGTCGCCCCAACTTCCCGATGATGCCGGGCGACGAGATCTTCGTGCCCGAGCGCCCCTGGTAGGCGCGTGACGCTCCGCGAGCGCGTGACGCTCTCCGCGGGTGTGGCTGCCTTGTGCAGTGCGGTCTTTCTGGTCGGTGGTGTGCTGCGATGGTCGCAGGCGATCGTCGCGCTGCTCGTGGTGATCGCGCTGCTTCCGCAGGTGAAGTCACGCCGCGTGTTCGCGCGTGTTCCGCCGCTGGTGGTCGCGCTCGGCGCGGCCGCACTGGTCAGCGCGATCCAGCTGATCCCGCTGCCGCAGGCACTCCTCGACATCCTGCAGCCGATCGGCAACGGCCTTCGCGAGGACGGAGCCGCGCTGATGGGGACGTCACCGTGGCCGTCGCTGTCCCTCGATCCGCCGGGCACGCTGCGCGCGGTCGCGGTGCTCGTGATCCTGATCGGCGTCGCCGTTTGGGCATTGCGACTCTCGATCTCCGAGAAGGGGCGCTATCGGATCCTCGCGACGATTGCCGCGATCGGCGGCGTGACGGCAGCACTCGTCGCGCTTCACGCTCTGGCCGGCGCGACGCGGCTCTACGGTCTGTACGAGCCCACCCACGCGCAGCCCAAGCTCCTCGGTCCGCTGCTCAACGACAACCACCTCGGCGGCTTCATGGCGATCTGCGCCACGGTGGCCGGGGGACTCGCGATGTATCCGCGGCAGCGATCGATCCTTCGCGCGCTGTGGCTGCTCGTCGTGGCGGCGTGTGGAGCGACGACGGTCGCCGGCAATTCGCGCGGTGCAACGCTCGCGCTGGTCGCCGGATTCCTCGTGCTCGCGGGTGTTCGCGTCGGGCAGCGCCTGTTCCCCGAGGAGGCGCGGCCTCGATCGCGCTCGCGCGCGCTGACGACATCGTTGCCGGTCGTCGTTGTCGTGGTGTGCACGATCATCGTCATCGTCTACGCGAGTGCGGGAGACGTGAGCCATCAGCTCTCGCGCACCAGCCTCGACGAGGTCAGTCAGCCCAACAGCAAGTTCGCGATCTGGCGCTCGGCGGAGAGCTTGCTGTCGGAGGCCCCGTGGCTCGGCATCGGGCGCGGAGCATTCGAATCCGCGATCACGCGGGTCCATCCCGCCTCCGCCAAGGCGACGTTCTCGCACGCCGAGAACGAGTACGTGCAAGCCGTCGTCGAGTGGGGCGTGATCGGCGCGATCCTGATCGGGCTGGCGATGGGCTGGGTCGCCGTGAGAGCGCTGAGGCGCTGGCGGGATGGTCCGCTCGCGGCCGCTGCACTCGCGGCGCTCGCCGCGATCGCGTTGCAGAGCATCGTCGATTTTGGCGTTCAGATGCTCGGTCTCGCGGTCCCTGTCACCGCGCTGCTCGCGACGCTGACCTACGGACCGATGAAGGAGCTCGAGGGCAAGCAGGTGAGAATCGCGGCCGGCGTTCGCATCGCTCAGTTCGCGAGCCTCGTGCTCGCGGCCCTGCTGCTCCTCGGCAGCGCCACGACGTCCAACGCGGAGGATCATGAACGCCTCACCGCGAGCGAGGAGGTGTCGCTCGACGAGATCCGCGCGACCATCGAGCGCCACCCGCTCGACTACTTCGGCTACGCGCTCGCCAGCCAGGCGATGTATCGAGCGGGCGACCCCGATACCGTGCGCGTCCTCAACCACGCGCTGCGCCTCCATCCGCTACTGGCCGGGCTGCATCACCTCGCGGCGCGCATGCTGCTCCGGGGCGGAAAGCCCGAGCAAGCCGCCGTCGAGTTTGCAGCAACGCTGCGAGCGTCGACGAGTCCGCGTCCCGTGGTGGCAGAGGTGATCGCGCGCCTCACGCCGGAGGTGGCAGCGACCGCGATCCCCACCGAGATCGCGACGCTCGACCCGATGCTGCGGCTCCTGGTGGAGGCGAAGGCGTTCGACATCCAGACGCGGTGGTTGAAGCGCGTGCTCGACGAGCACCCGGGGAGTACCGTCGCGTGCACGGCGCTGTACGGAGTGGCGATGCAGCGCGAGGAGCTGCCCGCCCTGCTGGCAGCGAGCCAGCGCTGCGGCGACGTCGTGGCCCGCGATCGCCGGGTCGCGCTCGCACGCGTGCTGCTGCAAAAGCAGCGGTTCGCCGAGGCGGCTCGCGAGGTGCGGGACGTGGAGAGCTGGACCGGCACTGTCAACGAGAAGGTCAACGCCTGGTTCGTGCTGTGCGATGCGCACATTGGAATGGGTGAATGGGAGCCTGCGAAGCGCTGTCTGCGGCGCCTGGATGTTGGCATCCTCCCCGCCGCTCGGCGCAGCGAGGTGACGGCTCGCCTGGACAAGATCGAGCAGGCCCGAGCGCTCCTGCCTCCCCCGTAGAGTACCGACCGGGTAGGACTTGGGTTATCGTCTGGACGCGATGGGCCGCGCAGCGATACTCGTGGTGGTCAGCACGCTCGGAATGCCGGCGTGCGGCTTCGAGGTCGATGCCGGCACGAACATGATGGTCGATACTCCGTCCGCGCCTGCGAGCTGCAACGCGATCAAGACGGCGACCCCCTCGATGCCGAGCGGCACGTACACGATCGATCCCGACGGCGCCGGTGGCGCGGCCGCGTACGACGTGACCTGCGACATGACCACCGACGGTGGCGGGTGGACGATCGTGTTCCTCGCGCCCACCAATCTGAGCATGGTCCCGATCTCGTACACGTCGTCGAGCCCGCCGTTGCTCACCGCCGCGCAGAAGGCGATGATCGCCTACCGCGGATCCACCGGTACGGCCGCGTCGAACTTCGCGACCTTCGACATGCCCGCCGCGTGGCGCACCGATGCGCCGTTCAACAGCGCGATGAATGACGTGCCGATCACCGTCAGCATCGGCGGTGCCACCGCAACGCCTGCCACGCTGCGATTCGGCTCGTTCAGCTTCAACGACCGATGCACGGATGCGTGGACCGGGACCAACGGTCCGTGGGGACGGATCTGCATCACTGGAACGAACGCACCCTACTTCTCGGGGTTCGCTACCTCCGCGCCGGATACGTGCAGCGACAGCCTCGGCGGCTGGAACGCGATCGCGTGCAATCCAGAGCTGCGGTTCTCGATCGCGATCCGCTGATCAGCGATAGCGCTTCGCGGTCTCGACGAGCCACGTACGGTTCGGCGCCTTCGCGGCCGCCGCGTCGAGCAGCTCGGCGGCAGCCGCGCGATCGCCGAGCGCGGCCTTCAGGGCGGCGCGCTCGCACAGCGCCCAGCTCGTGAAGAACGGCACGTGATAGGCGGCGTAGAAATCGAGCGGCGCGGCGAATGCGGCCTCGAGCTTTGGATCCGCGGGCATCGTCTCGGGCGGGAGGATGCAAGCGCCGCCGAAGAAGCTCGCTCGCGCACGCACGAGACCCCCGAGGCTCATCGGAGCGCCGTAGGCGGGACGCTCCGGAGTCGCCTCGGCCGCGAGACCGTCGAGCTGGCTCGCGATCTCCGCCGCGCGTGCGGGCTCGAGGACGCCGGCGATGAACAGGCATGCGCCGCGCTCGCGAACCGCGGCATCGGGACCGCCGGGAAGGCACGGCGCGACGGTGGCGCGTGCCACGTCGAGCTCGCCGTCGAGCCACTGCAACAAGGCAAGCGCCGCGCGACGCACGGGGCGCCGCGCTGGACCGGCGCGCTCCAGCGAGCGCTTGTAGAGCTCCTTCGCGCGGGCGCGATCTCCGGAGAGTGCGACGACCTTGCCGAGCCCGGCGAGCGTGTCCTCGCCTTCCGCGAGGCGAAGCGCTTCCTCGGCTGCGGTGATCGCCTCGGTCGACTTGCCTGCCGCGGCGAGCGTTGTCGCGTACACGCCGACAGCGTCGGCTTCGCCGGGGAATGCATCGCGATACATCTTGCCGATCCGTAGCGCCTCGGTGGGTTCGTCGAGGTAGAGCAGTACCGACGAGTAGTGGTCGTAGATCCGACCGCGCAGGGACGGTGCGGGATCCGCGAGGAGCGCCTTGTACTCGTCATTCGCAGATGCGTAGTGGCCTGCGCGATACGACAGCTCGGCCGCCCAGAATGCGAGCTCGCGGTCGCTCGGTGCGCCGGTGCCGATCAGTGCGGCGCGCGCAGAGGGAGCGCCCTTCTCCGCATACGCGATCGCCGCGTCGACGAGCGCGCGATCCTTGCTGTGCTCGTCGGTCGTAGCGCGAGCGCGCTTCGCACCGGCGATCGCGAGGTCGAGATCGGCCTGCTGACCGCCGCCGAACAGGATCAGATACGCGTTCGCGCGCGGATGATCAGGTGCCACCGCGAGCGCCTTGCGCAGCGAGGACATCGCCTTCTCCGTGTAGAACACGTCGTACTCCTCGAGCGCGGTCTGCACGACATCGTCGCCGGGCCGCACCGGCGCCGGACGGTTCGCGCGCCACCACAGGAACGCAGCGAGCCCCGCGACCGCGACGAGCGCGATCGCAGCGACGAGCGGCCAGCGGCGAGCCGGCGGAGCGAACAGCCGTGCGCGCTCGGCGGCGAGGGCATCGCGGAGCTCGGTCATCGACGCGTGACGCTCGCCGGGCGCCTTGTCCTGCGCCTTGCGCACGATCGCCGCGACACCGTCGGGGATGTCGTCGATCGGCGGCGGCTCGACGGTCTTGATCTGCTGGAACAGCTGCGCCATCGACGCCGCGACGTACGGCGGCTTGCCGGAGAGGATCTCGTGCGCGAGCACGCCGAGCGAGAACACCTCGCTGCGCTCGTCGGGCGGCTGGCCGTCGATCTGCTCGGGCGCCATGTAGAGCGGCGTGCCGATCAGCTGGCCCGCGTGTGTCTGATAGCTGTCGAGCTCCATGCTCGCAGGCTGCGTGGCCGCCACCTCCGGCATCGACGACGACTCGCTCGGCATCGTCTCGTCGAGGGCGATCGCCGCGCTCGGGACCTTCGGCGCGCGCGTCACCACCGGGATCGGGCCGGTGTCGTCGAGCAGCTTCGCGAGGCCGAAGTCGAGGACCTTCACCCCACCGTCGGGCGTGACCATGATGTTCGCGGCCTTGATGTCGCGGTGGAGGATCCCGCGCGCGTGCGCGGCGACGAGCGCCTCGGCGATGCCGTGGATCCAGCGCAGCCCGACCTCGAGCGATGGCGCGCCGTCCTTGCGCAGCGCTTCGGACAGCGTGCGGCCCTCGACGAGCTCCATGACGAGGATGTCGTCGCCCTGGTGGTTGACGATGTCGAACAGCGTGACAACGCTCGGGTGGCGGATCGCCGCGGCCGCGCGGGCCTCGCGCAGCATGCGAGCGCGGCGCTCGACGTCCCCCGCGGCATCGGCGGGCAGAACCTTCAGGGCGACGTAGCGATCGAGCCGCTCGTCGCGCGCGCGCCAGACCTCGCCCATCGCGCCCTTGCCGAGCTGCGAGACGAGCCGGTATGGCCCGACGAGGTCGCCCGACTCAGGCATCGCGCGACTCTACTTCAGGAACTCGACGAGCGCCTTGTTGAAGCTCTCGGGGTCCTGCCACATCACGAAGTGGCTCGCGTCCTTGAAGATCAGCGACTGTCCCTTCGGGATCAGCGTTCCCATCTCCTTGATCTGGTCGGTGAGGATGATCTCGTCGTACGCGCCGAGCGTGATCATGCTCGGCGCCTGGATCTGCTTCAGCTGTGCCTTCGTGAACCCCGCGGGGTTGCGCCAGACGGGCAACAGCGCGTCGATGACCTCGTTGTACGACTTCGGCTTCGACGACAGCTTCTGATGGTCCGCCTTGCACTTCGCGGAGTACAGCTTGAACGTCGGCGTCGACGAACCACCGCGGGGCTTCGAGCCCTTCGAGTCATAGTTCGTACCGACGATGAAGAGCTTCGCGACGCGATCGGGGTTGTGGATCGCGAGGTCGAGCGCGATCGCGCCGCCGTCGCTCCAGCCGACGAACGCGGCCTTCTTGACCTCGAGCTTGTCGAGGACCGCGACCACGTCGCCCGCCATCGCGTGGTAGCTGAGCTTCGCCTTCGTGAGTGTGCTGCGCCCCTGCCCGCGCGAGTCGATCACGATGACCTGGAACTTGTCGACGAGCGCCGGCATCTGGAACCCGAAGTGATCCGAGTTGCCGAGACCGCCGTGCAAGAGGACGACGGGTGGGCGCGCCGCATCCGCCTTGCCGTAGATCGCGTAGTAGATCGACGCGCCGTTGACATCGACCTGCCCGCTCGTCGTCGCCGCGGGCATCGCCGGAGGCAGCGGCAGGGTCTCCCACCGCTTCTTCGGTGCGGCCGCGGCGGTGCTCAGCGCGAGCATCACGAACGCCAGCACGCGGAGGGCCATCCCTGGTGATTCTGCGCTCAGCTGGGCTGGAGCGCCAGGACCAGCTTGAACGGCTGCTCGGTCGGATCGCCGTCCTTGTCGCGCGGGATGCCGAACCGCCAGCCCGACATCAGGGTCTCGATGCACGCATCGACCTCGGACGACACGCCCGACGCACTCGCGTCGTCGAGCGATCCGCGCTCGGTGACCGTGAACGACATCGCGATCTTTCCCGACAGCTTGCTGTCGTCGAGGAGGCCCTTCTTGTAGCAGCGCTGCAGGCCCGTCATGTAGACGCCCTTGATCTTGTCGAGGACCATCTGCACGGTGAGCGTGGTGCCAGGGCCCTGGGGCGGCAGCGGCTTGATCTGGATGCGGCCGCCCGGTTCGCGCTCGGGGTTCTTCGGCGCCTGCGTCGCGACCTGATTCGGATCGTTCGTGATCTGCTTCGAGTCGGTACCGATGCCGTCGCGCGGTCCCTGGCGGAAGCCGCTGTCGTTGTTGCCGACGACGACCTGGCGATCACCGACCGCAGCGATCTGCGTGCCGAGGTCCGCGCCGGGCTGTCGCTTGCTCAGGTCGTTCGCACCGTTACGGCCGACCTCGGTGCCGGCGAGGATCGACGCGAACTTCATCGCATCATCCTCGGTCGCGGCGGTCGAAGTCGGGTTGTTCGGCGTCACGCGCGTGGGGCGCACGATCGGCTTCGCCGTCTGCACCGGCGTCGCCGGCGCCGCCGCCCCGGGCCCGGTGGAGACGCTCGGTGTCGGTGTGGTTGGATCGTCGGGGAACGACACCTCCATCACTTCCTGGCGGTACTGCTGCGCGACGGGCGTCTCGAGCATCGAGCCGCTCTCGACGTCGTTCCACCACGCGTAGCCCGCGATCGCGAGGTGCGCGATCACCGAGGCGCCGATGATCGCGGCAAGGCGGCGGTCGATGCGATCACCGAGCGTACCGCGCACGGAGGCGGGCAAGAGCGGCTTCGGCGCGCGCGGTGGTGCGGCCATCTCCTGGAACAGCAGCGTCGCATCGCCGATCGTCAGCTTGCCGCGCGCACCCTTGTCGATGGCGACGTCGCCCACCAGCTCGGCGTTGATCTCCCCGCGCTGCGCGAGCTTGCCGGTCATCTTCGGCGCTGCGCGCAGGATGAACCGTCCCTCCTCGCGCGCGAACAGCACGTGCTCGTGCGGGATGCCGTCACCCGGCACCGAGATCGAGCAGCGCAGCGACTGGCCGAACGTGATCGGCGCACCCTCGCGAAACACGCGCTCCTCGACGAGGTTGCCACCGAGGAGGACGCCGACGCGCAAAGCACGGGTGGGCACAGGGGAGGTCATCCCCATGGAAACGTGCCAACCAGGCGGAAGATCTAGAGGGCGAAGGCCGGTGGCCAGCCGGGCGCGAGACCGAGCGGCTCGAGGCGGATCGAGTCGTACGCCCGGAAGCGCAGCGAGCGCCTGTGCTGAAGCACAGGCCGAGCGAGAACCGGCCGTACGGCTCGAGCCGCCCGAGCCGCGACGGTCGCAGCCCCGGCTGGTCGCCGGCCTTCGCCCCGGGATCAGTCCGGAATCAGCTGCAGCGTGATCGCGAAGCTCGCCTCGGTGGCCTCGCCGTCCTTGTCCTTCGGGATCGGAAAGCGCCAGCTCTGCATCAAGCCGCTGATGCAGTCGTCGACGTCGCCCGCGAAACCCTTGGCCTTGCCTGACGTGGTGCGGCCGGTCTCGTTGACCGTGAGGGACAGCGTGACCTTGCCGCGCGCCGTGGCGTCCTTCTTCAGATACTCCTTGTAGCAACGCTTCAGGCCGGCCATGTAGGCGGACTGGATCTTCGAGAGCACGATGTCGGGAGTCAGGGTCGACTCGTCGAACGTCTGCTTGTCGCTGACGTTGATGCGGCCGGTGGGCTGCTTCTCGGTCTTGCCGCCGCCTGCGGATTCGGGGCCCGTCGGGCCACTGATCTTCGGACCGGAGCCCGTGCCGACACGCGGATCGCCGTCGCCGCGCGAGCCGCGGCCTGCGCCGCCGCCGATCGCGACGGTCTTGCCGCCTTCCTTGACGTCGCTGATCTGCTGACCGAGGTCCGCGCCCGGGCGGCGCTTGCTCATGTCGCCTTCGCTGGTGCCTGCTTCGCCTTCACCGGTGAGGAGATCGGCGAACCGCGCGGCCTCCTCTTCCTGCATCGCGACGGTGTCCCTGTCACTGCGGCCACCGCCGTCATCCGGCTTCGTCGCCGGCTTCGGATTGTTCGCCACCTTCGGCTCCGGCTTCTTCTCCGCGGCCGCGCTGCCCGCCGCAGATCCGGCATCGGCCGTCTTCACGGGCTCGGGCTGCGTGACATCGACCTGATAGGTGTCGGGCTTGAACGTGAGGTTGTACGCGCGCTCGGCCATGCCGCTCGGCACCTCGACGTCGGTGAGGAGCGCGATGATGACGACGGCGAAGTGCGCGAGGATCGACGCAGCGAGGATCACGCTGAGCCGCGGATCGAACCGATCGGCGAACGTGCCGCGCACCGACGCGGGCAGCATCGGCTTGGGCTGACGCGGCGGCTCGGTGACGAACTGGAACAGAACAGTCAGGTCGCCGATCGAGAGCTTGCCGCGCGCACCGTCGGTGAGCGGCACCTGCCAGTAGTCGCCGACCTGCTGCGCGCCGCGGCCCGACTTGAGGACGTCGAGCGTGTGGACGCCGCCGCTCCCGTCGGAGAGCCGGCCGTCCATCTTCGCGAGGAAGCGGAGGGAGTACTTGCCCTCCTCCATCGAGAACAGCGTGAACTCTAGCGGCAGCCCGTCGACCGGGATCGAGAAGGTGTTCTTCATCGACTGCCCGATCGTCACGCTCGTGCGCTCGCGGATCAGCCGCTCCTCGACGATCTTGCCGCCGAGCAACACGCCGATACGTAGGATGCGCGGACGATTTCCGCCGCCGCCGATCGTCGTGCCGCCTGCCTGATTGGGACGTGCCGTCGCCATCAGAACGGCGCCTGCTTGACGGTCTTGAGGATGAGCGGCATGAAGTCCTGCTTCAGGTTCTCCCACTCGTAATCGATGTTCTTCGCGGTCAGCACGTAGACCACGCTCGGCCGCGGGACCTTGCCGCACACCGACACGACCGTATCGATCACCGTCACCGGCTTGCCGTTGATGTACTCGATGTGGAACTTGCCCTGCTTCTTCTCGCCGCTCTCGGCATCATCCGGACAACCCTCGGCACGCGCGCTCGGTGCTGGCGCGACAAGGACCAGACCGGCCGTCACGGCGAGGAGGGAGAGCCAAGGGTTCGTGCGCATGGGGGTCCTTATTATGACTTCTTTTTCTTGTTCAGCTTCTCTTGGCGCTTGATGAGCTTCGTGACGTCCTTCATGCGGTCGTCGTAGAGCTTGATGTCGACGCCCGGCATGTTCTTGTACTGATCGAAGTACCCCTTCGCCGCACTGAGACGAGTCATCTCGTCCTTGATGCCGGGAAACGGGGAGTTCTCGAGGTAGAGCAGCCCGAGGTTGTAGTAGGCAGGCCCGTAGTTTGAATTCGCCTGCGTCGCGCGCTTGTACGCGCCGTCGGCACGGCCCACGTACTGGTCGCGCTGGCCACCGGGCGGATACTCGGCGGAGCGCCCGCGATACGCGGAGCCGAGCGACGTCAGCGTGACCGCGTCCTTGCGGTTGAACTTGCCGACGAGCGAATCGAACGTCTGCTCGGCTTCCTGGTACTGGCCGTTGCGCAGCTGGTGCACGCCGAGGTTGACGAGCGCGCTCTGGTGGTTCGCATCGAGACCGACCGCCTTCTGGTACGCGAGCTCGGCGCGCTCGGGCCGGTTCGTCTTGTCGTAGACGAGGCCATACACGTAGTAGACCTGCGCGTTGTTCTTCGCGGTCTCGCGCTTGAACAGGTCGTCGAGAACGAGCTCGGCCGTCTCGTAGAGCTTCTTGTGGTAGTAGGCGAACGCGATCATCGCGGCGGCGTCGACGCTCGCTGCATCGAACGTCAGCGCGAGCCGAGCTTCCTTGAGCGCGGTGTCGCCGTCGGGGTTCTGCTGGGCCAGCGCCATCTTCGCGGTCGCGAGGTGCGCATCGACCTTCGCCTTCGCCTGCGCGGGATCCTGGTCGAGGTTCGGATAGACAACCGCTTGCACGGTCTCGCCGGGCTCCGACGCGATGCCGGCGGAGCCGGTTCCCGATCCGCTCCCAGTGCCCGCCACGTCGCCCGCCGAGCCCGCTCCACCACCGGTCGGCGGAGCCTCGGGATCGCCGCCGTCCTTCATCGACTGCCCGCCCTGGTCCTTCTTGGGCGTGGTCTTGTCCTTCTTGCTGCCGCCACCACAGGCGACCGCGAAACACAGAAGGACCGCCCCGAGGCGCCGGGTCATGAAGCTAGGAACGCGCGACGTCGACATCCGATCCATTATGGCGCCTCCGTGCCCTGAACGAGCTCCTGCCGTAAGGACGTGAACTCACCCGGGAATTCGCGACCGAGGGCTTCCTGCGCCCGGCGGCTCCACTTGTTGGAGAGCCCGCCACGCTTGGCGAGGTCCAGAACCTCGCTCCACTGGGCCTTCGCCTCGTTCAGGAACTTCGTGAGGTTCTTGTCGCGCTGCGTCTCGTACGCGGCGACGGCGGCCTCGTTCTTCGCGACTGGCACCGGGATCGGGGCATCGCTGATCTTCTGGCCGAACTCGTACTGCACGTCGGCGTAACGGACCTTCGCCGCCATCGACAGCTCGGCGACACCGTACGGATCGAGCGCGAGGTACTTGTCCTCGGTCGCGGTCTTCAGCCTCTCGATCTCCGCGTTCTGCCTCTTCGCCTCTTCAACGGTCTTCGCCGCCTTCTTGATCGCGAACGGTGTCCACGTGTTCGCGTAGTACTCCTCGGCCTGCGCGAGCTGCCACTCGCCGGCGAGCTTCGCGCCGCGCGTTCCGCGAGGAGCGCCGCGGGCCTTCCACGCGTTGATCGTCTCCTGGCCGAGTGCCTTGGCCTGCGGTGTCTGGCCCTTCTTCTTCCGCAGCGCGGCCTGATCGTAGAACGTCTGGACGTAGTCGTCCTCGTTGCCCTGGTCCTTGCCGTACGCCTTGCGCCAGCGGTCGAACGTCTCGGTCATGTTGCCGATGTCGCCCGACTGGCGATAGATGCCGCCGATCGACCAGATCGCGCGGTCCTGCTTGCGGCGATCGGGCTCGGCCCTCGCGTACTGGTTGTAGAGCTCGACGGCGCCCCGGAAGTCGCGGTTGAGCTCGCTCGCGAGCGCGGCGTTGTACAGCGCGTCGAGCCCGATCTGCTCGAGAGTGCGCGGCTGCTCGCCCGGCAGCGGGTCCGGAGCCTTGATGCCCTTCGCCTTCGCAACCTTCGTCAGGTTGTGGAGCTCCTTGTACGTGCGGATCGCGTTGTCGTAGTCGAACTTCGCCTGGTAGCTCGCGGCGGTCAGGCGCATCGCATCGAGGTAGTAGCTGCTCTCGCGGAAGTTCTTCGCCGGGTTCGCGGTGAACTCCTTGAACAGCGACAGCGCGTTGTTCGGCTTGTCGGCGAGCTTGTAGCTGATCGCGGCGTTGTACAGCGCGACCGGGAGGTCCGGGTCGTTCGCCGGCGCGGTCTTGTAGAACCGGTAGAACGCCTCGGAGGCGGGCAAGTAGTTCTTGGCCGCGTAGAGGTCAGCCGCGCGCGAGAAGTTCAGCGAGCGGTTCTGCGAGATCGCGAGCTTGATGCTGTCGGCGTCACCGCACTTCGCTGCGATGAACTTCTTGTTCGTCGCCTCGATCGCGTCGTAGTTCGACTGCGCCTCGTAGATCGCGAGGATGCCGTCCTTGGCCTTCGCCGCTTCGGGGGCGCCGCAGAACTTGTCCATCACCTTGGTGAAGCGCGCGATCGCGTCGTCGATATGGAGGTACGCGAGCGAGATGAGTGCGGCGTTGATGCCCTGCCCCGGCGCGGCCTTCGGATCGGGGACCACGTTCTGGTAGTTGTCGTACTCGGCCTGGAGGCGGAGGTAGATGTCGGGGATCGGCTGCGGCGTCCACGGCGGCGGCGTCGCCTTCATGTCGGCGATCGTCGGGACCTTGAGCGGATTGAGCTTGCCCTCGGCGACGAGCTGCTCGGCCTGGGCCTCGTACGACTGCAGGATCGAGCGGGCCGCGTCGATGAAGTACGCGGTGCCCATGTCCTTGTGATCGCGGACCCAGGTGTACGCGATGATCGCCTCGGGGTACCGCTCGCTCCAGTACAGTGCCTCGCCCTGGAGGAACGTGAACTCGTAGATGTAGTCGCTCTCGGGGTACGTCGTGATGAACGCGCGGTAGAGCTCGACGGACTTGCTGTACATCGCGAGGTAGTCGGCCTTCGCCTGCGGATCCTTCGTCGGCGCGGCGTCGTAGTCCTTGCGCATCGTCGTCGCAGCCGAGTGCGTGTTGCGCGTCGCCGCATACAGCGCGCGCTCCGCGATCCGGCGCTGGTTCTCCATCGCCTCGCGGTCCTTCTCGTTCGCGGCGAACCACGGCGTGCCCGGCGCGTAGCGAGTCGCGAGCTCGGCGGCCGCGGCATCGGCCGCGAACTTGTCGCCCTTGAGCTCGAACACGTTGACGATCTCCTGGTGGACGACCGGGTTGCCGGGGTTCAGCTCCCACGGCGGTCCGATCGCGAGGCGGTACGAATCGACCGCCTGATCCCACGCCTGCAGATCCGTGAACGCCTTGCCGAGTGCGACCCAGACGTCGCGCACGTGCGGCTCGTTCTCGCGGCCCTTGTAGAACGCCCGTGCCCGATCCATCGCCTTCACGGGGCTCGTGTCGGCCTCGCCTTCCCACGGATCGGTGAAGGCGACCGAGATGTACTGGATCGATTCGTCGCGGAGCTCGAGCGCCGGCGTGCCGCCCTGCGCGACGATCACGTCGTAGAGGCGGACCGACTCGTCGAACCGCTTGATCGAGTCCTCCATCATGTCGCGCTTGTAGAAGGACCACGCGAGCTTGTAGAGCGACTCGGCGTAGAGCTTGGAGTCGTTGCCGCCGTTCGCGACCTTCAGGTACGACGCGATCGCTTCATCGATCTCGCCGGGAACCGCGAAGTGCAGATCCGCGATGCCGCGGACCCACGCGTGACGGACCAGCTCGGCCTCGGCGTTCGGATACGGGGTGCACTGCGCGTACGGATCGCGGAGCTGCTTCTGCGAGACGCGCTTCAGCGCCTCCTCGCGGCTCGGCACGACGGGTGGCGGCTCGTTCCACTTGTGCTGGTTCGCGCACGCGAGCGCGAGGAAGATCTTCAGCGAGCGGCGCTCGTTCTTGCCGCGATCGTAGTACGCGAGCAGGTACAGTGTGGACGGCGTCTGGCGGTACTGCGGGAAGCTCGTGAGGATCTTTTCCCAGAGCGCGACCGAGCGCGCGTAGTCGACGATCTGCGCGGTGTCGGAATCGGCGTCCGCCGGCTTTCCGCCTTGCTCCTGCGCCGTCATCCGGGCCTCGAACTCTTCCTCGGCGAGGTCGATGTAGAGATCCGCGAGGCGGAACATCGCGTCGGGGGTGAACTGCTCGTGCGCCGGGTGGTTGACGAGGAACTTCTCGAGCATCGCGACGGTCTCGCCGTGTCGTTTGCCGCGAGCGGCCTCGGTCTTCGCGATCCGGTCCGCGTACTTCTTCGTCAGCTCGGCGGTGCGCGTGTCGAACTCGCGGCGCGCGATCGACCGCATGCGAGCATCGTGCTCCGTGGCGGCCTGCGTGAACCGCTCGTACTCCGCCTCGACGTCCTTGAGCTGATCCTTCTCCTGCGGCGTGAGCTGGATCGTCGGCGGCATCGGGCCGACCGGAACGCCGAACGGCTGCGGTTGACCGCCGAGGCCCGGTCCCGTCGCGGGATCCGACGGCATCGTGCCGGGCTGCGCGATCGCGAGCGTGGTGGTGGCGAGGAGCGACAGCGCCATCGCGAGGCGCACAAGCTTCGGGAACCTCACTTCGAGCCTCCCTTGGGCGCGGGTTGCTTGGTCTCGTTATCCGGGCGCACCGTCGGTGTGGTCGGTGCCTTCGGGATCTCGGCGCCCGGGCTGACGCGCGCGCCCCCCGCACCCTTGTCGGGGCTGCCGGAAGGCGCCGTCGGAGCGGGCGGCGGCGTGACGGTGCCCGGCGTCGCCGGGACCGGAGCCTGCGCCGCGTCGAGGATGTCCTTGAACTCGTCGGTGAGCTGCTTGATCTCGCGCTGGCGAGACAGGTTCAAGCGCTTGAGATCGTCGTCGGCGTCTTCCTTCTGCGCCCACACGACGTCGATCGCGCCGACGTCGGTCCGCACGATCACGTCGTAGAACTTCGCCTTCACGTTCTTGAAGCTGCCGGCGAGGATCGTTCCGCCGACCGCGCGCGACTCGAGCTCGTACTCCGCGAGCTCGCTCTTGTACATGTCCACGTTCCGGCGCGCCTCGGCGATCGTCACCCTGGCCTGGCTCATCGCGCCGTCGACGATCGTGTCGACCTGCTGCTCGGTCTGTTCGAGCTGCTCCGCGATCCGGGCCGCGCGGTCGCCGAGTGCGGCGAGCTTCTTGGACTTGCCGGAGTCCTTGCTGGCAGCCGCAAACCCGGCGAGCAGCCGGTGCTCGTTGTCCTGCGCGGTCTTGAGGTTGCTGCGTATCTCGCGTGCACGCTTCACCGACTCGTCGCCGACGCCCGCGAGGTCGCGCCCGAGCGTGATCTCGCGGCGGAGCTCGTTGAGCTCGTTCGCGATCGCGAACGCCTCGCCGGCGGTGGTCACGAGCTCGGAGTTGATCTGCGTGCGCTGCTCCTCGGGGACGGGCGTCTGGCCCTCGACCGGTACATCGTTGACGTACTTCCGCAGCGCGACCGCCATGGCCTGGGTCGAGTCGATCGCGGCGCTCACGTCGATCGTGGCCTCGTCGATCTCGTCGAACTTGACCCGCGCTTCCCCGACGAGCGCGAGGTACGTGTTCTCGGGGTTCGGCATCGACGAGTACGTCTGGGCGAGCGTCTTCCGATTCTGCGTGAGCTGATACAGCTCGCCCGACGGTGCGATCAGCGCGATCTGCTGGTCGGCCACCTGGTTGCGGATCGTGATCAGGTCGTTCTGGATCTGGCCGATGCGCGAGCGACGCGATGACAGGCCCGGGTACACGACCGTCTTGTCGTCCGCCGCGAGCACGCCTTCGAGCCGCGCGATCGTGGCCTCTGCCTCGGTCAGGTGCGCGGTGATCGTGCCGAGATCGGCCTGGTTCGCGACCGCGCGCTGGACCTCGGGCTCCTCGCGCAGGTACTGCGCGGCGGCCTCGGGGATCGGCGGTGCGGCCTGGAACACGTTCGACGCGCGGCCTGCGAGCTGCGCGAGATAGTCGGCGGGATCCGCCGACGCGCTGTCGAGCATCCGCGTGAGCGCCTCGTACGACGGGTAGTAGCCATCGTGCGTCTCGCGAAACACCGCGGCGGCCTTCTCGTACTCGACCGACGGATCCTCGGCGTCCGCGTCGACGGTGCCGGTGATCTGGGCGTTGCGCACGAGCTGCGCCTTGCGGATGCGAAGGTTGCCCTCGAGGATGCGTACCGTCGGCGTCTTCTCCGACGTGGGATCCGAGAGTGAGAGAAGCTCGAGCGCGCGCAGCGCCTTGTCGAACTGCTTCGCCTTCACGTAGACCCACGCGACCTCGTACAGCGCGTCGGGCCACAGGTCCGAGTGGCGGTCGACCAGCAGGTAGCTATCGATCGCCTTCGACGGCTGATCGCGCTCGTAGTACAGGCGGCCGAGCGCGAGCTGTGCCAGCTCGATCACGCGGCGGGCGGGAGAGGTCCGCGGGCGGCGGCTGACGAGATCCGTGT